>NZ_CACSIS010000021.1:0-109351 GCF_902705905.1 Klebsiella sp. 18074 | reverse complement strand
AGTAATGGTTTCAAACTGATATTGATGGGGGGAAGGTTCTCTAAGCATGGCAGTCAGTCCATTTTTTGCACTGACCTTATTAGATCAAAGTCCTGGCCTCACGGCCAGGACTTTGTCATCAATCTGAAGGCGCCTTTAGGGCGCCTTTTTACATTGGTGGGTCGTGCAGGATATCACTCGTCTCATCCTGAGACTCGCCCTACGGGTCGCCACAAGTGGCGATGCAAAATCACTCCCGGCGATTTTGTCGAACCTGCTGCAGGTTCTCATCCTGCACGGTTGAGCATAGTGCGCAGAAACGAAAAAAGCGCCTAAAGGCGCTTTTTTCTAAATTTGGTGGGTCGTGCAGGATTCGAACCTGCGACCAATTGATTAAAAGTCAACTGCTCTACCAACTGAGCTAACGACCCCTTGCGGGTTTACTACTTTAATCATTCAGGCTGGTGGGTCGTGCAGGATGACTCGGCTTTGCCTCGCCCTACGGGCCGTTGCTGTGCAACGTTATCCTTCACTGTCTCTACCGATAAATACCTTAAGCGTTGGTGGGTCGTGCAGGATTCGAACCTGCGACCAATTGATTAAAAGTCAACTGCTCTACCAACTGAGCTAACGACCCGCTCGGGTACTACCTGAATTATTCTTCACTCGTCACCAATAAAATTGGTGGGTCGTGCAGGATGACTCGCTTGCGCTCGCCCTACGGGCCATTGCTGCGCAATGTTATCCTTCACGCTTAACATCTGAGTAAGACGTTAAAATTGGTGGGTCGTGCAGGATTCGAACCTGCGACCAATTGATTAAAAGTCAACTGCTCTACCAACTGAGCTAACGACCCGAGTGGTGGGTGATGACGGGATCGAACCGCCGACCCCCTCCTTGTAAGGGAGGTGCTCTCCCAGCTGAGCTAATCACCCGATACTACGCTGGATACTGCTACTAATTAACTTAGTAATTAATTAGTGGTGGGTCGTGCAGGATGACTCGGCTTCGCCTCGCCCTACGGGCCGTTGCTAATGCAACGTTATCCTTCACGTTTTACTATCGCGTTCCACCAGAACGATTGGTGGGTCGTGCAGGATTCGAACCTGCGACCAATTGATTAAAAGTCAACTGCTCTACCAACTGAGCTAACGACCCACTTTTTTCGTCGCTTCAGGCTTGTTCGATATCCCTTGGCAACGGCGGCATATATTACTGATTTAAGAATTCAGCGCAACAAGTATTTCGATAAAAAACATCTGACTGCTTAGGATTCACGCGACACGACCAGAAATACTGCAATTTCTGGTCATGGCATAATCAGCCGAGAGCGTTAAGGCGTTTTTGCGCTTGTTTCGCGCCATCGGTCCCAGGAAACTTACCGACCACCTGCTGGTAAACGGCCTTCGCTTTAGCGGTATCACCTTTGTCCTGCATGATCACGCCGACTTTAAACATCGCATCCGGCGCTTTTGGGGATTTAGGGTAATTCTTCACCACCGAAGCAAAATAGTAGGCCGCATCATCCTTTTTCCCCTTGTTGTAATTCAACTGACCGAGCCAGTAGTTGGCGTTCGGTTGATAGGTTGAATCCGGGTACTTTTTAACGAAATTCTGAAACGCAGCCATCGCATCATCCTGGCGGGACGAATCCTTCACCAGCGCAATAGCGGCGTTGTAATCAGTATTGGCATCTCCGGTCAGCGCCGGAGCGCCGGAGTTCGCCGCTGGAGCCGCCGTAGCGGCCGCTGCGCCCAGCCCGTCACCGGACGATGCCGCCGGCGCCTGTGCATCCGGCGTAGCCCCACCGCTGCTCATACCGTTAATTTGCAGCAGGATCTGTTTCTGGCGCTCAACAACCTGATTAAGCTGATACTGACTTTCCTGAATCTGACCGCGCAGGGAATCAATATCGTTCTGGTTATCGGAGAGCTGTTGCTGAAGCTGAGTTAAAAGCTGACTGTGAGCGTTAGAAATACGCTCGAGTTGAGTGACGCGGTCTTCGACCGAGCCTGAGCCGACACTACTGATTGGCGCCTGAGCAAAAGCGGCCCAGGGGGCCGCTATGCCAACCAGTAACGACAGACTCAACAGATGATGTCTGAAGTTACTGCTCATGCAATTCTCTTAGTAAACCAGTACGGCGCGACGGTTTTTGGCGTAAGCCGCTTCGTCGTGGCCCAGTACTGCAGGTTTTTCTTTACCGTAAGAAACGATGGAGATCTGGTCAGCAGAAACACCTTTGCCCTGCAGATACATCTTAACGGCGTTAGCACGACGCTCACCCAGAGCGATGTTGTATTCCGGAGTACCGCGCTCATCCGCGTGACCTTCAACGGTCACTTTATAGGACGGGTTGCTACGCAGGAAGTTAGCGTGCGCATCCAGCATTGCAGCGAAGTCAGAACGGATATCGTACTTGTCCAGATCGAAGTAAACGATGTTGTTCTGCTGCAGCTGCTGCATCTGCAGACGAGCCTGCTCTTCGGAAGACATGTTGCCGCCGTTAGCGTTAGCATCCATACCAGTGCCGGCACCCAGCATGCCTTCACCGCTCTGGTCGTTGCTGGCGTTCTTGTTGGAAGAACACGCCGCGATTGCCATAACCGGCAGAGCGATCATCAGCCCTTTCAGCACTTTGTTCAGTTGCATTTCTTTGATTCCTTTAATAATCAATTATTTATTATCACAGATACGGAGACCAGGCAGGGAATTTTACCTGTCCATCAGTCGCCGGAAGACGCGCTTTGAAACGCCCATCTGTAGAAACCAGATTCAGCACGGATCCCATCCCCTGAGAAGAGCTGTAGATTACCATAGTGCCGTTAGGTGCCAGACTTGGCGTTTCGTCCAGGAACGTTGACGACAGAACTTGTACGCCACCCGCTACCAGATCTTGTTTGGCAATGTGCTGCTGGCCGCTGGCCGAGCTCACCATTACCATAAATTTACCGTCGCTGCTGACGTCCGCATCCTGGTTTTGCGAACCTTCCCAGGAAATACGCTGCGGAGTACCGCCGCCAACGCTGACTTTGTACACCTGCGGACGACCGGCCTGGTCAGAAGTAAAGGCCAGGTTCTGACTGTCCGGGAACCAGGTTGGTTCGGTGTTGTTGCTGCGACCGTTGGTCACCTGGCGAATCTGACCAGAGCCCAGATCCATCACGTACAGGTTCAGGCTACCGGTTTTCGACAGTGCGAAGGCCAGCTTGCTGCCGTCCGGCGAGAACGCCGGCGCGCCGTTGTGCTGCGGGAACGAGGCAATCTGACGCACTGCTCCGTTAGCCAGAGTCTGAACGACCAGCGCAGAACGACCGCTTTCGAAGGTGACGTAAGCCAGCTTAGAGCCGTCCGGAGACCATGCCGGAGACATCAGCGGCTGCGGCGAACGGTGGACAACAAACTGGTTGTAGCCATCGTAGTCGGAAACGCGCAGCTCATACGGGAACTGGCCGCCGTTGGTCTGTACAACGTAAGCAATACGGGTACGGAACGCGCCCTTAATAGAGGTCAGCTTCTCAAATACCGCATCGCTGGCGGTGTGACCCGCATAGCGAAGGTACTGTTTAGTCACCTTATAAGAGTTTTGTGCCAGAATCGTGCCCGGCGCACCGCCGGTGTCGACCAGCTGGTAGGCAACATTGTAAGAACCGTCCGGGTTTGGCGTGACCTGACCTACGACCACGGCGTCAATACCCAGCGCGGACCATGCGGCAGGTTGAACTTCCTGCGCGGTTCCCGGCTGTTGAGGCAGACGCGAGCGATCCAACGGGTTGAATTTACCGCTGTTGCGCAGGTCAGCCGCCACCACACCGCCAATATCTTCAGGTGCAGCACCCGGTCCGGCCCACTGGAACGGTACAACGCCGATCGGGCGTGCCGAGTCGACCCCTTGGGTGATCTCGATACGTACTTCTGCGTGCAGCACAGCCGCCCACAGCATTAAAAAACCAAATGCTACTCGTAATGCCTGCTTCATCATATCTCCCTTATCCGGGCGGAAAGCCCACGATAATTTAGCAGAATGTTAACAAACTCAAATACACAAAACTACCAAAACCCGGTGACAACCATAGATTGTTTTGCCCCGTTTTCACGGGGAAAACTATTACAGTTTAAAGTCTAGTTTGGCATCTTTTATTTTCTCATAAACTGCCTGGCTAGGTGGTTTCGGAATCCTCGCCGCTTTGGCCGCAGTCAATGCTGCCTGGCAAAGAGCCGGATCCCCACCTTCCTGTTGTATATCAAGCAATTGTCCATCAGGACCCAGCTTAATATGCAGCACACAAGACTTTCCTGCATACAAATCAGCACCGTACAATCGGCTCTGAATAGCATTACGAATCTGCGACGCGTAGCCGCTGATATCTGCGCCAGACGCCCCGCCGTTGCTGCCCGAGGTGCCGGTTGAGTTCGACGGCTGCCCCTGACCTTTGGCTCCACCACCTTTCGGCGCATTCTTACCCGAGCTCAGGTCACCGAGCAGGTCGTCAACGCCGTCAGCTTCTTTAGCTGCCGCAGCTTTCTTCGCCGCGGCAGCCTTAGCAGCAGCGGCTTTAGCTGCTTTATCAGCGGCCGCTTTTTCTGCTGCTGCAGCTTTGGCGGCAGCGGCTTTCTCCGCTTTTTCAGTCGCGGCCTTTTCAGAGGCGGCTTTGGCTGCAGCGGCTTTCTCTGCCGCAGCCTTCTCGGCGGCGGCCTGTTTAGCCGCGTCCTGCTGGGCTTTCTTCTCAGCCTGCTGCTGCGCTTTTTTAGCCGCATCGGCTTCAGCTTTCTTCTGCGCGTCTGCCGCCGCTTTCGCCTCGGCCTTCTTCTGCGCGTCAGCTGCGGCTTTCGCCGCTTCAGCTTCCGCCTGCTTTTTCGCATCGGCTGCGGCCTTGGCTGCCGCAGCTTCCGCTACTTTAGCCTGGGCATCAGCCTTCGCTTTTGCATCGGCAGCGGCTTTCGCCGCCGCTTCCTGCGCTTCTTTAGCCTGAGTATCCGCTTGCGCTTTCGCCGCTGCAGCCGCTTTCTCTGCGGCCTCTTCAGCCTGTTTCTGCTGTTCTTTCGCTTCTTTAGCCGCTTCCTGAGCCTGCAGACGATCCTGCTCCAGCTGCTTCAGGCGCTCCTGCTCTGCGGCTTGTTTTTCACGCAGCTCTTCGGCCTGCTGCTGAGCCTGCTTTTCGCGTTGCTCAGCGGCACGGCGCGAACTGGCCTGCTGCTGCTGCTGACGGTTGTAGTTGTTAACGACCGCCCCAGGATCGACCATCACCGCATCAATGGAAGAGCCTCCTCCTCCACCGGACGAAGTATCCAGATGCTCATCGAACGAACTCCAGATCAGCAGCGCGATCAGAATGATGTGCAGCACGACTGAAACTATGATGGCTCGTTTAAGCTTGTCGTTTTGTTCGGTTGCCTTTGACACTATCGGTTCCCAAAAACTGTTCGCCTGTTCCCGCTTTTCTCGCAGGCGACGAGCCTGTTTATCTCGTCGCCTGCGTCCGGCGGGCGCACATATCTGAAGCGATTAAATAGGCTTGGTCATTAAGCCAACCGATTTAACCCCTGCGCTATGCAACAGGTTAAGCGCTTTAATAATTTCATCGTAAGGTACGTCCTTCGCGCCGCCGATCAGGAACACCGTTTTCTCATTGGCCTCGAGTCGGCGCTTCGCTTCGGCAATAACCTGCTCCGGCGGCAGCTGCGACAGCGTTTCCTGGCCAACTTTCACGCTGTACTGCCCGACGCCGGAAACTTCAACGATCACCGGCGGTTCGTCGTTGCTTTTAACCGCCTGCGATTCGGTAGCATCCGGCAGGTCGACCTCTACGCTCTGCGTAATGATCGGCGCTGTTGCCATAAAGATCAGCAGCAGCACCAACAAGACATCCAGCAGCGGAACGATGTTGATCTCGGACTTCAGTTCGCGACGTCCGCGTCCGCGTCCACGTGCTTTGGCCATGGCTTACCCCTTATTGCTTTCGCTGCTGGTAAACGCCTGACGGTGCAGAATCGCGGTGAACTCTTCCATAAAGTTGTCGTAGTTCAGTTCAAGTTTGTTCACTCGTTGGTTCAAACGGTTATAGGCCATTACCGCCGGGATTGCTGCAAACAGGCCAATTGCCGTGGCGATAAGCGCTTCGGCGATACCCGGCGCAACCATCTGCAGAGTCGCCTGCTTCACCGCACCAAGGGCGATGAAGGCATGCATAATCCCCCAAACGGTACCAAACAGGCCGATATAGGGGCTGATGGAGCCGACGGTTCCGAGGAACGGGATATGCGTTTCCAGGGTTTCCAGCTCGCGGTTCATGGAGATACGCATGGCGCGCGATGCCCCTTCAACCACCGCCTCTGGCGCATGGTTGTTTGCGCGATGCAGACGGGCAAACTCTTTGAAACCACTATAGAAAATCTGTTCCGAACCGGCCAGGTTATCTCGACGCCCCTGGCTTTCCTGATACAGGCGAGAAAGCTCAATACCCGACCAGAACTTGTCTTCAAAGGCCTCAGCCTCGCGGGTTGCCGTATTGAGGATACGCGTTCTCTGAATAATGATAGCCCAGGAAGCGATAGAAAAACCAATCAAAATCAACATGATAAGTTTAACCAGAAGGCTGGCCTTCAGGAACAAATCAAGGATATTCATGTCAGTCACTGCTTAAACTCCGCGACAATAGACTTGGGAAGCGCACGAGGCTTCATTAAGAGTGGATCAACGCACACAATGAGAACCTCAGCTTCGTTTAACACTGTATTCTCGGCGTTGACGATTCGCTGCGTGAAGACCAAAGAGGTGCCTCGCATCGAAGATATTTCCGTCTGGATTTCGAGCATGTCGTCGAGTCTGGCGGGCGCAAAATATTCAAGCGTCATTTTGCGAACCACGAAGGCAACTCGCTCAGCCAACAAAACCTGCTGACTGAAGTGATGGTGGCGCAGCATCTCTGTACGTGCTCTTTCATAAAAAGCGACGTAGCTGGCGTGGTAAACCACACCACCGGCATCGGTATCTTCGTAGTAGACCCGAACCGGCCATCGAAACATATACTTATTCATTCCTGCTGCCTCTTTGTTGGCTTCGTCCACTCACGCCAGTCACTTACTCTGGTAAGCTCCCGGTGATTTGCGTACCTGCCGCCGCGATGCATTGAGAATGCCGTTGTATATCGCGTTGTGTTCACTTTACATCCCGGTAATGCAAAAAAAGATGAGTGCTTTCAAACTTCGCTACTATACGCGCGGGAATCGTGGTTTGGAATGGGAGAAAGTAAACGGCGAGTAAATTTTTATGGGCTTATGCAAGCCCATAAGGTTACCAAAGTTCTCTTATACTTTTATCTTTCAAAAGAAGAAAAAGAAAAGCCCGGTAATGAGGACAATATCAGCGATAAGTGGACAGAAAATCCCCTGCCAAAAAACGGCACGTGGACGAAAGCCCACGCCGTGGATAACGCCGGCGCAAACGGCCCACATCAGCAGGAAACCATGCCAGATTTCAAGCTCGCTGGTTTTCGCCGCAAAGCGCGACGGATCCCAGAAAATGCAGCCCGCCAGCAGCAGCGCCATCACCAGAGAAAGCGCCCTGAGCGGGCGCTTATCCATTATCGCATAGATATATTTTATCATTCGTGTTGCCTCCTTGTTGGCTGCGCCCGCTTACCCCAGTCGCTTACCTCCGTAAGCTTCCGGGGATTCCCTGGCTTGCCGCCTCGATGCAACCCGACTGATTTCGTATATCGCGTTGCGATAACTCTCATCAGTGTTCTTCTTTACCTGCTTTGGTGGCTTCCACGTGCTCAAGCGCCAGCGCGGTGATAACCCCAAAAGCACAGGCAAGAAGCGTTCCCAAAATCCATGCGAAATACCACATATATATAGCTCCTTACCTTAGTACAGCGAGTGGGTGTTCTTTTCGATGTCTTCTCTGGTGATGCGGCCAAACATTTTCCAGTAACACCAGCTGGTGTAGCCCAGAATAATCGGCACGAAGACAATCGCCACATAGGTCATCAGGTTCAGCGTCATCTGGCTGGAGGTCGCATCCCACATGGTCAGGCTAACGTTCATCATCGTGCTGGACGGCATAATGAATGGGAACATAGCGATACCCGCAGTCAGGATGATACACGCCAGGGTAATGGAGGAAGAGACAAACGCCAGAGCGCCCTTCTCCAGACGTGAGGTCAGAATAGTCAACAGCGGCAGCACGACGCCCAGAGCAGGGATTGCCCACAGCGACGGCATGTTGTTGAAGTTAACCATCCACGCACCGGCCTGACGCGCCACTTCTTTGGTCAGCGGGTTAGACGGCGCTGCGCGATCGATAACCGAGGTCACCACGTAACCATCGATACCGTAGACCACCCAAACGCCTGCCAGCAGGAAGCAGACCAGCGTGACCAGGGCCGCAACCTGTGAGGTGACGCGAGCACGCAGGTGCAGTTCACCGACGGTACGCATCTGCAGGTAGGTCGCGCCCTGGGTCAGGATCATCGCCACGCTTACTACGCCGGCCAGCAGGCCAAACGGATTCAGCAGCTGGAAGAAGTTACCCGTGTAGTACAGGCGCATGTATTCATCCATGTGGAACGGCACGCCCTGCAGCAGGTTACCGAACGCCACGCCGATCACCAGCGGCGGCACGAAGCTACCGATGAAGATGCCCCAGTCCCACATGTTACGCCAGCGGGTGTCCTCAATCTTCGAGCGGTAGTCGAAACCAACCGGACGGAAGAACAGAGACGCCAGCACCAGAATCATTGCCACATAGAAGCCGGAAAACGCCGCGGCATAGACCGTCGGCCAGGCGGCAAACAGCGCGCCGCCCGCGGTAATCAGCCATACCTGGTTTCCGTCCCAGTGTGGAGCAATGGAGTTGATCATGATTCGACGCTCGGTGTCGTTACGACCGAGGAAGCGGGTGAGCATGCCCACCCCCATGTCGAAGCCATCGGTGACGGCAAAACCAATCAGCAGAATGCCGATCAGCAGCCACCAGATTAAACGCAATACTTCATAATCGATCATTTGACGACTCCTGTCTTAGCGTGCCGGCTGAGTAGTCGCGGAAGACTGCTCATAGTGGTAGCGACCGGTTTTCAGGCTGCTTGGGCCACGGCGTGCGAATTTGAACATCAGGTACAGCTCCGCCACCAGGAACAGGGTGTACAGACCGCAAATCAGCAACATCGAGAAGATCAGGTCAGCGGCGGTCAGCGAGGAGTTCGCCACCGCGGTCGGCAAGACCTCACCTATCGCCCACGGCTGACGGCCGTATTCAGCAACAAACCAGCCGGACTCGATGGCAATCCACGGCAGCGGAATCGCGTAAAGCGCGATGCGCAGCAGCCATTTTTTCTCGCCGACCTGGTTGCGGATAACCGTCCAGAAGGAGGCTGCAATGATACCCAGCATCAGGATGCCGCAGGCAACCATGATACGGAAGGCAAAGTACAGCGGAGCCACGCGAGGGATCGAGTCCTTCGTTGCCAGCGCAATCTGAGCTTCCGTCGCGTCGGAGACGTTCGGCGTATAGCGTTTCAGCAGCAGCCCGTAGCCAAGGTCTTTCTTGACGCTGTTGAATTCGTCACGAACGGCCTGATCTTTCGAACCGGCACGCAGTTCTTCAAGCAGGGTGTAGGCTTTCATGCCGTTGCGGATACGCGCTTCGTGCTGAACGAGCAGCTCTTTCAGACCGGTAACCTGCTTATCCACGGAGCGGGTGGCAATAATCCCCAACGCATACGGAATTTGAATCGCGAAGCGGTTTTCTTGCGCATCCTGATCGGGAATACCAAACAGGGTGAAGGCAGCCGGTGCCGGCTGCGTTTCCCATTCGGCTTCGATAGCCGCGAGTTTGGTCTTCTGCACGTCGCCCATTTCGTAACCGGACTCATCACCGAGAACGATAACGGAGAGAATAGCGGCCATACCGAAGCTTGCTGCGATGGCAAAGGAGCGTTTAGCGAAGGCGAAGTCGCGACCGCGCAGCATATAGTAGGAGCTGATGCCCAGAACGAACATCGCGCCGCAGACGTAACCAGAGGCGACGGTGTGGACAAACTTCACCTGAGCTACCGGGTTCAACACCAGCTCGGAGAAGCTGACCATCTCCATACGCATGGTTTCGAAGTTGAAGTCCGAGGCGATCGGGTTTTGCATCCAGCCGTTAGCAACGAGGATCCACAGTGCGGAAAGGTTGGACCCCAGAGCCACCAGCCAGGTCACCGCCATGTGCTGTACTTTGCCCAGACGATCCCAGCCGAAGAAGAACAGACCGACAAAGGTAGATTCGAGGAAGAAGGCCATCAGCCCTTCAATGGCCAGCGGCGCACCGAAGATATCGCCCACGTAGTGAGAGTAATAAGACCAGTTTGTCCCGAACTGGAACTCCATGGTCAAACCGGTTGCTACACCCAGCGCAAAGTTGATACCAAACAACTTGCCCCAGAATTTGGTCATATCTTTATAAATCTGTTTGCCGGAAAGGACGTAAACCGTTTCCATGATGGCCAGCAGGAACGCCATACCGAGCGTCAGTGGCACAAAAAGGAAGTGGTACATCGCGGTCAAGGCAAACTGTAAGCGCGACAGTTCGACTATATCTAACATCATGACTCCTTGCTCATCGCATGAAGACTCCGAGAGTGAACCCCGTTAGAAAGGGTCACACACATGCCCCAATACAAATTTATTTGCGCCTTTTCGCCGTACCCTTTCTTCCTGAGAGGAAACGGCAATGGAGAAAAGTTACAAACATGTTAAAAAAACACCCAAATTGATCCCGTGGTTATATTACGCTGCAAATCCCTTACAATAAATAGGTTTTTATTGAGATAAATTTGCGCTTTTCGACAGAGATCAATTTATAGCGAAAATACCGGTTTTCGGCCAATTTGATCGGCGACAATTTAACTCCATTTCTCATTTTTTTCCAACTGTTAAACATTGATTTAAATCAATTTTCATTTTGAATGTTAATTATGTTTACTATGTGCAACGCTAGTAAACGATTGGTTAAAGATATGTTTTGCGAAGGTGTCATCAGTTACTGAAAATGATAGTCGATTTATTTAAAGCCGGAGAGGAATTTAATGAGTGGAAGAATAGCGGTCAAAACTGAGCCATAAACGGATAATGATGCGTAGCTCACAGATTTTTTTTATCAAGTCAGTACCATATATTTTTTACTTATTTTATTTATCATTAAATTCACTTTAAATTAACACGCATGCGTAACTATCTCATTCCCAAGTAAGAACCTATCCCAGCAGGCGTTATTGTCGCAGGCAGTTTGAACACGGACAGCGCACAGAAACCGGAGCGTACAGGCTTTGTTGAATAAATCAGATTTGGGGGCAAGCATCTTCGTAGCTGGTTGCAGTTGTCAGATAATACGCACGCTTTCTGGCATGCCTGCCTTCGTCATTTTGTTCAGCGCACGCACCATGGCCAAGGCCTCTGCAACCTGACCACCGTAGTCACGCAACGTCAGCGAACCTCCGAACAACTGCTTTACCCTGTACATCGCCGTTTCCGCTATCGACCGACGGTTGTAATCTGGTGTCCATTTCCATCGTGTATTGCTCCCGCTCAGCCGTTGATTCGCAACAGCACGATTGCGGTCTGCATACTCACCTGGCCAGTAGCCCGCTCCTTTTCTTCGGGGAGGAATGAGTGCGCTGATTTTCTTGCGACGCAGTTCGTCATGACATCGCCGCGTATCCTAAGCTCCGTCCGCCGCCGCTGACCTGATTTTTCGGTGGGTTTGCCGGATAAGTCCCGGAAAAGCTTCAGCGTCCGTGACATTGTTCAGCGACAGGTCCGCGCAGATGACTTCATGCGTACTCGCATCAACAGCCAGATGCAGTTTTCGCCAGATACGACGGCGCTCTTTGCCGTGCTTTTTGACTTTCCACTCACCTTCACCGAAGACTTTTAAGCCGGTGGAGTCGATAACCAGATGCGCAATTTCACCCCGGGCGGGCGTTTTAAAACTGACGTTAACCGACTTTGCCCGCTTGCTGACACGGGTGTAATCCGGACAACGAAGAGGAACACCCATCATGGCAAAAATGGAATCAATAAAGCCTTGTGCGGCTCGCAGGGTCAGGCGGAATACACGTTTAACGACCAGGACGGTGGTGATGGCGAGGTCAGAATAGTACTGAGGCCGTCCCCGCGATGTGTGTATGGCGGGCTCATACCAGGCCTGAATAGCCTCGTCATCAAGCCAGAAAGGACGGAGTCGCGGTTGATGAGGGCCTTGTTGTAGTTGCGCCAGTTGGTGACTTTAAACTTCTGCTTTGCCATGGGACGGCCAGTGTTGCCGGATGATGCGTGATCTGATCCTTTAACTCAGCAAAAGTTCGATTTATTCAACAAAGCCAAAAATTATTTAAAGAATAAAAAAAGCGCGCAAGGACATCAGGTTATCCCCGAGTGTTATATTTTATTATCCCGTCAGATGTCATTGATCTATTCCATGATTAATGCATATTAGCAGCAATCAAATAATACCCAATAACACCCCAGCACCTCAATAAACACAATTTAAACAAGGTGTCTGCCCCGCAAATAGCGTCAATAAGTTGTCAATATTTTTTCACTTTATACTCTAAATAATTCAAGTTGCAGGACGGCGGCAAGGGAGTGAATCCCGATGAGCTTACACCAGTAAGTGATTCGGGTGAGCGAACGTAGCCAACACACATGCAACTTGAAGTATGACGAGTATAAATGCTCATCAATATAACGTAGGACAGAGGCCAGTTTTATTTCGTGCGGTGGACGTTGCGCATAATAAAAATCACTATTTCGGCGAGGTTGCTTATTCGCTATCACTTTTATCCCCTCAACCGGCGTGACGTTATTCACAATAAAATGAAGTAATCTTTCTGCCGCCAATCGATGACTATTGTCGGTGGCCTTACTGTGGTCACAAATAATATATCCCCACACTTTTTCAAAACACATGAGGGGCAGTGAAAAGAAATTTAACCCTGCATAGCGGTCAGGCAATTGCTCCCCACGGGTATCAATAACCACGGCGATCAGACCGATTGCACGAGAAAAGGTCGTTGCCAACGAAGAGAAAAACCGGTGTTCATCATCCCTGTCTCTTTGCTGCACATTATTCTCCAGTAGCCTGATAGTCAGCCGCTAATATGCAGAATTTAGCGCATCAAAAGAATGACTTTAAACGCAAAAACTAATCTCATTTTCGCAGATGAATTTGATCAAAATGCATGACCAACCCAACGTTCATGCAAACGCCCCCTGATGGGTCAAGGAACGCCCCCTGCACAACACTTCTCAAAATTTAACGAATATTCACAGATTGTTGTGAGCGTGATTTTACCACTAATGAAACAATAATCATTATATTTCAAATGATTATACATTTTTAATACATTAACATGATGTTCTTGTTTGTGAGAATCATCATGTTAATGTGAAATCGACTACTGAATAATATGCTCAATCAGTAAACAATCTGAACGGAGTGGAGTCATGGCCGTCACAACAGGAGTTATCGCCGACGATTTTACCGGCGCAACGGATATCGCAAGTTTTATGGCAGAACAGGGCTGGCGAGTCGCGCTCTTGCCCGGAATGCCCGACCTTACGCAGCAGTGGAACGAAGAAATTGATGCAATTGTTATCTCGCTGAAAAGCCGATCTCTGCCCGCAGAGCAGGCCGTCGCCCAATCGCTGGCTTGCGCCCGGTGGCTAAAACAAAACGCAGGCGTCAGGCAAGTCTATTTCAAATACTGCTCAACGTTTGACTCTACACCGCACGGCAATATTGGCCCGGTGAGCGATGCCCTCATGGAAGCGATGCAGATCCCGCTTATCGTTCACTGCCCCGCTCTGCCGCAAAACGGACGCACGGTGGTGCACGGTCATCTGTTTGTCAACGGTGTTCTGTTGAACGAGTCCGGCATGGAAAAACATCCGCTTAACCCGATGACCGATGCCAATTTGTCACGCCTGCTGTCAGCGCAAACGCCGAATACCGTTGGCAATATTGATCTCAATACCATTCGCAGCGGTGTGCAAGCAGTCACTCACGCGCTCGCCAGCCTTAAAGCTGAAGGAAAACGCCACGTGATTGTCGATACGCTGGACGAAGCCGATCTCCACATGCTAGCCCAGGCGCTGCACGACTCTCCCTTGTTAGCCGGAGGTTCCGGGCTCGGCGGCGCGCTGGCCGCCAACGCCGGCGCTCAGCAGACATCGCCACCACAAGACTTTCCGCATCCCATCAAAGCGGTGGTCTTTTCCGGGAGCTGTTCGGCGATGAGCAACCGTCAGGTCAATCGCTATAAAACGGCGGCGGCCTCTCGTTTGCTCGACGTAGCACGCTGCCTGTCGGACGCCGAGCGCTATACCGATGAGCTATCGCAGTGGGCCATGTCGCATATCAGCGACCCGCATGCACCGCTGATTTACGCCACCCAGCCACCTGATGCGCTAAAACGCATTCAGCAAGAGTATGGCGAGCAGCCCGCCAGCCAGGCGATTGAACATACGTTTGCCCGGCTGAGCGCGAAGCTCCAGGCCGCAGGCGTGAACACCTTTATTGTTGCTGGTGGCGAGACATCCGGCACCGTCGTGGAAGCGCTACAGGTAACGCGTCTGTCCGTCGGCAAGGCCATCGCCCCGGGGGTTCCATGGGTCTTCTCCGCCGAACTGGCGCTGGCGTTGAAGTCAGGCAATTTTGGCGACGAAGATTTCTTTTTTACCGCCCAGGAGTACACATCATGAGCCAGGTGAGTGAGCAACAACTTCGCGAGCAGCTCGTCCATTATGGCCGCTCTCTATTTATGCGCGGCTACAGCAGCGGCGGATCCGGCAACCTGAGCGTTAAGCTCGCGGATGGCGGTTATCTGGTCACCCCAACTAACTCCTGCCTGGGAGAACTGGACGCAGCAACGCTGAGCAAACTGGATGCCAATGGCGTTCATCTCAGCGGGGACAAACCGTCGAAAGAGGTGCCGATGCATTTGGCATGGTATCGCCACCGTCCCTCCTGCGGAGCAGTGGTTCATCTGCATTCGCCGTGGCTGACCGCACTCTCTTGTCTGCCGTGTGAAACACCGGAAAACTGTCTGCCGCCATTAACGCCATACTACGTGATGCGCGTCGGGCAGTTGCCGCTGCTGCCCTACTTCAAACCTGGACATGAAGGCATCGCCAGCGCGCTTAGCGAAATCGCCGCTGACCACACGGCGGCGCTGCTGGCCAACCACGGTCCGGTCGTCAGTGGTCGCTCGCTGCGCGAAGCGGTATTTAACGCCGAGGAGCTGGAGGACAGCGCCCGCATCTGGTTGACCTTAAAACCGCTCGGTTACGTACCGCTCTCAGTTGAGGCGGTAGCCGAACTCGAACAATCCCGGCGAGCGTGAGGTGAGATAATGATCCCCGAACAACGACGTGACTTTATCTATCGCTACGTTCATGAAAAAAACGTCGCCTCATTTAATGAGCTGGCGGACTTGATGAGCGTGTCGCATATGACCGTGCGCCGCGACATTCAATTGCTGGAAGAGGAAGGCAAAGTTATCTCGATTAACGGCGGCGTGAAGCTCAATAACCTGCTGAAGTCCGAGCTGCCGTGGCGGGAAAAGGCGGAGCTGCATCATGAGGTGAAGCGCAAAATGGGCCAGCTTGCCGCCATGCTGATTGAGCCGGGGCAAACGCTGTATCTGGATGCCGGAACCTCGCTGTTTGAAGTGGCGAAAGCGGTAGCCGCCAGCCACTGTTTTAATCTGACCGTGGTGACGAACGACTTCTCCATCAGCCACTACCTGATGGACATGCCGCATATCACCCTCTATCACACCGGCGGTCTGGTGGATCAACGCAACCGCTCAAGCCTTGGCAAAAGCGCCGCCAGCTTTTTGCGTACCATTAATATCGACGTGGCGTTTCTCAGCTCATCGTCGTGGGATACCGAGCGCGGCATGTCGACCCCCAGCGAAGGCAAAGCCTCGGTTAAAGAGGCGGTTCTCACCGTTTCCCGCCGCCGGGTGTTGGTCTGCGACAGCAGTAAATTTGGCAAGTACGGGATGTTCCATATCTGCGGTCTGGATCAGCTAACCGATATTATTTCTGACAATCAGCTGCCAGATGACGCGCAACAAGCCATCGCCAATCAGGGGGTAAAACTGCACCTGGTCGATAGCCGGGAGGGGAAATATCATGCTGAAATTAGCGGCTAACCTTGACTGGTTGTTTACTGAATTGCCGATAGCAGCACGCTTTCAGGCGGCAAAAGACGCGGGTTTTCGCGGCGTGGAGGGGCTGTTTCTCTGGCAGCATCCGCTGGAGACGTTGCAGGCGGCTCAAAGGAAAACCAGCCTGCCGGTAGTGCTAATGAACGCCCCGGCAGGCCGCTGGCAGCAGGGTGAACGGGGACTAGCGGCGTTACCAGGCCGCGATGAGGAGTTTCGCCATAGCCTGAATCTGGCCCGGGAATATGCCACAGCGCTAGGCTGCCGCCGGGTTCACGTGATGTCGGGCCTGCGCTGTGATGATCTTACCCTCAACGCTCAGCACACTCTTCTGATCGACAGATTGCGCAGCGCCTGTGATGTAATGGCGGAAGCGGGACTTGACGTACTTATTGAGCCATTAAATCCGCAGGATATGCCGGGCTATATGATTGATAATTTCCCGCTGGCCGAATCTATTATTCGCGAGATCGACAGGAAAAATATCAGTTTACAGTTTGATATTTACCACTGCCAGAAAATTCACGGCGATGTGGTAAAAAATATTGAACTTTATTTCCCATTGATAAAACATTTTCAGATTGCTTCTGTTCCTTATCGCCATGAACCAGGAACCGGAGAATTAAATGAAACGTGGATTCTCGATTTTATTGCACAACTGAATTATCAGGACTGGATCGGCTGTGAATATCGGCCATCGACGTCAGGACCTGAATCATTACGCTGGATAACGCCTTACCTATAATTTTAATATTTCTATCTCTGTACCGGAGGAATAAATGTCGGATACCGTTATTATCTCGCTGGCGCCCGTGGCTGCGGATTGCCCCAGAGTGATACCTGAAGAACTGGCGCAGGAAATACTCGCCAGCGTGGAACATGGTGCGGCCATTGTTCATTTGCACGTTCGCGATCAACAGGGGCGCCTGACCCCGGACACCAGCGATTTTCAGGCGACCATCGACTGCGTGATGCGCCACTCAGACCTGATTATTCAGGCCTCAACCGGCGGTGTTTCAGCGATGTCCATCGCTGAACGCTGCGCCCCGCTGACCTGCCCCGGCGTGGAAATGGCCTCGCTGAACGTCGGCTCCGTCAACCTCGGCGATGTGGTCTATTTTAATCCCGGTCCGGATGTCGAATATTGCTCCCGGCAAATTACCGCGCGCAATATTATTCCGGAATTTGAAATTTTCGAAATTGGCATGATTAATAACATCCTCGCCCTGCAAGATAATATTAAATTTAAACAGCCAATGTTATTTAATATCGTCCTGGGACATCGCGGCAGCACCCCTGCCACCGTTGATGCCTTAATTGCTCTACGTAGTATGATCCCACGCGATGCGTTATGGGGAATTACCCATTTCGGCAGAAAGAACTTCGATATTATTGCCGCCGCGGTTGGTATGGGTGCCAGCGAAGTGCGTATCGGCTTTGAAGACAGTTATTATTTAAGCGCTGAAGAACGCGCTGAACATAATTACCAGCAGGTCGCCAAACTTGCCACGTTGATTCGTAGCATGGATAAAAAAGTCGCCACGCCAGAAATAGCGCGGCAAATGTTAGCCATTCCGCCCCGGCAGCAATAACGAGGAAGGACATTTCATTATGACTATGACGAGCGTTATACATAAAGCCGGGCTCGGCATCAGCATCGCCGGTATCGCGCTGGCGGCGATTGGCGCGCTGATGCAATCTCCCGCTCTCTGGCAGCCAGGACTGGTGATGTTCACTGCCGGGTTTGCGGCAGGCGCGGGTTACTGGCCGGGTTTGCGCAGCTATCAGTTTACGCTGTGGATCATCGCCGGTTTTGTCGCCGCGATGACCTGGTCTACAGATCTGATCGTCTGGGGCGGTTTCAATATCACCCATAAATGGATCGTGTTTTTGGTTATCCAGGCCACCATGTTCAGCATGGGTACTAAGTTGACGATCCAGGATTTTATCGACGTCGCCAAAATGCCGTGGGCGGTATTTATCGGCACCTTCTGCCACTTCGTGATCATGCCGCTACTTGGCCTGAGCATTACCCTGATCTTTGATTTTCCGCCTGAAGTGGCGGTAGGTATTCTGCTGATAGGTGCCTGTCCGAGCGGCCTCTCTTCGACGGTAATGGTGTATATAGCTAACGCCAACCTGGCGCTGGCCGTTTCCATTGCCGCAGTTTCGACGCTGGTGGCAACGGTGATGACGCCGCTATGGGTGAATTTGCTGGCCGGTTCCATGATCGATATTCAGCTCACCGCGATGGTGATGGACGTGGTGAAAATCGTGCTCATCCCTATCGGCGCGGCGATTTTACATGACTACCTGAAAACTTACGCTGGCGTGCGCGGCCGTCGTACCGTGCAGATTCTGGCCGGGATTGGCGCTCTGTGGCTGCTGTATATGAGCGCCGGTGGCTGGGACGCACAATTCGGCTCCGCCAGCGCAGAGGCGCAAATGTACGCGGTGGTGCTGAATTTTGCCGCAGGCGGTCTCGTCTGGGCGCTGTTCTACAACTGGCTGTACGGTCGCGTCGAGAGCATTAAGAAGATTATGCCGACCATCTCAATGATCGGGATTATTTTCTTCACTACTACCGCCGCTGCCGCAGGGCGCGACAATCTGGTGCAGGTCGGCTTCCTGCTCTGCTTCGCCATGCTGATGCATAACCTCGGTGGCTTCCTGATTGGCTACCTGATGAGCCGCTGGATCTTCCGCATGGATGTACAGTCCGCCCGCACCGTGGCCTTTGAAGTCGGCCTGCAAAACGGCGGCATGGCGTCAGGGCTTGCCGCAGCCATGGGCAAATTGGCAACCGTCGGCCTTGCCTCGGCGGTAATGACCCCGCTTGGCAACGTCAGCGGCTCGCTGCTCGCCAACTACTGGCGCAAAAAAGATGCCCGCCAGGCGCAGGCAGCGGCCGCTCAACAGACACATCAGCCCGTTTCTGAACATCTTTCAAAAGGATAATTCATGATGACTACTCTGACCTTACAGCAAGCAATACGTGCCGTGGAGAGTGCGCTCACCCTCGCCGAGAATCGTTACGCAAATCGCCCGCTAAGCGTGGCGGTGTGCGATGCCAGTGGGGAGCTACTGAGCTTTGCCCGCATGGATACAGCCAAACTGTTAACTATTGAGCTGACCCAGCGCAAAGCGCGCACCAGCAGCCGCTTAGGCTGTACCACCCAGGCATTTTTGCAGCGCCTGCAAAAAGAGCAGCTGGATATCGGTTATTTTGCCGACTCGCGTTTTACCGCCCTGCCCGGCGGAGTTCCAATTCTGCATGACGGTAAATGCCTGGGCGCCGTCGCCGTCGGCGGCCTGTCAGCACAGGAAGATCATGATGCGGCAATGGCCGTCGCGGAAAATTTGCTTAAGGAGATTGCCCAATGAAAAAAGTTGCCATGCTACACACCAGTGCCGCCACCCTCGCCATGATGCAGCAGCTAATTGCCGACATCATGCCGGAAGTCGACGTGATGCACCTGGTCGAAGAGTCCATGATTAAACAGGTGATGAAGGCCGGCGGCGTAACGCCAAATATTGCCGCCCGCATCGCTGACTATGTGCACATCGCCGAAAAAGCGGATTGCGATATTTTCATCACCGCCTGCTCTTCTATTGGCTCCGCGGTCGAGCAGTGCCAGTTTATGACCCCGCTCCAGCTTGCGCGTATTGATTGCGCGATGGTCGAAGAAGCCATCAGTAAAGGCGAGCGTATCGCCGTGCTGGCAACCGTCGCTACCACGCTGAAGCCGACGCTGGATTACGTGCAGCGCAAAGTCCAGGAAAGCGGCCAGCAGCGCACTGTCACGCCGATATTAATGGAAGAGGCCTTCCATGCGCTATTAGCGGGAGATATGGATACCCACGATCGTATCGTCAGCGAAGGATTAAAGAGCGCGTTTACCCAGGCGGATGTGGTCATGCTGGCGCAGGCGTCGATGGCGCGGGTGTTACAGCAGCTCCCTGCCCCGCCGGTACCGGTAATGACCTCGCCGGAGAGCGGCATTCGCTGGCTGAAGGCGCTGGCGGAACGCTGAGTTACGGGCAAAAAAAAGGCCATCATCAGATGGCCAACCATGTCGAAACTGGACCGGCCCCGAGCTATTCACTCTCAGCGATCGAATAGCAGGGGCCGTTTTATTACATTTACTTAATGATAGATTTCAGCGCTTCGCCGATGTCTGCCAGGCTACGGACGGTTTTCACACCGGCCGCTTCCAGGGCAGCAAACTTCTCGTCAGCCGTGCCTTTACCGCCGGCGATGATGGCGCCAGCGTGGCCCATACGCTTGCCTTTCGGCGCGGTCACACCGGCGATATAACCCACTACCGGCTTGGTCACGTGCTCTTTGATGTAGGCTGCCGCTTCTTCTTCAGCGCTGCCGCCGATCTCACCGATCATCACGATCGCTTCGGTCTGCGGGTCTTCCTGGAACAGCTTCAGGATATCGATGAAGTTAGAACCTGGGATCGGGTCACCGCCGATACCGACGCAGGTAGACTGGCCGAAGCCGTAGTCAGTAGTCTGCTTAACCGCTTCATAGGTCAGTGTACCGGAACGGGAAACGATACCCACTTTACCCGGCTGGTGAATGTGGCCCGGCATGATGCCGATTTTGCATGCGCCTGGGGTGATAACGCCCGGGCAGTTAGGGCCGATCATGCGCACGCCGGCTTCATCAAGCTTCACTTTCACGGTCAGCATATCCAGAGTCGGGATACCTTCGGTGATGGTGATGATGAGCTTAATGCCCGCATCGATAGCTTCCAGAATGGAGTCTTTGCAGAACGGAGCCGGTACGTAGATAACGGTTGCGGTTGCGCCGGTTGCGTCTACGGCTTCGCGCACGGTGTTGAACACCGGCAGGCCAAGATGCGTGGTGCCGCCTTTGCCCGGCGTCACGCCACCGACCATTTGCGTACCGTAAGCGATCGCTTGTTCAGAGTGGAAAGTCCCCTGGCTACCGGTGAAGCCCTGGCAGATAACCTTGGTGTTTTTATCAATTAAAATGGACATTATTTCCCCTCCACTGCAGCAACAACCTGCTGCGCTGCGTCCGTCAGACTTTTCGCTGCAATAATATTCAGGCCGCTGTCAGCCAGTTTCTTCGCGCCCAGTTCGGCGTTGTTACCTTCCAGACGAACGACCACCGGAACGTTAACGCCCACTTCCTCTACCGCGCCGATAATGCCGTCAGCGATCAGGTCGCAACGCACGATACCGCCGAAGATGTTAACCAGTACGGCTTTAACATTGCTGTCGGAAAGGATGATTTTAAACGCTTCTGTTACGCGCTCTTTGGTTGCGCCGCCGCCAACATCAAGGAAGTTAGCCGGTTCGCCGCCGTGCAGCTTAACGATGTCCATGGTGCCCATCGCCAGGCCTGCGCCGTTAACCATACAGCCAATGTTGCCGTCCAGCGCAACGTAGTTCAGCTCCCACTGTGCAGCCTGAGCTTCACGCGGATCTTCCTGAGACTGGTCGCGCATTTCACGCAGATCCGGCTGACGGAACAGGGCATTGCCATCGGCGCCCAGCTTGCCGTCGAGGCAGATCAGGTCGCCCTGTTTGGTGATAACCAGCGGGTTGATTTCGATCAGCGCCAGATCGCGCTCCAGGAAAATGTTCGCCAGGCCCATGAAGATTTTGGTGAACTGCTGAACCTGCTTACCTTCCAGACCCAGTTTGAACGCCAGCTCACGGCCCTGGTAAGGCATCGGGCCCGCCAGCGGGTCGATAGCAATTTTGTGGATCAGGTGCGGCGTCTCTTCCGCCACTTTTTCGATTTCCACGCCGCCTTCGGTGGAAGCCATGAACACAACGCGACGGGAGCTACGGTCAACCACGGCGCCAAGATAGAGCTCTTTGGCGATATCGGTCGCCGCTTCAACCAGGATCTGGTTAACCGGCTGGCCGTGCGCATCCGTCTGGTAGGTCACCAGGCGTTTGCCCAGCCAATGTTCAGCAAATGCGCGAATATCTTCTTTGCTGTTAACTACTTTCACACCGCCCGCTTTACCGCGGCCGCCAGCGTGAACCTGACATTTCACTACCCACGGACCCGCACCGATTTTTGAAGCGGCTTCTTCTGCTTCGCGCGGAGTAGTACAGGCATAACCCACCGGCGCCGGTAAGCCATAGCGGGCAAACAGTTGTTTTGCCTGATATTCATGTAAGTTCATGTGTTCAGTCCATCCTTCAGGTAATCGTTATCATTGAGTCTGTAAGGCGATAAATCGCCGTTTACAGCGCTGATGATGTTTTTATTGGCCCGGCACGCTGAACGCTGCCGGGCCATGATCGCTACACGTCCAGCAGCAGACGAGTCGGGTCTTCCAGCAGCTCTTTAATCGCTACCAGGAAGCCTACCGATTCACGTCCATCGATCAGACGGTGGTCGTAGGAGAGCGCGAGGTACATCATCGGCAGAATTTCTACCTTGCCATTGACCGCCATCGGACGATCTTTAATAGCATGCATACCCAGAATTGCGCTCTGCGGTGGGTTGATGATTGGCGTAGACATCAGAGAACCGAAGACGCCGCCGTTGGTAATGGTGAAGTTACCGCCGATCAGATCGTCTACGGTCAGCTTGCCGTCGCGGCCTTTCAGTGCCAGCTCTTTAATATTCTTTTCGATATCCGCCATGCCCAGCAGATCGACATCGCGCAGAACCGGCGTTACCAGGCCACGCGGCGTCGATACGGCCATGCTGACGTCGAAGTAGTTGTGATAAACCACGTCGTCGCCATCGATGGAGGCGTTCACTTCCGGATAGCGCTTCAGCGCTTCCACGACCGCTTTCACGTAGAAGGACATAAAGCCCAGGCGGATGCCGTGACGTTTTTCAAACGCGTCGCCGTACTGCTTACGCAGATCCATAATCGGCTTCATGTTGACTTCGTTGAAGGTCGTCAGCATGGCGGTAGAGTTTTTCGCTTCCAGCAGACGCTCGGCCACGCGTTTGCGCAGGCGGGTCATCGGAACGCGTTTTTCGGAGCGGTGGCCCAGCTGAGCAACCGGAGCCGCGGCCGCAGCCGGCGCCTTGGTTTCCGCTTTAGCCGGCGCTGCCGCCAGATGTTTTTCAACATCTTCACGGGTCAGACGGCCGCCAACGCCGGAGCCTTTGATCGCGCTCGCATCGAGGTTATGTTCAGCCAGCAGGCGACGGATCGCCGGGCTGAGCGCATCGTTACTCTGCTCTTCCAGAGAAGCCTGCTGACGCTGAGCCGGGGTGGACTCTTTCGCATCGGCCTTCGCACCGGACTCTTTGCCAGCGCTGTTACCTTCACGCAGGCGGCCCAGAATTTGACGAGAAAGCACGGTTGCGCCTTCGTCTTCCAGCACTGCTTCCAGAATGCCGTCCGCTGATGCCGGTACTTCCAGTACCACTTTGTCAGTTTCGATTTCCACCAGCACTTCATCACGCTGGACGCTATCGCCCGGTTTTTTATGCCAGGTCGCAACGGTCGCGTCAGCTACGGACTCAGGCAGATCGGGAACCAGAATATCTACGCTACTCATTATGTATCCTTTAATTAATCGACGTTCAGCGCGTCATTGACCAGATCTTGTTGCTGTTTCTGGTGAACGGACATATATCCTACCGCCGGAGAGGCGGAGGCCGGGCGGCCTGCATAACGCAGAGAGGCCCCAAACGGAATCACTTCGCGGAAGTGATGCTGGCTGCAGTACCACGCGCCCTGGTTGAGCGGTTCTTCCTGACACCAGACAAAATCATGCACCTGCGCATAAGGCTTCAGCGCTTCCTGTACCGCCTGATGCGGGAACGGATAGAGCTGCTCTACGCGCACGATAGCGACATCTTTTTGGTCGTTCTTACGACGCTGCTCCAGCAGGTCGTAATAAACTTTACCAGAGCACAGTACTACGCGCTTCACGGCTTTCGGGTCGAGATCGTCCACTTCACCGATCGCCGGCAGGAAGGTGCCGTTTGCCAGCTCGTCGAGGCTGGAAACCGCCAGCGGGTGGCGCAGCAGCGACTTCGGTGACATCACCACCAGCGGACGGCGCATACCGCGCAGCGCCTGACGACGCAGCATGTGGTAAACCTGAGCCGGCGTAGAGGGTACGCAGACCTGCATGTTCTGCTCTGCGCAGAGCTGCAGATAGCGTTCCAGACGCGCGGAGGAGTGCTCCGGGCCCTGGCCTTCGTAGCCATGCGGCAGCAGCATCACCAGGCCACACATCCGGCCCCACTTCTGCTCGCCGGAGCTGATGAACTGGTCAATAACAACCTGAGCACCGTTGGCGAAGTCGCCGAACTGCGCTTCCCAGATAGTCAGAGTGCGCGGCTCAGCGGTGGCATAGCCGTATTCAAACGCCAGTACCGC
This sequence comes from Klebsiella sp. 18074, assembly GCF_902705905.1. Classification (NCBI taxonomy): domain Bacteria; kingdom Pseudomonadati; phylum Pseudomonadota; class Gammaproteobacteria; order Enterobacterales; family Enterobacteriaceae; genus Klebsiella; species Klebsiella sp. 18074. The sequence continues at coordinate 84,801 of NZ_CACSIS010000021.1, read as the reverse complement.
TTCTTCAGAGAGCACGGAGTCCCAGACTTTGAAATGCTCCTGGCCGTTATGCACGTGCTGCAGCGGAATATAGGTTGAGCCGTTCACCTGGTTATGAATAACCGAGTGGCGGTGGAAGAAGGTGCCGCGACCGGAGTCCTCACCGGACAGACGAATCGGAATGCCTTCATCAACCAGCGTCGCGTAGGCCAGATTTTCCGCCCCGCCCCAGTCGAACAGCTTCTCTCCGGCCGCCATCGCCTGACGATCGCCGTAAATTTTGGCGACGCGAGACTGCATTTCAATACTTTCAGGCACGGTGCTGATGCGCTTAGCCAGTTCCTGCAGGCGCTTCATCTCTACCTTGCTCGGGTAGCCCTCATCCCACTCGTGGTTGAGGTACGGCGACCAGGTAAAGGAGTGCAGGTTCATCGGACGCCACTCTTCTACCACGCATTCGCCGGCATCCAGCGCGTCGCGGTAGAGGTTGACCTGCTCGGTTGCGTCTTCCAGCGTCGAAACTTTGTCCTGCTCGAGTTTGTCAGCATAGATTTTGCGCGGAGTCGGATGCTTTTTGATTTTCTGATACATCAGCGGCTGGGTTGCGCTCGGCTCGTCGGCTTCGTTATGGCCGTGACGGCGGTAGCACACCAGGTCGATCAGAACATCGCGTTTGAAGGTATTGCGGAAATCCAGCGCCACGCGGGTAACGAAAGCCACGGCTTCCGGGTCATCCGCGTTAACGTGGAAGATCGGCGCCTGAACCATCTTACCGATATCGGTACAGTACGGCGTGGAGCGCGCGTCCAGCGGGTTCGAGGTGGTGAAGCCCACCTGGTTGTTGATAACAATACGTACGGTACCGCCCACTTCGTAACCGCGGGCTTTCGACATGTTCAGGGTTTCCTGAACCACGCCTTGACCGGTGATCGCGGCGTCGCCGTGAATGGTAATCGGCAGTACTTTATTGCTGCTTGGCTCGTCAAGACGATCCAGACGGGCGCGCACGGAACCGATAACCACCGGGCTGACGATTTCGAGGTGCGACGGGTTAAACGCCAGCGCAAGGTGTACCAGACCGCCTTCGGTTTCCATATCGGAAGAGAAGCCCATGTGGTACTTCACGTCGCCGGTGCCGAGGTGTTCTTTATGCTTGCCGGCGAACTCGTCAAACAGATCCTGCGGCTTTTTACCGAGGACGTTGACCAGCACGTTCAGACGGCCGCGGTGCGCCATGCCCAGCACCACTTCGCGGGTGCCGCTTTTGCCAGCGTGGCGGATCATCTCTTTGAGCATCGGGATCAGCGCATCGCCGCCTTCCAGCGAGAAGCGTTTCGCGCCCGGGAATTTCGCGCCGAGGTAGCGTTCCAGACCTTCAGCGGCGGTCAGTTCGTTTAAGAAGCGTTTTTTCTCTTCAGCGGTAAAGCTGGCTTTCCCTGCTACCGATTCAATACGCTGCTGGATCCAGCGCTTCTCTTCGGTAGAGGTGATATGCATGTATTCCGCGCCGATAGCGCCGCAGTAGGTCTGTTTGAGCGCTGACAGCAGCTCGCCCAGCTTCATCGTATCTTTCCCGATGGCAAAGGAACCTACGTTATAACTTTCCTGGAAATCGGCCTCGGTCAAATCGTGGTATGCCGGGTCTAAATCTGCCACTCTATCCTGTTTCCACAGTCCCAGCGGATCGAGATTCGCATGCTGGTGACCGCGGAAGCGATAGGCGTTGATGAGCTGCAGGACTTTAACCTGCTTCACATTGGTGTCAGGGTCGGAAATCGAAGAAGTGTAACGTGAGGCATCCTTCGCCAATCGACGGAAATAATCACGCGTTTTGGAATGAAATTGATCCGGTTTGACTCCGGTGCCAGGTAACTGCTGGAACATAGAACGCCAGTTGGCGTCAACAGAGTCAGGATCGGTTAAGAAGTCTTCATAGAGCTGTTCTATCCAGCTCTGGTTCGAACCAGAGAGGTAAGAAGAGTCCAGCCAGGCTTTCATTGCGCCGTTCTGCATCGTGATCCCTTAAGCATTTATATGCTTATTTCGCCGTAGAAACTACCACGCACATGGATTGTACGTGCCGGGGTTCACTCATTACGGACGAGTTGTGGCTTCTGCGTCCGCTAAGGAACCTTTAAAAACTGCCATTAATCTTCGGCGTTCAGGCTGCGGTTGCGTTAGCTGCCTTCACTTACCCCAGTAACATAGTTCACTATGCTCCCGGGGATGCGTTCAGTTGCCGCCTTACCTCGCTCTGAACGCCTTGATTACTGGTACATATTTGGCGGTTTTTAAAGATTTCCTGCCATCCCCTTCATAATTCAAGTTACATGTGCGTTGGCTTTCCTCACTCACCCCAGTCACTTACTTGAGTAAGCTCCTGGGGATTCGCGGCGTCGCCGCCTTCCTGTAACTCGAATTATTTAGGGTATTCATTTCCCGGCGGCACAAACGCTGCCGGGGCTACTGCTTCGGGTAGCCCGGATAAGCGATAGCGCCATCCGGGACAGACCGGGTTACTTACGCACTGCGCTGCAGCAGCATCGACTTGATATGGCCGATGGCGCGCGTCGGGTTCAATCCCTTAGGACAAACACTGACGCAGTTCATAATGCTATGACAGCGGAATACGCTGAAAGCATCGCTTAACCCTTCCAGGCGGCTGTCGGTTTCGGTATCGCGGCTGTCGATCAGGAAGCGATACGCCGCCAGTAAGCCTGCCGGGCCGACAAATTTGTCCGGGTTCCACCAGAACGACGGGCAGGACGTTGAACAACATGCGCACAGAATGCACTCGTACAGCCCGTCGAGTTTCGCACGCTGCTCTGGCATCTGCAGATGCTCACGAGCCGGAGGATTTTGCCCATTATTCAACAAGTAAGGCTTAATCTTCTCATATTGTGCATAGAATTGCCCCATGTCTACAACCAAATCGCGGATAACCGGCAAACCTGGCAGCGGACGGATAACAATCTTCTTACCCGGCTGATTCAGCGCGGAGATCGGCGTGATGCACGCCAGACCGTTTTTACCATTCATGTTCAGACCATCGGAGCCACAGACCCCTTCACGGCAGGAACGGCGAAATGAGAGCGACGGGTCTTTTTCCTTCAGCTGCATCAGCGCGTCCAGCAGCATCATGTCGCGACCTTCTTCCGCTTCCAGGGTGTAATCCTGCATATGCGGAGCATCGTCAACGTCCGGGTTATAACGATAAACTGAAAACTCGAGTTTCATTTTCCTGTCTCCGCATTAATAAGTACGAATCTTCGGCGGGAATGCCGGGCGCAGTTTCGGTTCCATGTTGACGCTACGACGCGTCATGGCTTCCGACTCTGGCAGGTACAGGGAATGGCACAGCCAGTTTTCATCGTCACGTTCCGGGAAGTCGAAGCGGCTATGCGCGCCACGGCTTTCGGTACGGAAGTTTGCCGACACCGCGGTGGCGTAAGCAGTTTCCATCAGGTTATCCAGCTCCAGACACTCAACGCGCTGGGTGTTGAACTCGCTGGAGGTATCGTCCAGACGCGCATTTTTCAGACGCTCGCGGATAACCTTCAACTGCTCAAGCCCTTTCGCCATCGCATCACCTTCGCGGAACACCGAGAAGTTGTGCTGCATACATTCCTGCAGCGCTTTGCGGATCTCGGCCGGGTCTTCACCGTTACGGTTGCCGTTCCAGCGGTTGAGGCGCGCCAGGGAAGCGTCGATCTCGTCTTCCGTCGCGTCGCGAAGCTCGCCCTGTTCGGCGATAGACTCCTGCAGATGTACGCCGACCGCGCGGCCGAACACCACCAGGTCAAGCAGCGAGTTGCCGCCCAGACGGTTAGCGCCGTGGACCGATACGCAGGCGATTTCACCGACGGCGAACAGCCCAGGAATAACCACATCTTCGCCCTGCGCGTTAACGGTCAGCGCCTGGCCGCTTACGCGGGTCGGAATACCGCCCATCATGTAGTGGCAGGTTGGGATAACCGGAATCGGCTCTTTCACCGGGTCAACGTGCGCAAAGGTACGGGACAGTTCAAGGATACCCGGCAGGCGGGATTCGAGAACTTCTTTACCCAGATGGTCAAGCTTCAGCTTGGCGTGCGGGCCCCACGGACCGTCGCAGCCGCGACCTTCGCGGATTTCGATCATGATGGAACGCGCCACCACGTCACGACCCGCCAGGTCTTTCGCATTCGGAGCATAGCGCTCCATAAAACGCTCGCCGTGTTTATTCAGCAGATAGCCGCCTTCACCGCGGCAGCCTTCGGTGACCAGAACCCCAGCCCCGGCGATCCCGGTTGGGTGGAACTGCCACATTTCCATATCCTGCACCGGCACGCCGGCGCGGATCGCCATCCCAACGCCATCACCGGTATTGATGTGGGCGTTGGTGGTGGATTGATAAATACGACCTGCACCACCGGTGGCCAGCACGGTTGCGCGGGCCTTGAAGTACACCACTTCGCCGGTTTCAATACACAGCGCGGTACAGCCAACGATGGCACCGTCGGCGTTTTTCACCAGATCCAGCGCGTACCATTCGGAGAAGATAGTGGTGTGGTTTTTCAGGTTTTGCTGATACAGGGTATGCAGCAGGGCGTGGCCGGTACGGTCAGCCGCCGCCGCGGTACGTGCCGCCTGCTCGCCGCCGAAGTTTTTCGACTGGCCGCCAAACGGACGTTGATAAATGGTGCCATCTTCGAGGCGCGAGAACGGCAGGCCCATATGATCCAGTTCGAGAATCGCTTCCGGACCGGTTTTGCACATATATTCAATGGCGTCCTGGTCACCAATGTAGTCCGACCCTTTAACGGTGTCGTACATGTGCCATTCCCAGTTATCTTCATGGGTATTACCGAGCGCAACGGTGATGCCACCCTGCGCGGAAACGGTATGGGAACGAGTAGGGAACACTTTGGAGAGCAGCGCACAGGACTGGCCGCTCTGGGAAATCTGCAGCGCCGCGCGCATACCTGCGCCACCGGCACCAATCACAACAGCATCAAATTCTCTGACAGGCAATTTCATTACACACCCCACACCACAACAAATCCATAAAGAACGTAAGCCACCAGCGCAACGACGATAAGCAGTTGCAGAACCAGGCGCACAGCCAGTGGTTTAACGTAGTCCGTCAGTACCTGCCACATACCGATCCAGGCGTGGATCAGGATGGAGACGAGGGCCAACAGGGTGAAGACTTTAGTGAACGCGGAGGAGAAAAAACCCGTCCAGACTTCCCATGATATTTCACCCGTGGTGGCAAAAAAGCCGACCATATAGATGATGTAGAGGGTCAGAACGATGGCGGTAGCACGAACCAGAATGAAGTCATGTACGCCGTTGCGTCCCAGTGCTGAGGCGTTGCTTACCATACGAGGACTCCTGCGAGAAGTGAAAGCACGACAGTAATAACAAAAGAAATCTTGGCGGAGCGTGTCCCTACTTCGAGGGTTTCTTCCAGGTAGCCAAAGTCCATCATCAGGTGGCGGATACCGACCACTGCGTGATAAGCCAATGCGGTCAGAATGCCCCACATAATGAATTTCACGAAGAAGCTATCCATAATGGATGCCGCAGTGAGGAAACCTTCGGGAGAGGAAAGGCTGGTGCCCAGCAACCAAAGCAGAATCCCGACCGCCACGAAGGTGATCACACCGGATACGCGATGGAGAATGGACGCTATCGCCGTGATTGGGAACCGGATCGTTTGCAGATCCAGATTGACAGGTCTTTGTTTTTTCACATTTCTTACCATGAATAACGCCCACATGCTGTTCTTATTGTTTCCTTCCTCCGGTCTGCTTGCGGGTCAGACAGCGTCCTTTCTATAACCTGTAGTCATGAATAAACTCCTTTTCAGGAGCGAAAACGTGACCAAACAACGCTGGGTGGCTCGGGATTGCAGGGTGTTCCGGAGACCTGGCGGCAGTATAGGCCGTTCACAAAATCATTACAATTAACCTACATATAGTTTGTCGGGTTTTGTCCCGAACAGTGATCAAAGTCACGATAACAACATTATTTTAAAATTTAATCACCTGATTTGACAAATATTAAACATTCTTGTTACAACCATTACCAGATAAATGCAATAATGCTCAAAAGTTATGGGGTCACTCTTTCACCTGAGAATAAGTTATGCAACAGTGTGACGGTATTGACCAATGTAATCAGGACGGTTATTAGTGGTATAACGATTTTCAAATTCGGGCTGCTAAAACACTGATTTGCTGTTATTTCGTCGTAAACTGAAAACGTTCCATCAAGCGCCTTTGCTCTGTACCCTGCCAATTCCGCTGTCGCAGAGCTGTGTGCAACATAACAAACTGGTAACGTAATCAGGCACGAGCCGAAGGCAAATCCCCCCCGGCAGTCTTAAGCAATAAAGGCGCTAAGGAGACCATAAATGTCTGATGCAAAAGCAAAAATCACCCTAGGTGGTGATACTGCTATCGAACTGGATGTGCTAAAAGGCACGCTAGGCCAGGATGTTATTGATATTCGTAGTCTTGGTTCAAAAGGCGTATTTACCTTTGACCCTGGTTTCACGTCAACCGCATCGTGTGAATCTAAAATCACCTTTATCGACGGTGATGAAGGTATTCTTCTCCACCGTGGTTTCCCGATCGATCAGTTAGCGACCGAGTCCAACTACCTTGAAGTCTGCTACATCCTGCTGAACGGCGAAAAGCCGGATCAGGCCCAGTACGAAGAGTTCAAAACCACCGTTACCCGCCACACTATGATCCATGAGCAGATTACCCGTCTGTTCCATGCGTTTCGTCGCGACTCGCACCCGATGGCGGTGATGTGCGGTATTACCGGCGCGCTGGCGGCGTTCTATCACGACTCCCTGGACGTTAATAATCCGCGCCACCGTGATATCGCGGCGTTCCGCCTGCTGTCCAAAATGCCGACAATGGCAGCAATGTGTTACAAATATTCAATCGGCCAGCCTTTTGTTTATCCGCGCAACGACCTCTCCTACGCGGGTAACTTCCTGAATATGATGTTCTCCACGCCGTGTGAAACCTACGAGGTTAATCCGGTACTGGAACGCGCCATGGACCGTATTCTGATCCTGCACGCTGACCACGAACAGAACGCTTCAACCTCAACCGTCCGTACCGCAGGCTCCTCAGGCGCGAACCCGTTCGCCTGTATCGCTGCAGGCATCGCCTCCCTGTGGGGACCGGCGCACGGCGGCGCGAACGAAGCGGCGCTGAAGATGCTGGAAGAGATCAGCTCCGTTGAGCACATTCCGGAATTCGTTCGTCGTGCGAAAGATAAAAATGACTCTTTCCGCCTGATGGGCTTTGGCCACCGCGTGTATAAAAATTACGACCCGCGCGCCACCGTCATGCGTGAAACCTGCCATGAAGTGCTGAAAGAGCTGGGCACCAAAGACGATCTGCTGGAAGTGGCGATGGAGCTTGAGCACATTGCGCTCAACGACCCGTACTTCATCGAGAAGAAACTCTATCCGAACGTCGATTTCTACTCCGGTATCATCCTGAAAGCGATGGGTATTCCGTCCTCCATGTTTACCGTTATCTTCGCGATGGCGCGTACCGTTGGCTGGATTGCCCACTGGAACGAAATGCACAGCGACGGCATGAAAATTGCCCGTCCGCGTCAGCTGTACACCGGCTACGACAAACGCGATTTCAAGTGCGACATCAAGCACTAAGCCAGGTTTCGGCAACAAAAAACGCGCCTTAAGGGCGCGTTTTTTATCTCTGCAATATCGCTGCTATCTGAGCACCATTCAGGGCAGACGAAACGCCAGTTGAAGGTCATTGAGGCTATCGAACGCCTGAGATGATTGCTGCTGCAGGCGCGGAAGATCGAGCTGATGCAGCAGTTGGGCTACGGGAGAGGACGAGCGGACCACCAGTACCGCGCTGGAAATCTCTTTGGCAAGCGCCTGCGCGGACGGATTATCCAACGGACAAATGTTCAACCCAACCTTATCCAGCGGAATCAGCGATGCTTGCTGATGCCAGACGCCGGTATCAATTTCGCCGAGAAAAACGGAACGCGGCAGCAGGGTAAAATCCACTTCCACATATTCATAATCCGCTTCCGGGAACTGGGCTCGCGTCAGCCGCTGATGATCGCTGGAATGAAAATCGATGCCGACGCGTGGGCGCCGGACTAAGGTCGCATCGGTTTTCTCCACCACCACCAGACTACCCGGTCGATAGTAGCTTCCGTAGCCGACGTCAAAAAGTTCGAAGCCCTGTTCGGCGGCATCCGCCATCAGCATTTGTGCAGAGCCGGAAGAGAGCAGAACAATATCAACCGCATGATGCTCAAAAGCGGCCAGGCGCGAACGCGCGCCGCGCAGATAGCCGACGGTGGTGACCACACCCCAGCATTCGGACTGCTGTACAAACGCGGAGGCCACCTGCGTCGCTTCGAGGGAGCCTCGAGGCGGCAGCAGGATATGCACCGGCGGCATGCGCGCGGCGTCCCAGAGCGTCGGGAAATCCCAGGAGACCACAAACGTCCCCTGGTGCCCGCGAGAGACGAGATTAACCGCGCCATCTTTTTTCAACTCCTGCAGCGCCTTTTGCACCGTACCAGAGCCAATATCCAGCACCTCCTGAAACCAGGAGGTGGTCGGCAGACGGCCAGATAGCCCAAGCGTGATAATCGTGCGGGCAATAAATGCGACCGGAGAAAGCTGTTTCGCATCGTGCGCAATAACCGTCATTATTTCCGTCAACTCTTACTGTTCCAGAAGCCGCAGCGCCCGTTCAACGCTGTGGTTTTCATGCACCACGGCATTCAGCGCGCGAAGCACGCCGGCCGGCCGCTGCGCGCGGAAAATACGTCGTCCAAACATAACCCCTTTCGCTCCCGCCTGCATGGCATCGGCCGCCAGCTGCAGCGTTGACTGCGGATCTTCGCCGCCCGCACCGCCTGCCAGCAGCACTGGAGTATAGCAGGTGCTTGTTACCGCAGCAAAATCCTCCACCGAGCCGGGCCAAAGCGCCTTCACCAGATCCGCGCCGATATCGGCGGCAATGCGGCAGTACATACTCATCACCCCGGCGCTAAGCGCGTCGGGATCGATGCCCTCCAGCGCCGAGCGCGGTTCGATAATCACCGCGATACCGTATCGTTCACATTCGCGAACAATACGCGCGTTGCGCGCAATTTCCGCCTGTTCCAGCGCCGTATCCTTCTGCCCGAGGTACATATAGGTCATCACTGCATCAATACCGCTGGCGGCCACCTCGCTAATTTCTGCCAGCTGCACCAGCACGCCTTCGCTGCGGCCATCTTTTCCCGGCGTATAGATCGAACGCGCGTGGTTTTTCCAGTCGAGATGTAGCACAAACCCCGGCCTGTCACGCCCCATAAACGTCTGATCCACCAGCGGGATCATCCCCGGCGATACCATCACCCCATCCGCGCCGCGCAGCTGGGCAAAGACGGTTTCAATATCCCTGCGGGTTTTCAGCCCCGACGGTGGGCCGGACATCACCCCGTGGGAGGCGGCTACGACCACCGCGTGCCCTGTTTCCGGGCGCAAAATACGACTTAAACGAACTGCCTTGCCGGTACGGGAATCCATCTTGCTCTCCTTCACAAAGTTGACTAAAAAAGTAAAATGCAATTTGCAGCTTTCTGCAAATTGATCGTATATTAGCCATCAACACGATGTCAATGAATTATCCCTGAGCGCGTTTTCTCCGCCAGACCGCCAGGATGTTCTCTACAATTGTCAATGCAGGAGTCGGTATGCCGGACATTTCCCATCTCATTAGCGCCTTGAAAAATATATTGCCAGAACAGCAGGTACTGAGCGACCGCGAAACCCTTCAGGCCTCAAGCCACGATACCTGGCCACTGTCGACAAAGCTCAGGCGCTTAGGGTGCCATGATTACCAGGCGGACGTTGTGGTGAAGGTCACCGATGAGCAACAGATCCAGCAGGTGCTCGCGCTGGCGACGGAGAACGATACGCCGGTCACCCCTCGGGCCCTGGCTTCTTCGGTCACCGGACAGCCGCTACCCACGCGGGGCGGTATCGTCCTCGATCTCACCGGCATGGCGCATCAGCGCGCAATCAATACGACCAACCTGACCGTTGAAGTCTCCGCCGGCTACAACGGCGGTCAGCTTGAAGATGAACTGCAGCAGATGGGCTGGACGCTAGGACACTCACCGCAATCGCTGTACCAGTCCAGCGTCGGCGGCTGGCTATCAACGCTGGCGACCGGCCAGTTCTCCTCTTATTACGGCGGAATTGAAGATCTCATCACCGCCTATACGGTTATCCTCGCAACGGGTGAAAAGGTACGGCTGAAAGCCTCGCCGCGCGCGGCGATGGGGCCGGATCTACGCCAGCTTTTTATCGGCGCAGAAGGAACGCTGGGCGTAGTAACCTCGGTGCAGCTCAAGATATTCCCGCTGCCGCAAACGCGTCTTTACGACACCCTGGAGCTGCCCTCCGTCGAAGCTGGACTGCAGATCATGCGCGAACAGGCGATGGCCGGGCTGCGCCCTTTCCTCCTCCGGGTGTACGATCCCAGCGAAGCCCGTCACGCTATGCAAAATCCGGCTCAGGACAAGCCGGTGATGTTCCTCGGCACTCAGGGCGTTGAGGCCGTTGCCCGCGCGGAAATGGACGCATTTATGACCCTTGTCCAGCGTCACGGCGGCAAATCGATCGGTACTCAGGGTGTACTGCAGTGGATGGATCGCCGCTTCGACTTCTCAACGGTCGAAAAGCTGCTGGATTGCAGCGGCGGCTTTGCCGAAACCATCGAAGTCGCCCATACCTGGGACGGTATTGCCAGCCTGTATCACGACCTGAATCAAGCGCTGACGCCGCTGGCCGGCGAAGTTCTCTCGCATTTCTCCCACGTCTATCCGCAGGGGACCTCCATGTACATGATCCTTCTCGGGCACGAAGCCAACGACACCGAGGCGGTCGATAAGCTGCGCACTATCTGGCGGGAGGCGATGCGCGTCTGCCTGGCGCACGGCGCCGAGCTCTCGCACCACCACGGCGGTGGACTGGTACGCTCACCCTATGCCCGGGAATCGCTTGGTTCGGCGCATATACTGCTGCGACGCGTCAAGCAGGCGCTCGATCCAAACGGCATTCTCAACCCTGGCAAACTGGGGCTATAACGCTTAACTGAGGGTCATCACCATGTGGTTTCTCGGCATTGATATTGGCACCACGCATATAAAAATTATCGGCATCGACGAAGAAGGTCAGCCGCTGGCGGTGAAAAAGTGCCGCACACCCGTCCTCCAGCGCGACGGGCTGACCTTCCATGATGCACAGGCGGTTTGGCAAACCGTGGCGGCGCTTATCATCGACTATTCCCGCAGCGAGGCCCGCGCCTGCGGCCCGCTGGCGGCGATCTCCATCGGCACCTTCGGCCAGGAGGAGTCGGTGGCGGTCAATCGCTATGGTGATGTTATCTATCCATCGCTGGCGTGGTGGGAAAACTACCCTGCCGCCGCGCTGCCCGACGACGTCCATCTCTGGCTGGATAGCCAGGCGCATTATGCTGTTTCCGGGATGCGATCGCGCCCGAACCAGAGTCCGGAACGGCTGAGCTGGATACGCCAGCAGCATCCCGAACTCTGGCGAAAAATCGACCAGTGGGTAGATTTCGGCAGCTACACAATGTGGCGTTTAACCGGCGAATGGCGGGCCTGCACCTCGCAAATAACCCACTCGCAGTGCGTCGATTTACAATCGATGCATCTCCATGAACCCACGCTGGATAGGCTCGGACTGCGCCCCGAAATTTTCCCGGCTACGGTTAACACCGGCGAGCACTGCGGGGAGATTAGCCCTCAGGCTCTTCCCGGAGTGGCGCTGCATCCCGCAGCCTGCGTTTTTGCCGGCGGGCACGATCAAATTATTGCCGCCTGGGCGGTTCAGAGTCGCCAGCCCACTCACGTCTTCGATTCGATCGGCACCTCGGAATATCTGATGGTGCTGACGCCTCACTTCCCGGATACGCCTATCGCCTGGCAGCTTGGCGTGGATATCGAACGAACCTGGCAGCCGGGAGAATTTGTCATGGGCTGCGCAACGCCGTCGGGGAAAATCATTCAGACGCTGGCGGAACTGCTCTATCAGGGGGATTACGATCCGCTGTTTCGCGAGCTGCTCGAGGAGGCGCGCACGCCTGGCGTGTCGGTCTCGGTTAATGAAGACGAATCTCTGGGCCTGTTTTCACTGCACCATTTGCCTGCCGGTGTTCAGCCAGCAAATATCGTGCAGGCGACCCTGAATCATATCGCCGATCGCGCATTTCGACTGCTGACCAGGATGTGCGAGATTGGCGCAATCCGTCCGCAGGATGCCGTGCTGATGGGCTCGCTATTCCAGCGCAAAGAGATGCTTGAGCACCGAAAACGTCGTTGGAAAATGCCGCTGTTCGTCAGCGAGCTCGCTGAACCGGTTGCCACCGGCGCCGCCATGATCGCTCGCGAAAGCTGGCTCATTACCACTCACCGGGAGAACCGCCTGTGAACGTGCTTATCGCCTCGCTGAATACGGCTATTGAACGCCTGCTGCTGGTCGACCAACAGCGTCCCGGAACGGTCCATCGCCTGCTGAACGATAAAACCCTGGCCGGCGGGAAAGGGGTGAACGTGGCGCGCGTTTTACGCCAGCTTCAGCCACAGCTGGAAAACGCGCCGGCGCCCCTACTGCTCGGTTTTCTTGGCGGCGCGACGGGTCGGCTATGCCGCGAGCTGCTGGCCGAGGAAGGGCTGGACGGACGCTGGTGCGAGATTGCCGCCAGCACCCGCATCTGCGAGGTGGTAACGGAGCAAAAAGCACCGGACAAAGCCAGCGTCTACAACGCCGTCGGCCCGGCTATTCAGCCCGAAGAATACCGCCGTTTGTGGAACATGCTGGCGACGGAGCTTCCTCGCGCCAGCGCCGTTGTCTGCACCGGTTCTCTGGCGCAGAACCTGACGCCGGACGAGTACGGGCGCTGGATATCCCTGGCCCGCGAACATGGCGTCCTTTCGCTGCTCGATACTCACGGAGCCGCGCTGCTGCAATCCGCCGCCGCGCTGCCCGACATCATCAAAATCAACCGCGATGAGCTGCGGCAGGCCAATGCGGAGACGGCGGACGATTTACCCGGCCACTGGATCGCGCAGGGCGTGCGCTGCGTGATTATTACCGATGGGCAGCAGCCGACCCAGGCGCTGACCCCGGACGGAAATTTTACAATCGCCGCCCCCGCCGTGGCGATGCTCAGCGCCGTCGGCTCCGGTGATGCGTACTGCGCCGGGCTCATCGCCAGCCTGCTGGCCCGGCCGAAGTCGGGCTGGGCGGCGCACCTGACGCTCGCGGCGGCCTGCGGCGCGGCCAATGCGGCCAGCTCAACGGCGGGCCTGGCCGCCGACGTCAGCCTTCATGTATTACAACAACGCTGCGCGGTACGCGCGGTACGCTCACCCGCCTAATAACGGAGTGTATTATGGTCAGTCATGCCTCTATCTCAGCAAAAACCGCCTGGATGCGTAACGTTCTGTTGATCTCCATTGTGACCGCCGTCGGCGGGTTTCTGTTTGGTTTTGATAACGGCAGTATTTCCGGCTCCGTCGGTTTTTTACAAAGCAAATTCACCCTTGATGCGAACGGTATCGGCTGGGTAACGTCTTCGATTATCGTGGGCTGTATCATCGGTGTTGCGCTGGCGGGGCCGCTTTCCGATGCGGTAGGACGAAAAAAAGTTCTGCTGCTGACGGCGCTGATTTTTATTTTTGGCGTACTCGGTCAGGCCATGGCGACCTCGGCGGAGATGCTGGTGTGGTTTCGCATCCTCGTGGGGGTGGGTATCGGCGTGGAAACAACCATCGCGCCGCTCTACATCGCCGAGGTTTCTCCGGCGCACATTCGCGGTCGACTGGTCTCGTTAAATCAGCTTTTTAACTGCGTGGGCAATCTGGCTATTTTTTCGATTGCGGCAATCATCGCCAGTAGCGCCAGCGAAGCGTGGAATATCGAATACGGCTGGCGGGTTATCTTCGCGACCGGCATCGCCCCCGCGGCGATCTTTCTGATCCTGCTGACATGGGTGCCGGAAAGCCCACGCTGGCTGCTGCGCAAGGGGCATGATGCGAAGGGGCTCGAGGTGCTGCGAAAAATTAATCCGGATGAGGCAACGGCCAGGCAGCAGCTGGCGGCGATCCAGGCCGCGTTACAAAACGAAAGCCAGTTTCGGCTGAGTGAGCTGTTTACCCCCCGCCTGCGTAAGGCGCTGATCGTCGGCTTTTGCGTGGCGCTGTTTCAACAAATTACCGGGATTAACGCCATTTTTTACTACGCCCCGGAAATCTTTAAAACAGCGGGTGTGGATGTCAGCGGCGCGATGTCTTTTACCGTGCTGATTGGCCTGACGCTGGTTATTTCGACCCTGCTCTCCATGTGGATCATTGATAGAGTCGGACGCCGCTCGCTGCTGATTTTCGGCTCTATCGGTATGACGATTGCGCTAACCTGTATTGGGATGCTGTTCCGCGCCAGCGAAGCGCACACCACCCTGCTGCTGCTGAGTATTCTCGCCTATGTGGCTATTTTCGCCGTCTCTTATGGCACCGTGGCCTACGTCATCATCGCAGAAATATTCCCTATTCAGGTCCGCGGCGTGGCGGTTTCTATCGCAACGTTTGCCCTTTGGGGAGGCAACTTCTTCGTGTCGCGCTTTTTCCCGGTCCTCGTGGAAAATATCAGTGCGGCAAGCACATTCTTTATTTTTGCCGCCACATCGGCGGTCGCGCTAATTTTTGTCCTGACCATGGTTCCTGAAACTAAAGGCAAGACCCTGGAGGAAATAGAGCTCGAATTACACCATAAATAATCCTTAGCCCACGGCGGGAGCGTTTCACCACCTGACACCCTGTGCCGTATTTTACTTATATAAATAACACTATCCGGAGTACATTATGAGACCTGGAAAAATCCTACATCCACAAATCGCCTCAGCGTTAGCCAGTTTAGGGCATGGCGACATTATATTAGTTACCGATGCCGGTGCCCCGATTCCCGCTAACGCGAACCGCATCGATCTTGCCTTTTATTCCGGGAGCGTCGATCTTCTTGAAATTCTCGCCGTTCTACGCAATGAAATTTTCATCGAAGAAGTTATTTTTGCCGATGAGGTCCCGGATAATAATCCAAAACTACTCACCCGCGTAACCGAGATATTTACCGGCAGCGGTGCGGACTTCACCTTGATTCCGCACAGCAATCTCGTTACCGATATTTATCCGCGGGCTAAAGTGACTATTCGTTCCGGTTCACTGATGCCCTGGGGAAACTTTGCGCTGGTCGCCAGCACCGATCCTGATGCCTGGTTCGACGACTCCATGAAAATCATCCCTGAATATATTGAACGCTCCCGGCGCATTACCGACAAGGCCGTACCAAAAATAAAAAAAGTTTACTAACGGGTGCCTGCACATGAATACAACACATTATATGAGTTATAAATTATCCCTCATTGCCTCATTAGCGGGGTTGTTGTATGGTTTTGATTCCGCAGTTATCGCTGGGGCAATTTCTCATCTCAGTAAATATTTTTCACTTGATGCTATCGGTACCGGATGGGCGGTTTCTTCGGTCGTTTTAGGGTTTATGATAGGCGCACTGAGCGGGCAGTTTATCAATAACTCTTTGGGGCGGAAAAAAGCATTACTGATCTCCGGGTTACTGGTTTTTTTAGCGGGGATATTCACCGCATTCCCCTATAACTTTACCCTGTTTATCCTGTTCAGGATCCTTGGTGGCATCGGCGTGGGCCTGGGTTCGGCAACCGCCCCCGTGTATATCGGCGAAATATCGGCACAGGAAATACGCGGTAAAACGCTGGGTTTTTACCAGATGATGATCGCTTTCGGCATCCTGCTGGTCTATCTGGTCAATGCGCTGGTCGCCGCACAGGCGCCAGATCAGGCGTGGGCGACCCAATATTCATGGCGCTTTATGTTAGGCGCGATGGCGCTTCCCGGCTGTTTGTTTATGATCCTCGTCTGCTTTTTGCCAGAATCCCCACGTTGGCTAATGGGTAAAAACAGGGATGCCGAAGCAAATAAGATAATGAAATATATTAATGGCGAGGGCTATGACTGTACCGCTGAATTGTCGGAAATTAAACGCTCATTTGCCGATAGCGGGGTCGGAAGCTCAGAGGCCACCACCTCACTATTATCGAAAAAATACCGCAGAGTATCATTTACGATCCTCGCCATGGCGCTGCTGGCAAATCTTTGTGGCATTAACGCCGTCCTGTATTATGGCAACGTATTACTTGAAAATATTGGCATCGCCAACGAACGCACCGCCTATTATCAGCAAATTATTATCGGTATCGCATTTTTTGCCGCTGCGGTATGGGCCGTATATCGGGTGGATAAATATGGTCGACGTAAGCTCCTGATCGTCGGATCGTTTGTCTGCTTTGTATCGCTTACGCTGCTCGGAATTTTAATCTGGATGGGCATCACCAGCATCTTTATGCTGGCGATTATGATTATCTATATTTTATTTTTTGGCGGAACCGTCGGACCTATTCTATGGATAATTATCCCGGAGCTGTCACCGAATATTATTCGCGGTAAGCTGATGTCGTGGGCGACATTTTTAATCTGGAGCGGCAGCTTTATTGTCTCCCAGACCTTCCCGATGCTGACGGATAGCCGCGTGCTCAACGAGTGGTTCAACGGCAGTTTCCCTTTCCTGCTCTATGGATTGTGCTGTCTGCTATGGTTTTTACTCAATCTCTTCTGCGTAACGGAGACCAAAGATAAATCCCTTGAGCAAATCAGCGCCGAGATGAGCGCGGCCTGAATACGACACGACCCGCCTTCAAAAAAGCACGCTAACCCTGCCCGCCTACGCGCAGGGTTAGCAAGCCGCTTTAACGCTGGCAGCCGGGGCACCAGTAGAACGGCCTGGAGGAGAGCATGGTTCTCTCGATAAGCGTGCCGCAGCGTTCGCAGGGCTCGCCGTCGCGGTGGAAAACCTTAAAGCGAAACAGCGCCCCATGATGCAGATTGTCATCCACCTGGCCACGGGTAGTGTAGGACAGACGCGGGATCGCCAGCAGCGCCTGCGCCAGCGCATCGAGCTGGCTGTCCGTCAGCGCCGAGGCCTTGTGTCGCCCGGTCAATCCCACCTGCCAGAGGATTTCAACGCGCAGATAGTTGCCCAGCCCGGCGAGGAATGCCTGGTCCAGCAGCAGGCCGGAAAACTGACGCTGACGGAATTTTGCCGACAGCAGGCGGGCCTTGACCTCTTCCACCGTCAGGCTCATATCCAGCACGTCGGGGCCGACCCGGAGTAAAAACGGGTGTACCGCCAGCTGCGCCGGGGTCAATATTTCAATATCCGAAGCGCTGTAGAGCAGTACCGCCTTCTCCGCCGTCTGCAGCCTGACGCGCAGAATGCGGTTGGTCAACGGCTGCTCCCCTGCCGCGACCACGCGCCACACGCCGTATAGCTGATTGTGGCTGTACAGCGTCAGCCCGCCGGAGAAATGCGTCAACAGCGCTTTGCCGCGCGTCTCAATGTGCGTCACCTGCTGGCCCGCCAGCTCAGACTGCCAGGGCTGCAGCTGCGGGAAGGCAAACCAGACCTCGGTCAGGGGTTTGCCTTTAATCGCCAATTCCAGGCTATCCGCCGCGCGGCGGATTTCCGGACCTTCCGGCATAATATCGTCCTTCTGTTAGTGCATCGCGCCGCCGGTAACGCTGAGATCGTCGTCGTGAGTCAAGGATACGGCAATCGCCGTTTCCAGCGCCGCTCGTATCGTTTCCAGCGCCATACTCGCCTCACCGGGATGGGCCGCCGCCTGCTCCGGCAGATACGGAATATGAATAAAGCCGCCTTTTACGCCAGCCTGACCCTGCAGCTTGTGCAGCAGACCGTACATAACGTGATTACACACGAAGGTCCCCGCCGTTTGTGATACCGAAGCGGGAATGCCCTGCTGGCGCAGCGCGGCGACGATCGCTTTGATCGGCACGCTGCTGAACCAGGCGGCCGGACCACCGGCCACAATCGGCCGATCGATCGGCTGCTGGCCCTTGTTATCCGGGATCCGCGCATCGTCGACGTTTATCGCCACGCGTTCAACGGTAATATCAGCCCGCCCTCCCGCCTGGCCAATAGCAAGGGTTAACGCGGGCCTGAATTCATCCAGCGCGGCGTGAAGCACCGTCAGCGCCTCGTTAAAAACGCAGGGCAGCTGCCGCGCCACGACGCGCTCTCCGGCAATGATAGCGCCATCGAGTCGCTTTACCACTTCCCACGAAGGGTTAACCGCTTCGCCGTCAAACGGTTCGAAACCGGTGATCAATACGCCAGCCATGCTCCCTTCTCCTCTCCCGATATCGCTATAGTATGTTGTAACTACCTACCGACCTGGTCTTCCACTGCGGCGCTAACCTGAACGTGGCGTCCGGCAAACGCCGCGCGTAAACGGCGGGCAAACTCCAGCGCGTGCTCCCCGTCGCCGTGCAGACAAACGGTTTCCGCCATAACGTGCGCCCACTCGCCGGTGACGCTGCGCACCCGGTGGTGCTGCACCATTTCCAGAGTTTGCGCCAGCGCCTGCTCCTCATCGGCAATCAGCGCGCCGGGCTGTGAACGCGGCACCAGGCTGCCGTCGGCCAGGTATCCCCGGTCGGCAAACACCTCCTGGCGGGTGGGTAGCCGGTAATGCTGGCCCGCCCGAATCAGCTCGCTCCCCGCCAGCCCAACCAGCACCAGCTCGGGATTAAAATCGCGAACGGCTCTGGCAATCGCATCCGCCAGCGGAGCCTCTTTTGCCGCCTGGTTGTAGAGCATCCCGTGCGGCTTGACGTGCCGCAGCTCGCCGCCCTCGGCGCGGACAATCGCGGCCAGGGCGCCAATCTGGTATAGCGTCTGGACGTAAACCGTTTCCGGCGGCAGCTGCATCGCGGTACGGCCAAAATTTTGCCGGTCGGGATAGCCCGGATGCGCGCCAATCGCAACGCCGTTTTTGAGCGCCTCGCGCACGCACTGGTGCATCAGCAGCGCATCGCCGGCGTGAAAACCACAGGCGATATTGGCGGAAGAGACCAGCTGTAAAAGAGCGCTGTCGTTGGCACAGCCTTCGCCAAGATCGGCATTAAGGTCAATTATCATCGTTAAGCCTCCACGCCAGCTGGTCCAGGTAGCGCTGGCGGTCGGCGCGCGCTTTCAGCGCCTCCTCCAGCGAGCAGGGAACAAAGTGAATGGGCTGACCCAAAGGAATTTGCGCCAGCTGGTACATATCCGCCTCAATGATGCTCGCAATCCGCGGATAGCCGCCGGTGGTTTGCGCATCGTTCATCAGCACAATCGGCTGACCGCTATGCGGCACCTGCACCACGCCGGGCAGCAGGCCGTGAGAGAGCATTTCGCGGTCGGTGGTGCGTACGAGCGGCTGTCCCTGCAGGCGGTAGCCCATTCGGTTGCTCTGCGCGCTCAGCTGCCACGGCGAGCGCCAGAAGGAGGCCTGCGAGGCGCTGTCGAATTCATGATATTCCGGCCCCGGCAGCGCGCGAATGCGGTTGCCGATCGGCAGCTGCCTGACGCCCTGCGGGCCGCTGAACTCGCGGGACGCTTTGCCCAGTTTTAGCCGATCGCCGTCCTGCAGACGTCGCCCTTCCAGCCCGCCAATTCCGACCTTCAGGTCCGTGCTGCGCGATCCCAGCACCACCGGTACGTCGATGCCCCCCGCCACCGCCAGATAGCTGCGGATACCGTACTGAGGATTTTTTAGCACCAGATGCTGGCCGGCTTTCGCCGCCGTCCGCCAGCCGACCCATACCGGCCTGCCGTCCACCGTCGCCTCACAGGCGGCGCCAGTCAGCGCAAACCAGCAGTCGCGTTCAAACTCAATATCCGCCTGCCCAAGGGTGATCTCCAGAGCGGCCGCATTGGCGTCATTCCCCACCAGCAGGTTAGCGATCGTCAGCGACGGCTTATCCAGCGCGCCGCAGCGGCTGATGGCCGACCGGCGCTGTCCTTCCCGTCCGCCGTCCTGCACCGAGGTGTACATTCCGGCGCGGATCATCTTCAACATAGGCCCTCCTTTTGCGGCACAAAGCGCACCCGGTCGCCAGAGCGCAGCAGCGCCGGCTCTTTACGCTGCGCATCAAATAGCGCCAGCGGCGTGCGCCCCAGCAACTGCCAGCCGCCCGGCGTCGCCAGCGGATAGACGCCGGTTTGCGCGCCGCCGATGCCGACTGACCCCGCCGCAACCTGCAGGCGCGGCTCAGCGCGACGCGGCATTGCCAGCTGCTCCGGCAGGCCGCCGAGATAGGGGAAGCCCGGCTGGAAGCCGAGGAACCACACTACGTACTCCACCGACGAATGCAGCTCCACCACCTGCTTCTCCGTCAGCCCGCAGTGGCGCGCCACCTCACCGAGGTCGGGGCCCGCTTCTCCGCCGTAGATGACCGGGATCGCAATCTCCCGCGACTCAGGCTCAAGGGCTTCACTCTCTTCCCACCAGCGCTGTAAACGTTCAATCGCATCCCACGCCATGAGCTGCGGATGGCGCAGCACCACGGTGATATTGTTCATCCCCGGTATCACATCCACCGCATCTTCATGGTCCGCCAACCGCTGGGCCAGGCGCCAGATGCGCTTTTGGCTTTCCAGCGTCACCGGGGGCTCCAGCTCCAGCACTACCGCCGTTTCGCCTAGCAGATAACAACGCGCTCGCTGCACTTTTCTCTCTCCCTTAAGCCGGGTTGGGGATATCAATAAACGTGACGTCCAGATCGGTATTT
The DNA here is from genome assembly GCF_902705905.1 of Klebsiella sp. 18074. Taxonomy (NCBI): domain Bacteria; kingdom Pseudomonadati; phylum Pseudomonadota; class Gammaproteobacteria; order Enterobacterales; family Enterobacteriaceae; genus Klebsiella; species Klebsiella sp. 18074. Next base: position 64,020 of record NZ_CACSIS010000021.1, on the reverse strand, counting down.
TCCGTCAGCCATTCGCTGAGGGCGCGAATACCGCCTCGCTCGGTGGCATGGTGCCCGGCGGCATAAAAATGCAGTGACTGCTCGCGCGCCGAGTGGATGGTTTGCTCCGACACTTCGCCGGTAATAAAAGCGTCGACGCCAAAGCGCGCCGCGCTGTCGATAAAGCCCTGGCCGCCGCCGGTGCACCACGCTACCCGGGAGACTTTTTCCGGCCCGGTATCGCCGCACCACAGCGGTTTGCGACCCAGACGCGCTTCAACCCACGAGGCCAGCTCGAGGCCGGAGACCGGCATCGACAGTTCGCCCCACGGCACCAGGGGTTCAATTTCGCCCTTGATAGTGATACCCAGCAGCTGGGCCAGCTGCGCGTTATTGCCCAGTTCAGGGTGAGCATCCAGCGGCAGGTGCCAGCCGTAGAGGTTGATATCGTTGGCCAGCAGGGTCTTCAGACGCTGGCGCTTGATGCCTCGAATCTCCGGCGTCTCTCCCTTCCAGAAATAGCCGTGATGGACAATCACCGCGTCCGCCTGCAGGCGGACGGCCTCATCCAGCAGCGCCTGGCTGGCGGTCACGCCGGTGACAATTCGTTGCACCGTCTCGCGTCCTTCCACCTGCAGGCCGTTCGGCGCGTAGTCGCTAAAGGCCGCGCTATTGAGCTTTTCGTTAATGAGTTGTTCCAGTTCGCTATTTTTCATTGCCGCTCCATCAGGTCGTTATGTTATCTGCGAAGATAACATAACGATAACCTCGCTGACCGTCGATAGCACGCTCGCAACGCGCTCTATTTTGACTTTTAGCTTAAAGCCGCAATTTGTCTACCCACCTCTTCGCGCATTCGTGTATATTTATGCACTATTACAGCATATTAAATAACCAGAAAGCCTTTTAGACCATGAATTTCACTACTAAATAGCTATTCATGCAGGAAGATCGACTTTCGTTTTACGGCAGGAACTGAGCGTTACATGAACACACAATCATCGCAGCCGCGCGCTATCTACTACGTCGTCGCGCTGCAAATCTGGGAATATTTCAGTTTTTACGGTATGCGGGCGCTGCTGATTTTGTACCTCACCAATCAGCTTAAGTATGATGATAACCACGCCTACGCCCTCTTCAGCGCCTACTGTTCCCTGGTTTACGTTACGCCGATCCTCGGCGGCTTTCTGGCCGATAAGCTGTTAGGCAACCGCATGGCGGTGATGATCGGCGCGCTGCTGATGGCCATTGGCCACCTGGTGCTCGGCGCCAGCGAAATCGCCCCCACCTTCCTCTACCTGTCGCTGGCCATTATCGTTTGCGGCTACGGGCTGTTTAAGTCCAACGTCAGCTGCCTGCTCGGTGAGCTATACGAGCCGACCGATCCGCGCCGCGACGGCGGCTTCTCGCTGATGTACGCCGCGGGCAATATCGGCTCGATTATCGCGCCTATCGCCTGCGGATACGTGCAGGAAGAGTACAGCTGGGCAATGGGCTTCGCGCTAGCGGCCATCGGCATGATCGCCGGGCTGGTGATCTTCCTCTGCGGCAGCCGTCATTTTCGCCACACCTCCGGCGTCAATCGCGAGGCGCTGCTCGCCCGCCACTTTCTGCTGCCGAACTGGGGCTGGCTGCTGGTGCTGCTGGTGGCTACGCCGCTGCTGATTACGGTGCTGTTCTGGCAGGAGTGGTCGGTCTATGCGCTGATTGTCGCCACCGTCATTGGCCTGGCGGTGCTGGCAAGGATCTATCTGCGGGCGGATACCGCCAAACAGCGCCGGGATCTGCGGCTGATTATTATCCTGACCGGCTTCAGCCTGCTGTTCTGGGCCTTTGCCCAGCAGGGCGGCAGCTCTATCAGCCTCTACATCGACCGCTTCGTTAACCGCCACGTGATGAGCTACGAAGTCCCGACCGCAATGTTCCAGTCGGTGAACGCCTTTGCGGTGATGCTCTGCGGAATGGTGCTGGCGTGGCTGGTCAAAGAGAATATCACCGGTAACCGCACCGTGCGCATCTGGGGCAAATTTGCGCTCGGCCTTGGCCTGATGAGCGCCGGCTTTTGTATCCTGACGCTGAGCGCCCGCTGGTCGGCAACCTACGGCCACTCCTCAATGCCGCTGATGGTGCTGGGGCTGGCGGTCATGGGCTTTGCCGAACTGTTTATCGATCCGGTGGCGATGTCGCAGATTACGCGGATTGAAATACCCGGCGTCACCGGCGTGCTGACCGGCATCTATATGCTGCTCTCCGGCGCCATCGCCAACTATCTGGCGGGGGTTATCGCCGACCAGACGTCGCAGGCTTCGTTCGATTCGGCCGGGGCGGCGCACTACGCGATTGAGGCCTACATCGACGTGTTCAGCCAGATTACCTGGGGCTCGCTGGCCTGCGTAGGCCTGGTGCTGGCAATCTGGCTCTATCACTCCCTGCGGGTCAGGACCCGCCGCCTGGCGCTGGAGTAGCGCCTTTGCTGGCGGCTTCCCAGGCTGCCAGCGTCTCCAGCCGCGCCTGCTTGTGATCGACCAGTGGGCGCGGGTACGCCAGGGTTACGCCCTGCTTATCGGCCCAGACCCACGGCTGGTGCAGGGCCTTTTCCGGCACCGCTGCCAGCTCCGGCAGCCATTGGCGAATAAACCCTCCCGCTTTATCAAACTTCTCGCCCTGAGTCGTGGGGTTGAAGATGCGGAAATAGGGCGCCGCATCGGTCCCGGTAGACGCCGCCCACTGCCAGCCGCCGTTATTGGCGGCTAAATCGCCGTCGATCAGCTGGCTGATGAAATAGCGCTCGCCGGCGCGCCAGTCGACGCGCAGATCCTTCACCAGAAAGCTGGCGACAATCATCCGCAGGCGGTTGTGCATCCAGCCCGTCGCGTTGAGCTGACGCATCGCGGCATCGACAATCGGAAAGCCGGTACGCCCCTCCTGCCACGCCTGCAGCCCCGGCGCATCATCGCGCCACGCCACCCGGTCGGTCCAGGCGATAAACGGCCGCCCCTTGCACAGCCTCGGATAGTAAACCATCAGGTGGCGGTAGAACTCGCGCCAGATAAGCTCGTTGAGCCACACCGACCCGCCCTCGCCGTCCAGCGCGCCGGGCAGCTCCGCCAGCAGACGATGCAAGCACTGGCGCGGCGAGAGCACGCCCGTCGCCAGGCACGGCGAAAACCGGCTGGTACCCTCCAGCGCCGGAAAATCGCGCTGCTGGTCATAATCGGCGGCCTTATGCTGGCAAAAAGCGCGCAGGCCGGCGATGGCCGCTTTTTCGTCAGCGGCAAACAGCAGCGGATCGAACGCCGTCTGGGGGTAGTCAATCTCCCGCAGGGCGGCGGGCGTCAGCGGCTCGTTTTTACGCACCTTCGGCGCCGCGACGCACTCCGGCAGCGTCTCGCGCAGGCGGCGAACAAAGGCATTTTTGAAGGGCGTGAAAACCTTATACATTTCACGACTGCCGGTCAGCACGCTGCCGGGCGGCAGCAGCAGGCTGTCGTCAAACCCCTGGCACACCACGCGGCTCAGCGTTTTCTCCGCCGCCGCGTCGCGCTGGCGCTCGTTAATTTCATACTGATAGTTGTAAAACAGATGGCTGACCTGCTGCTCCTCGCAGAAGCGGGCCAGCAGGGCGACGCTGGCGGAGAAATCTGTCGCCTGCGCCACCTGCAGGGCGATACCGCGCTCGCCCAGCGCGGTCTGCAGGCTGCGCAGATGGCTAACGATAAACGCCGCCTGACGCGGCGCCATCCCGTGCTGGCGCCACTGTTCGGGCGTGGCGATAAACAGCGCCAGAACCCTGGCGTCGGGATCGCGGCAGGCCGCAGCCAGCGCCAGATTATCGTGAATGCGCAGATCCGCGCGAAACCAGACCAGATGGGTGGCCATAAAACTCCTGCTCTTATGCTCTTAATAACGTCTCGTTAGCCCTGCGCCTCGGGCCAGGGATTGAAATAGCGCTGGTTGGCGAGCCAGGGATCGGGAAATTCGCTCATATAGTGTTGGAGGAGGCTCACCGGCGCAAGCAGCGGCTGCTCGCCGCGGCGATACTGGTCAATCAGCGAGGTCAGCTCCTGCTTCTGCTGCGCGGTCAAATGCTCGCGAAAGTAGCCCTGAACGTGCATCAGCACGTTGGTGTGGTTGGCGCGGGTGGAGGGATGGGCCAGCAGCTTCACCAGCCGCTCGCGGTAGGCCACAAAAAATTTCTCCAGCGACGGCCAGCGGGCGATCTCCGCCACGAAGGGACCAATCTGGCGATATTCAGGCTGTGAATGGGCCAGCAGTAACAGCTTATAGCGGCTGTGAAAATCCATTAGCCGGCCGCGGGTCAGCCCGTCGCGGCGCAAATTATCCAGCTCGCGCAGGGTGTAAAGACGGGTTTGCTCATCGTCCTCTAGCCAGTTATCGCTCATGACGGCTCCTTTATCGTTAAGAGCTCTCAGTGTAAGCCACTACGGGCGAAAAAAAACCGCCGGAAAACCGGCGGTTGCTTTATCAGTCGACAGGCTGGCTATCAGTAAAAATCAGCGGCGGCCTTTTCGGCCTGCGCCATCCATACCGGCTGTTCGCTGGTCTTCGCCCATACGCGGTGCAGCCAGCTGTAGTAGCGGGCTCTGTCTTTCCAGAACAGCATCACCGGAAGTGCCGCTACGCCGGCCACGACGGCGAAAGCGCGACGTAAGAAGACTACGTGAGCAGGATAAGTTTTGTATAACGCCATAATTTCTCTCCCTTATGTCAGGCCGGCAATTAACGCCGGTAAATTATCAATGTCTCTCTGCGCAAAATAATAGCGCTTTGGTTGTAATTTTACTACTCATCCGACCACTAAAAGCGGCTTATTTAGCCTTTATTTACATTCACCCGGTAACTTAGTTACAGAAAAGTTAAATTAATACTAACCATTAGTTAAATAATGGTCTTTGGCATTTTTATACTTTTTTTACACCGCCCCCGCCGATTTTTGCAAAATCTTTGCGCCGTAATTCCTATCCTGCGGGTAAATCGTAAATACACCCGGAGGTGGATTGTGAGTGCAGGCGTAATCGCTGGCGTGGCGCTGGTGTTCCTGTTGCTGGCTTACTTGGTTTATGCCCTGATCAACGCGGAGGCATTCTGATGGCCGCTCAAGGATTTTTACTTATCGCCAGTTTTATTCTGCTGCTGATGGTTCTGGCCCGCCCGCTGGGAACGGTGCTTGCCAGAATGATTGCCGATACCCCGCTGCCCGGCCTGGCCAGGATAGAGCGCGGGATCTGGCGCGTCGCAGGTATTCGTTCGCAGGAGATGAACTGGTATCAGTATCTCTTCGCCATTCTGCTGTTTAACGCCCTCGGGCTGGTGGCGCTGTTTACGCTGCTGATGCTGCAGGGATCGCTGCCGCTGAACCCTCAGCATCTGCCCGGCCTCTCCTGGGACCTGGCGCTGAACACGGCGGTGAGCTTTGTCAGCAACACCAACTGGCAGGCCTACGCCGGCGAAACCACCATGAGCTACCTCAGCCAGATGGCGGGCCTGGCGGTGCAGAACTTCCTCTCTGCGGCAACCGGCATTGCGGTGATCTTCGCCTTCACCCGCGCCTGGTCACGCCAGCAGGTGAGCACCCTCGGCAACGCCTGGATCGACCTCACCCGCATCACGCTCTGGCTGCTGCTGCCGATCTCGCTGCTGATCGCTCTGTTCTTTATTCAGCAGGGCGTGCCGCAAAATCTGCTGCCGTATCAGGCGTTCACCTCCCTGGAAGGCGTACGCCAGACGCTGCCGATGGGGCCGGTGGCGTCGCAGGAAGCCATTAAAATGCTGGGGACCAACGGCGGCGGATTCTTTAACGCTAACTCGGCGCATCCGTTCGAAAACCCGACGGCGCTAAGCAATATGGTGCAGATGCTGGCGATCTTCCTGATCCCGGCGGCGCTGTGCTTTGCCTTCGGCGAAGCGGTGGGCGATCGCCGTCAGGGCCGGGCAATTCTGTGGGCCATGGCGCTTATCTTCATCGTCTGCGTGGCGGTAGTGATGTGGGCGGAAACCCACGGCAACCCGCACCTGCTGGCGCTTGGCGCCGATAGCAGTGTCAATATGGAGGGCAAAGAGAGCCGCTTTGGCATTTTAGCCAGCAGCCTGTTTGCGGTGGTGACCACGGCCGCCTCCTGCGGTGCGGTAAACGCCATGCATGACTCCTTTACCGCTCTGGGCGGCATGGTGCCGATGTGGCTGATGCAGATCGGCGAGGTGGTCTTCGGCGGCGTCGGATCGGGCCTGTACGGCATGCTGCTGTTCGTCATGCTGGCGGTATTTATCGCCGGACTGATGATCGGCCGGACGCCGGAATATCTCGGTAAAAAGATCGACGTGCGCGAGATGAAAATGATCGCCCTGGCGATCCTCGTCGCCCCGACTCTGGTTCTGCTCGGCACCGCGCTGGCGATGATGACCGATGCCGGACGGGCGGCGATGTTTAACCCCGGCCCGCACGGCTTTAGCGAGGTGCTGTACGCCGTCACCTCGGCGGCCAATAACAACGGCAGCGCCTTCGCCGGCCTGAGCGCGGCCACCCCGTTTTGGAACCTGCTGCTGGCGTTCTGCATGCTGGCCGGTCGTTTCGCGGTCATCATTCCGGTGATGGCGATTGCCGGCTCGCTGGTCGGCAAGAAAATTCAGCCCGCCAGCACCGGCACGCTCGCCACCCATGACGTGCTGTTTATCGGCCTGCTGATCGGTACCGTGCTGCTGGTTGGCGCCCTGACCTTTATCCCCGCGCTGGCACTCGGCCCGCTGGCGGAACACTTCTCCTTACTTTAAGCGATGCGGAGCAACCTGTTATGAGTCGCAAACAATTAGCCCTGCTGGAGCCGACGCTGGTGCGCCAGGCGCTGCTGGACGCGGTGAAAAAGCTCAACCCTGCGGTGCAGTGGCGTAACCCGGTGATGTTCATTGTCTGGATCGGCAGCCTGGTCACCACCCTGCTCGCCGTCGGCATGACCAGCGGGCATATCGCCGGCAGCGCCGGTTTTACCGCCGCCGTGAGCATCTGGCTGTGGTTTACCGTGCTGTTCGCCAACTTTGCCGAAGCGATGGCGGAGGGGCGCAGTAAGGCCCAGGCCAACAGCCTGAAAGGCGTGAAAAAGACCTCATTCGCCCGCAAGCTTCGCGCCCCGCAGCACGATGCCCAGATCGACCATATTCCGGCCGAGGACCTGCGCAAAGGCGACGTGGTGCTGGTGGAAGCCGGGGATATCATTCCCTGCGATGGCGAAGTGATTGAAGGCGGCGCTTCGGTGGATGAGAGCGCCATCACCGGGGAATCGGCACCGGTGATCCGCGAATCCGGCGGCGACTTCGCGTCGGTCACCGGCGGGACGCGCATTCTCTCCGACTGGCTGGTGATCCGCTGCAGCGTTAACCCCGGCGAAACCTTCCTTGACCGGATGATCGCGATGGTGGAAGGCGCCCAGCGGCGCAAAACGCCGAACGAGATCGCGCTGACGATCCTGCTCATCGCCCTGACGCTAGTGTTCCTGCTGGCCACCGCCACTATCTGGCCCTTCTCCGCGTGGAGCGGCAGCGCGGTCAGCGTAACGGTACTGGTGGCGCTGCTGGTATGCCTGATCCCCACCACCATCGGCGGCCTGCTGTCGGCCATCGGCGTCGCCGGGATGAGCCGCATGCTGGGCGCGAACGTCATCGCCACCAGCGGGCGCGCGGTTGAAGCCGCCGGCGACGTTGACGTCCTGCTGCTGGATAAAACCGGCACCATCACCCTCGGCAACCGTCAGGCTTCGGCCTTCCTGCCGGCCCGCGGCGTAGAGGAGCGAACCCTCGCCGACGCGGCGCAGCTCTCCTCCCTGGCCGATGAGACGCCTGAAGGCCGCAGCATCGTCGTGCTGGCTAAACAGCGCTTTAACCTCCGCGAGCGCGACCTGCAGTCGCTGCAGGCGACCTTCGTGCCGTTCACCGCCCAAACGCGGATGAGCGGCATCAACATCGACCAGCGCATGATCCGCAAAGGTTCGGTCGATGCCATTCGTCGCCACGTCGAGGCCAACGGCGGCCACTTCCCGACGGACGTCGATAAACAGGTGGAAGAGGTTGCCCGCCTGGGCGCCACGCCGCTGGTGGTGGCCGAAGGCGAGCGCGTACTGGGGGTTATCTCATTGAAAGATATCGTCAAGGGCGGGATCAAGGAGCGCTTTGCCCAGCTGCGCAAGATGGGCATCAAAACGGTGATGATCACCGGCGATAACCGCCTGACCGCGGCGGCGATTGCCGCCGAAGCGGGCGTCGATGATTTTCTCGCCGAAGCGACGCCGGAAGCCAAGCTGGCGCTGATTCGCCAGTACCAGTCAGAAGGTCGGCTGGTAGCGATGACCGGCGACGGCACCAACGATGCCCCGGCGCTGGCCCAGGCCGACGTCGCGGTGGCGATGAACTCCGGTACCCAGGCGGCAAAAGAGGCCGGAAATATGGTCGACCTCGACTCCAACCCGACCAAATTAATTGAGGTGGTGCATATCGGTAAACAGATGCTGATGACCCGGGGTTCGTTAACCACCTTCAGTATCGCCAACGACGTGGCGAAATACTTTGCCATTATTCCGGCCGCCTTTGCCGCCGTTTACCCGCAGCTCGCCATGCTTAACGTGATGCGCCTGCACTCGCCGTCATCGGCGATCCTCAGCGCGGTTATCTTTAACGCGCTGATTATCGTTTTCCTGATCCCGCTGGCGCTGAAGGGCGTGAGCTATCGCCCGCTGTCGGCATCGGCCATGCTGCGCCGTAACCTGTGGGTCTACGGTCTTGGCGGGCTGCTGGTACCGTTTGTCGGCATCAAAATCATCGATCTGCTGCTGACCCTGACCGGGTTGGTGTGAGGAACATACCATGTCATTCATTCGTCCGGCCGTTGTGCTATTTATTCTGTTAACGCTGCTCACCGGCGGGCTCTATCCGCTGCTGACTACCGCTCTGGGGCAGTGGTGGTTCCCCCAGCAGGCGAACGGTTCGCTGATTCGCATTGATGGCGAGGTGCGCGGCTCCAGCCTGATTGGGCAAAACTTTACCGCCGCAGGCTATTTCCAGGGGCGGCCTTCGGCCATCGCCCAAACGGCAGATAGCCCGCTGGCGTCCGGCGGGAGCAACCTCGCCGCCAGCAACCCGGCGCTGGATAAAGTCATTGGTGAACGGGTAGAGGCGCTGCGCCGCGCCAACCCCGACGCCAGCCCGCGGGTGCCGGTGGAGCTGGTCACCGCCTCGGCGAGCGGGCTGGATAATGGCCTGACGCCGGCGGCCGCGCTGTGGCAGGTTCCGCGCATCGCCAAAGCCCGCCGGCTGAGCGCCGAGCTGGTCACCGGGCTGGTGAATGAGGCGACGCAAAAACCGCTGGCCAGTTTTCTCGGCCAACCTGTGGTAAATATACTGCAGCTGAATATGGCGCTGAATGCCTTGAAGGATAACTAAAAATGAGTGACGAGCCGCTGCGCCCGGACCCTGACCGTCTGCTGCAACACGCCGCCGAGCCGCATCGCGGCAAGCTAAAGGTATTCTTTGGCGCCTGCGCGGGCGTCGGTAAAACCTGGGCGATGCTGGCGGAGGCGCAGCGGCTTCGCGCCCAGGGGCTCGATATTCTGATTGGCGTGGCGGAAACCCACGGGCGCAAAGAGACGGCGGCGATGCTGGAGGGGCTAAGCACCCTCCCCCCACGCCGTTTCTCCCACCGCGGGCGCTACGTTCACGAATTCGATCTCGATGCCGCCCTGGCCCGCCGCCCGGCGCTGATTCTGGTCGATGAACTGGCGCACAGCAACGCTCCCGGCTCACGCCACCCTAAGCGCTGGCAGGACGTTGAAGAGCTGCTTGAAGCCGGCATCGACGTCTTTACCACCGTTAACGTCCAGCATCTGGAAAGCCTGAACGACGTGGTCAGCGGCATCACCGGCGTGCAAGTCCGCGAAACCGTCCCCGACCCGTTCTTTGATGCCGCCGATGAAGTGGTGCTGGTCGATCTTCCCCCCGACGATCTTCGCCAGCGCCTTAATGAAGGGAAGGTATATATCGGCGGCCAGGCCGAACGTGCCATCGAGAACTTCTTTCGCAAAGGTAATCTGATTGCCCTGCGCGAGCTGGCGCTGCGCCGCACCGCCGACCGGGTCGATGAGCAGATGCGCGCCTGGCGCGACCGTCAGGGCCAGGAGAAAGTCTGGCATACCCGCGACGCTATCCTGCTGTGCATCGGCCACAATACCGGCAGCGAGAAGCTGGTACGCGCCGCCGCCCGCCTCGCCGCCAGGCTCGGCAGCATCTGGCACGCGGTCTACGTTGAAACTCCGTCTCTGCATCGCCTGCCGGAAGGCAAACGGCGGGCGATCCTCGCGGCGCTCAGGCTCGCCCAGGAGCTGGGCGCGGAGACCGCCACCTTGTCCGATCCTTCGGAAGAGAAGGCGGTTTTGCACTACGCCCGGGAGCATAACCTCGGAAAGATCGTGATTGGCCGTCAGCGGCAACGCCGCTGGTGGGATCGGCAGGGCTTTGCCGACCGTCTGGCCCGCCACGCGCCGGACCTCGACCTGGTTGTGATTGCCCTTGATGAAAAGAGCGCCCCCCTGCCCGCCCGCGCCGGCGATAGCCGCACCACGATGGATAAGTGGCGGCTACAGCTGCAGGGCTGCTGCGTTGCGGTGGCCATCTGCGCGGTGATTACGCTCTTCGCCATGCAGTGGCTGGTGGCCTTTGAGGCCGCTAACCTGGTGATGATCTACCTGCTCGGTGTGGTAGTTATCGCCCTGCTGTACGGCCGCTGGCCGTCGGTGCTGGCGACGGTTATCAACGTCGTCAGCTTCGATCTGTTCTTTATCGCCCCGCGCGGCACGCTGGCGGTTTCCGACGTCCAGTATCTCCTGACCTTCGGGGTCATGCTCACCGTAGGCCTGGTGATCGGTAACCTCACCGCCGGCGTGCGCTACCAGGCCCGCGTCGCCCGCTACCGCGAGCAGCGCACCCGTCATCTGTATGAGATGTCAAAAGCGCTGGCGGTCGTGCGCAGCCGGGAAGATATCGCGCTGACCAGCGAACGCTTTATCGCCTCGACTTTCCAGGCCCGGGGCCAGCTCCTGCTACCCGACGAGAGCGGAGCTCTGCGGCCGCTGACCCAGCAGGCGGGGCTCACTTCGTGGGATGATGCGATTGCGCGCTGGAGCTTCGATAAAGGCCAGCCCGCCGGCGCGGGCACCGATACGCTGCCCGGCGTTCCCTACCAGATCCTGCCGCTGAAAAGCGCCGCCCGCAGCTGGGGGCTGCTGGTGGTTGAGCCGGATAACCTGCGCCAGCTGATGATCCCCGAGCAGCAGCGGCTGCTGGAGACCTTTACCCTGCTGGTCGCCAGCGCCCTCGAGCGGCTGACGCTCACCGCCAGCGAAGAGCAGGCGCGGCTCAACAGCGAGCGCGAGCGCTTGCGTAACTCCCTGCTGGCGGCGCTGTCGCATGATTTACGCACCCCGCTGACGATCCTCTTCGGTCAGGCGGAAATTCTGACCCTCGACCTGGCGAGCGAAGGATCTAAACACGCGCCGCAGGCCAACGAAATTCGCCAGCACGTGCTCAACACCACCCGACTGGTGAATAATCTGCTGGATATGGCGCGGATCCAGTCCGGCGGTTTTAATTTGCACAAAGAGTGGCTCACTCTCGAAGAGGTGGTTGGCAGCGCGCTGCGGATGCTGGAGCCAGGCCTCGGCGGCCAGCATATTCAGCTGGCGCTACCCGACCCGCTGCTGCTGGTTCACGTAGACGGGCCGCTTTTTGAGCGGGTGCTGATCAATTTGCTGGAGAATGCGCTGAAGTACGCCGGACCGCGGGCGCAAATAGGCATTACGGCGCAGGCCGACGATCGCCAACTGCAGCTCGACGTGTGGGATAACGGTCCGGGGATCCCCCAGGGCCAGGAACAAGCTATCTTTGATAAGTTCGCCCGCGGTCATAAAGAGTCCGCCATCCCAGGCGTAGGGCTGGGGCTGGCGATCTGCCAGGCGATCGTCGAGGTCCACGGCGGCACCATCGGCGCGCAAACGCGCCCTGAGGGCGGCGCCTGCTTCCGTGTTACACTGCCGCGAGAGGCGCCGCCGGAGCTGGATGAGTGGTGCGGCGACGCGCGAACTGACTGAAAGCACTAGCCGAGGAACCGTGATCAACGTTCTTATTATTGAAGATGAACATGCTATTCGTCGCTTTCTGCGCACCGCGCTGGAAGCCGACGGCATGCGCGTATTTGAAGCCGAAACGCTGCAGCGCGGTCTTCTCGAAGCCGCAACCCGCAAGCCTGATCTGACGATCCTTGACCTTGGCCTCCCCGATGGCGACGGTAGCGATTTTATTCGCGAAGTGCGCCAGTGGAGCCAGATGCCGATTATCGTGCTGTCGGCGCGTACGGAAGAACAGGATAAGATTGCCGCGCTGGATGCCGGCGCCGATGACTATCTGAGTAAGCCGTTTGGCATTGGCGAGCTGCAGGCGCGGCTGCGGGTCGCGCTGCGCCGTCACGCTGGCGCTCAGGCCGACGAGCCGCTGGTGCGCTTTGCCAATATTGAAGTTGATATTCCCGCCCGCCGCATCGTACGTGGCGACGAAGAGATCCATCTGACGCCAATTGAGTTTCGCCTGCTGGCGGTGCTGTTGAATAATCCCGGTAAGGTGCTGACCCAGCGCCATCTGCTGAATCACGTCTGGGGGCCGAATGCGGTGGAGCACAGCCACTATCTGCGAATTTATATGGGGCATCTGCGGCAAAAGCTGGAGGTTGATCCCGCGCGGCCGCAGCATCTGCTGACCGAGACCGGCATTGGCTACCGGTTTATGCCTTAGGTTCGAAAGAGCGTCGGGCCGCGGCGAAAGCGCCGGGCCCGAGCAGGAGCGTCCCTCTTCCCGGCGAGCGTTGCGCCATCGGGAGAGGGTTCACCAGGCTATCAGGCGTTTTTCAGCACTTCGCTGACAATTTCTACCGCTTCTTTCTCAATCTGCTTGCGATGCTCTTCGCCGAGGAAGCTTTCGCAGTAGATCTTGTAGGCGTCTTCCGTGCCTGACGGACGAGCGGCAAACCAGCCGTTGTCGGTCATCACTTTCAGACCGCCGATCGACGCACCGTTGCCCGGCGCGGCGGTCAGGCGAGCGGTGATCGGATCGCCCGCCAGCGTATTTGCGCTGACCATCTCCGGCGACAGCTTCGACAGCGCCGCTTTTTGCGCGGAGGTTGCCGATGCCTGCAGGCGGTTATAGCTCGGCGCGCCGAAGCGTGCGGCCAGCTCATCATAGTGCTGCTGCGGGTTTTTACCGGTGACGGCGGTGATTTCCGCGGCCAGCAGGCACATGATGATACCGTCTTTGTCGGTAGACCACGGCGTGCCGTCAAAACGCAGGAACGAAGCGCCCGCGCTCTCTTCACCGCCGAAGCCAAAGCTGCCGTCAAACAGGCCGTCAACGAACCATTTAAAGCCTACCGGCACTTCCACCAGCTTACGGCCAAGGTCACCGACCACGCGGTCGATCATCGCCGAAGAGACCAGCGTTTTGCCAACGGCAACCTCTTTGCCCCACTGCGGACGGTGCTGGAACAGATAGTTGATCGCCACCGCCAGATAGTGGTTCGGGTTCATCAGCCCGGCCGGGGTTACGATGCCGTGACGGTCGTAATCCGGGTCGTTGGCGAAGGCCAGATCGAACTTGTCGCGCAGCGCCAGCAGGCCGGCCATCGCGCACTCGGACGAGCAGTCCATGCGGATGGCGCCGTCTTTATCCAGGTGCATAAAGCGGAAGGTTTGATCGACATGATCGTTAACGATGGTCAGATCCAGCTTGTAGTACTCGGCGATGCGCTTCCAGTATTCAATCCCGGAGCCGCCCAGCGGATCGACGCCAAGCTTAAGGCCCGCTTTTTGAATCGCCGCCATATCGACGATATCCGCCAGACCTTCAATAAACGGCTGAACCAGATCCTGCTCTTTCACGTGGCCGGAGGCCAGAGCGGTATCGAGGGAGATGCGCTTCACGCCCTGCAGGCCGGAAGCCAGCAGTTCGTTAGCCCGGTTTTCCACCACCTTGGTGACGTTGGTATCAGCCGGACCGCCGTTCGGCGGGTTGTACTTGATACCGCCATCTTCCGGCGGGTTATGCGACGGCGTAATGACGATACCATCCGCCAGCGGGCCACCCTTTTTGTTGTGCACCAGAATGGCGTTGGAAATCGCCGGCGTCGGGGTGAAGCCGTTGTTTTCCTGCACGATCACATCAACACCGTTAGCCGCCAGTACTTCCAGTACGGAAATAAAGGCTGGCTCGGAGAGCGCGTGGGTATCCTTACCGACGTAGCATGGACCGGTAATCCCGTTCTTCGCGCGATCTTCCGCAATCGCCTGGGCAATCGCCAGAATATGCTGCTCGTTGAAGTTATGGCGACCTGCGCTGCCGCGATGGCCAGAGGTCCCGAACTTCACCGCATGCTCCGCGTTGCCTGCTTCCGGCTTCAGTACATAGTACTGGGCAGTCAGCTGGGCGACGTTAATCAAATCACTCTGTTGTGCAGGCTGCCCCGCACGCTTATCGATTGCCATTGCCTGATCCTTCTGATGCAAAGGTGAATAAAGCTAGATCGTGCCGCAAACCTTCTCAATCAACTCCGCAGGGAATTGCATTGACTGCATGATATGTTCAATCATGCTGCATTTGCGGCCAGTATTGGTATTGGTGATCACCCACCACGGCGTGCCGGGGACCTGCTTAGGCTTGGTCTGATTGCCGCTTTTCAGCAGGATGCGGGCATCTTCAGCGAAATAGGTTCGCGTACGCCCGTGCAGAGACTCGGTGGCCGCAGCAAACGCTTTGCTGTCCAGCGAGTACAGCGTCGTCAGCACCAGCATAAAACGGTTTACCGCGCGCTTTTGCTCGGCGTATTCATCAGATAACAGCAGTTCGCGCACGGCGCGAACTTTATCCTTTACCGGGTTAACGGGCTTGACCTCAACAACGGCGGTCGGAGCCGGCGCCGGCGCGGCTTTCGCGACGGAAGTGGCAGTCTGGGAAGCGGCGGAAAATTTCAGCATGCGCCGTAAAATGTCGGATGCACTCTCACCAATATGCTGGGTGTGGCTGGCAATATAGCGATAGAGATCATCATCAACTTCAATTGTTTTCATCTTAATCCAGTGCGATATCTTATTCTGAATACAAGTTGTCAGGATTATAAGGACAAATCCTAACCGCGGATAGCGTCAAACCAGGATGGCGGTAAAACTCAGATAGCTCTGGGTCTTGCAGCCGGATGGCAGAATGTCCAACATAATACCCTAACCCGACGGAGCGAAAAAAAGAACTTTGCCATGAAATTAAATAGCCGCGCGCAATCTGCACAAAATCCGCACAATAATTCCCCTGTTGTCCTGGTTCACGGCCTGTTTGGCAGCCTTGATAACCTGGGTATCCTCGCACGCGACCTGGTCGCCGACTACGATATCCTGCAGGTCGATATGCGCAATCACGGTCTTTCCCCGCGCGATCCGCAGATGACCTACGCCGCGATGGCTCAGGATCTGCTCGACACCCTTGACGATCTGCAGCTGGAAAAAGCGACCTTTATCGGCCACTCAATGGGCGGTAAAGCGGTGATGGCGCTTAGCGCCCTCGCGCCGGAACGCATAGACGGCCTGGTGGCTATCGATATCGCGCCGGTGGATTATCACGTCCGCCGCCATGACGAAATCTTTGCCGCCATCAACGCCGTAACCACCACCGGTGCCGCCACCCGCCAGCAGGCGGCGGCGCTCATGCGCGAGCACCTGCAGGAAGAGGGCGTGATTCAGTTTCTGCTGAAGTCATTCGTTGACGGCCAGTGGCGGTTTAACGTGCCGGTCCTGTGGGATCAATATAGCCATATCGTTGGCTGGCAGCCGGTTCCCGCGTGGTCGCATCCGGCCCTGTTTATCCCAGGCGGCAACTCTCCCTACGTGACCGATGAGTATCGTGACGCGCTGCTGGCGCAGTTCCCGCAGGCCCGCGCGCACGTGATTGCCGGCGCGGGCCATTGGGTCCATGCGGAGAAACCGGAGGCGGTACTGCGCGCAATTCGCCGATATCTCTCCTCTTTAGCGGCATAACTGGCTAAAAACTGCCCGACCGCGCCGCAGAATGCCCGCGGTCGTTGGCGCAGAGGTTCGCCTGATGTATTATGGCGCGCTATCTGTGTCGGCAATGGCCCGACAACTCGTTTCCCCGAAGTCACTCTGAATCATGGCAAAAGAACAAACGGACCGTACGACATTAGATTTGTTCGCAACCGAGCGTCGCCCGGGTAGACCAAAGACCAATCCGCTTTCGCGCGACGAGCAGCTGCGCATCAATAAACGCAACCAGCTTAAACGCGACAAAGTTCGCGGCTTGAAGCGCGTGGAGCTCAAGCTCAACGCTGAAGCGGTTGATGCGCTCAATGAGCTAGCTGATGCCCGCAATATGAACCGTAGCGATCTGATTGAAGAGATGTTGATGAACCAGCTGGCAGCCCTGCATAGCCAGGGTAAAGTCTGAGAAACCTCAAAAACAGCACTTTCATGTAGCAGAGTGTGCAGTCGGGTGTGATTGCTGTTTCCGCGCCCTTCCCTGTTCTGCTATGATTGCCGTTATCTGCGGGCATTACGCCACTACCACATCATTAAGTTTCAAGAGGTTATTTTACTCATGGCAATCATCGGCATCTTTTTTGGCAGCGACACCGGCAACACCGAAAATATTGCAAAAATGATCCAAAAGCAGCTCGGTAAAGACGTTGCTGATGTTCACGACATTGCCAAAAGCAGCAAAGAAGACCTGCAGGGTCATGACATTCTGCTGCTGGGCATCCCAACCTGGTACTACGGTGAAGCGCAGTGTGACTGGGATGATTTCTTCCCGACGCTGGAAGAAGTCGACTTCAACGGTAAGCTGGTCGCCCTGTTTGGCTGCGGCGACCAGGAAGACTACGCTGAATATTTCTGTGATGCGCTGGGGACCATTCGCGACATCATCGAACCGCGCGGTGCAACCATCGTCGGCCACTGGCCAACTGCGGGCTACCATTTCGAAGCCTCTAAAGGTCTCGCCGATGACGACCATTTCGTCGGTCTCGCTATCGATGAAGACCGTCAGCCTGAGCTGACCAACGAGCGCGTTGAGAAATGGGTTAAGCAGATTTCTGAAGAACTGCATCTCGAAGAAATCAAAAACGCCTGATGATTAAACGGCGCTATCTTCGGGTATCGCCGTATTAATAGGTAAAAGCAATAAAACTAATAGCTACAAGTTTTTAACTTTTAATCACATATCTGTACAATGTCCTCTGATTTAACGAGGAGACGTGACACAGTTTGTAGCCCGTGCCTCGTTTTTGACAGCATACAAGGCTCGATGCTTGCGGTTTTCATTTCATCATGGCAGTTCTATAATGAGACGCGTTACATCGGGTGATTCTCTGTATTACTTCCGCTAATGGAAGTAGATCGTTTAGCAACAGGACAGATTCCGCATGACTGACAACAATACCGCATTGAAGAAGGCTGGCCTGAAAGTCACACTTCCACGATTAAAAATTCTGGAAGTGCTGCAGGGGCCGGATAACCATCACGTCAGCGCGGAAGATTTATACAAACGCCTGATCGACATGGGGGAAGAGATCGGTCTGGCTACCGTTTATCGCGTACTGAACCAGTTTGATGATGCCGGCATTGTTACCCGCCATAATTTTGAAGGCGGTAAATCCGTTTTCGAACTGACGCAGCAGCATCATCACGATCACCTGATTTGCCTCGATTGTGGCAAAGTGATCGAATTCAGCGATGACTCCATCGAAGCGCGTCAGCGTGAAATTGCCCACCGTCACGGTATCCGCCTGACCAACCACAGCCTGTACCTGTACGGTCACTGTGCTGAAGGCGACTGCCGCGAAAATGAACACGCGCACGACGCTGTGGAAAAGTAGTTTCCCACAGCATAAGCAGCAAAAAGCCAACCTGAAGGTTGGCTTTTTTTTATGCCCGTAATAAGGCAGTACGCGGAGGATCAGGGCTGGGTATTGTTGCTGCGAATCTCTTGCCAGATCTGGTCGCAGCGGGCTTTGACCGCCTGATCGTTCCCGGTACGGGTCGCCAGGATACACTGCTGATAATCCAGCACCCGTACGCTTTCCTGGGTGGCGAACTGCTGGTGCTGCTTATCCTCTTTAAGAACGTTCAGCACACTCTGGCAGGCCTGAACTTTATCCGGATTCCCTTCTGCCGTATTGATGCAGGCGCTGTAGGCATCCTTCAACTTAGTGTCTTCTTTTGGCGCCGGTGACTGCGCACAGGCTACCAGACCCGATGCCATGATGGCGATGAGCAATAGCTTTTTCATAATCAACCTCACAGGCTGGCGGCAGGCTTACGCCCGCCGCTGCGGCATCAGAAAATAGTGAACGGGGCAATAACCATAAACTTCACGTCACGCTCATCCTGGAAGATGTTGCCGTAACCGCCGCTCCAGCTTGGAATATCGGAGTGGTTGTCGTACTGAGTGAAGTGGAGTTTGAACAGCGTTCCTTTTGCCCGGCCGTCCTGTACGGTATACATGGCGTCGAGGCTGTAGGCCGACTCTTCCAGACGTTTGTCCGCGTTGTAGTAGGCGTCAGGCGTCGCCATTTTGCCCGGTTTCGCATCCCATGCGTAAACGTAGGACGCACCAAACGCCCAGCCCGGCATATTCCAGTTTTTCATGTCGTACATCGCGCCGAAGAACACGGCCTTTTCACCGTTGGCGTTAAAGTCGGAGCGGTTATCCCACCACACGTCCAGGCGACCGTTAGAGGATGCGTAGGTTGGGGTCATGCGCTGCAGAAAGTAGCCCTGCTGGCCCTCGGCCTTAACCCAGGTACCTTCCAGACGCAGATCCAGCACATCGGCAACCTTGTAGCCAAAGGTCAGCGCCTGCAGCCAGGCGGTGCCGTCGTAAATATCGTTGGCGCCGCCGTTGCTGACCTTATCGCGGGTGCCGTAGAACTGATAGCTGGTGTTTAACGGGGTACCGGCAACGTCAAATTTATAGCTGGCCTTGGCAAAATACTGGTCGATATAACCCTGAGCCTGGCCAAACGCGGCCTCCAGCACGAGGTCATTTTTAAAATCATATTTGGCGCCCAGAGAGTGCAGATAATCGACTTTTGTCTTCTTATCGTTCTGGTAGAAATCATCCATCTCAATGTGCCACGGCGCTTTGTATTCGTTCGTCCACATGTAGGAGAAACTCAGCGCGCCGGAATCACCGTAATCAAAGTTGGCTCCGGCTTCAGCACCTTGATAAGTGCCAGGCATAAAACTCCAGTGCGGAGCCAGCAGCGTTTGCCCGGTTGGCTGAATGTAGCCAGCGCGCGCCCACGTCGGGCCATACTTAAATTTTGCCGCCGCTTTATAGAGGCTGATCCCGCTCTTATCGCCGGAGTAATCTTCGTCGTAGGCTTTATTTCTTGAGGAGAAGGCAATTTCGTTCGGGTGGCCGCTTTCGCTGCTTTCCGCCATTTCAATGGCGGTAAAGGCCGCCACGTCGATACCAAACATATCGGCGGCATAGCCGGACTGGAAGTCCAGGTTGGCGTTCCAGGTTGAATGCGAAAGGTTGGTTTTGTACTTATCGCCGTCGGTGACGTCTTTACGGTCGCGCTCACGCTGCCAGTAATAGACACCGCCGGTTAATGTGGAATCATCAATAAAACCTGCTGCGCTGGCCTGCGGAACAACGATCCAGCTCGACATCGCGGTGACGGCGGCAATAGCCAGCGCCAGCGTACTACGTTTGCCACTAAACGTACGCATGTGCATATCCTCTTTGACGTTTTAAAACGCGGAGCCAAAGGCAAGCCGCGAAAAATAAATAAGACTGCTAAAAAGCGGTGCGGAAAAAGTCCGCAAATCCACTAGGGATAGACTATTTTTCGTGACGCGAATTATCAATCTCTTTCGACGATCAAATCTTAAGATTATGACAAAGCGCACATATTCTATGTCTTTTTGTTACAGCCTTAAATTTTGTAGATTTAGTACGGAAGTATTTACAAAATCAGGATAAAACGGGAAATAGAAACGCTTACAGCGTTTTTTTACGCGATAATCGGCGACGGGCCCGGCGGGATATATTACAGGTTGTAAACAAGATTAATTCGCATCGCAAAAATAACCAGATTCGGCCGCGAAAGACGGAAATAAAAAACCTCGCTGCGGCGTAATGCTTGTCAGTTAAGCTTTTGAAGGAGGCCGCAACGGATAACGTTGTGGCCTCTTTTTTACGGCTCTCGGGTAATGCCGCGCTCTTCGCCCCGGCAGTACGAAGCTTGACGCCATGCTCAGTATCTCTGCCAGCGATGCAGCAGGCCCGGCGCATAGAAGCCTTTATCCATGAGGGTCAGCGAGTGGTCAGGCGTCCGGTCGATAATCTGTGCGGCAAGCTCAGCCTCACCGCACTCAGAGACACTGTCGAAGGCAACTGCGGACAGCAGGTGGCCTGTCACTTCCATCTGGCAGACCATGCGAAGCTGTGGCCATTCGGACTGCTTATTGACATTGGCCGTGCGGCCGAAGGCGGCATCGTTTTCAGGAGTATCAGGTGTCCGCCATAACGTACCGTCCACGGCCATCAGCGTCAGGCCGTTCCAGTAAGACTGGGGTATTTTTTCAAACCAGAGTTGCCGTGTTTTTTCGAACATCAGCCGGATAACATCCTTCCCGAGCCGTTGTCGGGCCTGAACAACGGCGCTGGGTGCAACGAAGGGCCGGTTACCGGGCAGGAGAATGTCCATATGAGAGACCAGCTGGCTCATGGAATGAGAGCGAAACAGAGCCTGCCCAGACCATCATCTCCATAGAGAGGCGGCGCTTACGCAGGGTTACGATACCGGTATCAGCCAGACACTCATCAATCAGTTCGGGAGAAAGCAGGTCTGCAAGAGCAGCAAACTCCTGCGGGGAGAATTTATGGACGGTGTCTAAAGCCTGGCTGAGTAACATAAAAAAATCCGTAATCCCTGGAGAGATTACGGATTCTTACACAGCCACTGGATCGGTCAACCGATCCTTAACTGATCGGCATTACGCGGGAGGCGGCGTTTTTGCTGACGAGGCGAGGACGCGGGTTTATGCGCCGATCTTCGCCCAGGTATCGCGCAGGCCAACGGTGCGGTTGAACACCAGACGGTCAGCGGTAGCATAGCGGCTGTCGAGGCAGAAGTAGCCTTCACGCTCGAACTGCAGCGCCTTACCGGCCTGCGCCTGCGCCAGGCTCGGCTCGGCAAAGCCGTGCTTGATAACCAGCGATTCAGGGTTCATCACGGCAAGGAAGTCCTCTTCGGCGCCCGGATTCGGCACGCTGAACAGACGGTCGTACAGGCGAATTTCTACCGGCAGCGCGTGCGCCACGCTCACCCAGTGGATAACGCCCTTGACCTTGCGGCCGTCAGCAGGATCTTTGCTCAGCGTATCGGCATCATAGGTACAGAAGATGGTGGTGATATTGCCCTCTGCATCCTTCTCTACGCGCTCGGCTTTGATCACGTAGGCATTGCGCAGGCGAACCTCTTTGCCCAGCACCAGACGCTTGTACTGCTTGTTGGCTTCCTCACGGAAGTCCGCGCGATCGATCCAGATTTCACCGCTGAACGGCACGTCGCGGCTGCCCATTTCCGGCTTGCTCGGATGGTTCGGCATGGTCACATTTTCACTGCCGCCCTGCGGATAGTTTTCGATAACCAGTTTTACCGGATCGATAACGGCCATGGCGCGCGGGGCGTTTTCGTTCAGATCTTCACGAATGCAGGATTCCAGCGACGCCATTTCAATGGTGTTGTCCTGTTTGGTCACGCCGATGCGCTTACAGAACTCGCGAATCGATTCGGCGGTATAGCCGCGGCGACGCAGGCCGGAAATCGTCGGCATACGCGGATCGTCCCAGCCCTCAACGTGCTTCTCGGTGACCAGCTGGTTCAGCTTGCGCTTGGACATCACGGTATATTCGAGATTCAGGCGCGAGAATTCGTACTGGCGCGGGTGAACCGGGATGCTGATGTTATCCAGCACCCAATCGTACAGGCGACGGTTGTCCTGGAACTCCAGGGTACACAGAGAGTGCGTAATACCTTCCAGCGCATCGCTGATGCAGTGGGTAAAGTCATACATCGGGTAGATGCACCACTTGCTGCCGGTCTGATGGTGATCGGCGAACTTAATGCGGTACAGCACCGGATCGCGCATGACGATAAACGGCGAGGCCATATCGATTTTCGCACGCAGGCAGGCTTTACCTTCGGCAAAACCACCGGCGCGCATTTTTTCAAACAGCGCCAGGTTCTCTTCTACGCTGCGATCGCGGTACGGGCTGTTTTTGCCCGGCGCTTTCAGCGAGCCGCGGTATTCGCGGATCTCTTCCGCCGACAGCTCGTCAACGTAGGCCAGACCTTTATTGATCAGCTCAACGGCGTAGCTGTGCAGCTGATCGAAATAATCAGACGAGTAGCAAACTTTCCCGGACCAGTGGAAACCTAACCACTGCACGTCGTTTTTAATCGACTCAACGTATTCGATATCTTCTTTCACCGGGTTGGTGTCATCGAAGCGCAGGTTGCATTGGCCTTGATAATCCTGAGCAATGCCGAAGTTCAGGCAAATTGATTTCGCGTGGCCAATGTGCAGATAACCGTTCGGCTCCGGCGGGAAGCGCGTATGAACGGTGGTGTGCTTACCAGTAGCCAGATCTTCATCGATGATCTGACGAATAAAGTTAGTTGGGCGGGCTTCTGCCTCACTCATCGTGGGTTCCTCAAAGCGTAAACAACGTATAACGGGACATGATCTTACAAGCAGGACGTGGAGACAACTATTAGTTACTGAAAATACGTATCTGAAGGAGATTATGGGGTCATTTGCTGCAAAAAAAAGCGGCGGAGGTTTCCCCCCGCCGCACAGGCATAAACTCTACTCAGGAGCCCTACTTGCCTTTAATCTCATACAGCGGCGTCTGGCCGGCGACAACTTTACCGCTCGCCTGAATCACCAGCGCGCTGTAATCGTCGCTGTTGCTGCAGACTACCGGGCTAATCATTGAGCGGGCGTTCGCGTTGAGGAAGTCCAGATCCATTTCCAGAATCGGCTGGCCTGCCTTCACTTCCGCGCCCTCTTCGACCAGGCGCTTGAAGCCCTGGCCGTTCAGCGCGACGGTATCAATGCCCATATGGACAACGATTTCCGCGCCGTTTTCCGTTTCCAGACAGAACGCGTGGTTGGTATTGAAGATCTTAACGACGGTACCCGCAGCCGGGGAGACCACAATCTTATCGCTCGGTTTCACCGCCACGCCGTCACCGACGGCTTTGCTGGCGAACGCCTCGTCCGGGACCTGCTCCAGCGCCACGATATCACCGGTAATCGGCGAAACCAGCGCGGCGATGGTTTTCGCGTTAGCCACGGCCTGCGGTTTTGCGGCAGCCGTCGCTGCGGGTGCGCTTGCCGTGGCCGCTGCTGCGGCAACCGGACCGGTGGTCTTCATGGCGTTAGCAATTTTTTCGGCGACGAAGCCAACGATGATCTGGACGCTGGTTTTGTTCAGGCGAATCACGCCAGAAGCCCCCAGTTTTTTCGCCAGAGCTTCATTCACTAATGCGGAGTCTTTGACGTTCAGACGCAGACGAGTGATACAGGCGTCGATACCGGTCAGGTTGTCAGAACCGCCGACGGCGGCAATGTACTGACGCGCCAGACCTGCAGCATCCTGCTCTTTATCACCGCTCACATTCACATCCTGACCATCCGCTTCGCTGCCGGAAACCGCCAGTTCACGACCCGGGGTCATCAGGTTGAATTTAGTGATGGTGAAGCGGAACACCACGTAGTAAATCACGAAGAACACCAGACCCTGCGGGATCAACATGTACCAGTGAGTTGCCAGCGGGTTACGGGTGGACAGGAACATATCCACCAGACCGGCGCTGAAGCCGAAACCGGCAATCCAGTGCATGCTCGCCGCGATAAATACGGAGATCCCCGTCAGTACGGCGTGGATGAAATACAGCACCGGCGCCACGAACATGAAGGAGAATTCCAGCGGTTCGGTGATACCGGTAAAGAAGGCAGCAAATGCACCCGCCATCATAATACCCAGCACTTTCGCTTTATTCTCAGGACGCGCGCAGTGATAGATAGCCAGCGCCGCACCCGGCAGACCGAACATCATGATCGGGAAGAAGCCCGCCTGATAACGACCGGTGATACCGATTTCCGCTTTACCCGCCGCGATAGACTGTGCGCCACCGAGGAAGTTAGGAATATCGTTGATACCGGCAACGTCAAACCAGAATACGGAGTTCAGCGCGTGGTGCAGACCAACCGGGATCAGCAGACGGTTGAAGAACGCATAGATACCTGCGCCCGCAGAACCGAGTTTCTGGATGTGCTCACCGAAGTTTACCAGACCATCAAAAATGACCGGCCAGACATACATCAGGATGAACGCGACGACAATCATCACAAACGAGGTGAGGATTGGCACCAGACGACGGCCGCTGAAGAACGACAGCGCTTTCGGCAGTTCAACGCCGCTGAAGCGGTTGTACAGTTCGGCGGAGATAATACCGACAAGGATACCGACGAACTGGTTGCTGATTTTACCGAAAGCAGCAGGAACCTGGTCCGCAGGGATCTTCTGGATCATCGCGACCGCAGCAGGAGAACAAAGCGTGGTCAACACGAGGAAGCCCACAAAACCGGTCAGTGCCGCAGCACCATCTTTATCTTTGGACATACCGTAAGCCACACCAATGGCGAACAGTACAGACATGTTGTCGATGATGGCAGAACCGGACTTGATGAACAGCGCCGCAAGAGCGTTGTCGCCACCCCAGCTAACCGGGTCAATCCAGTAACCGACACCCATTAAGATCGCTGCCGCTGGCAGCGTGGCGACCGGCACCATCAGTGCGCGACCAACCTTTTGTAAATAGCCTAGAATGCTCACTTTATTCCCCCTATTAGACCCCGTAAGGCTCGTGTAAAGCCATTTTTTTATTGTGTAACCAGGTCAGATTTTTAACTTACTGGTAAAGTGTGTTGAAAATTAATTCGTATCGCAAATTAATTACGTATTTTTTGTGACTATAATCACCAAATATCGTATTAACCCCTCCCGATGACTGGCTAACTTCGAAAACTTATTTTATCATTCAAAAAATCAACACGGATTGACCCCGGTCGGCGTAGAGACTGCAATACTCTTAATAGTATGCTGGCGCCAATCCGCCAGGTTCTAATTTAACTATAGAGGTGAAGAATGAGACTGATCCCCCTGGTAACCGCTGAACAAGTCGGCAAATGGGCCGCTCGCCATATCGTTAATCGCATCAATGCGTTCAAACCGACAGCAGACCGTCCGTTTGTCCTTGGTCTGCCTACCGGTGGCACCCCTCTGACCGCTTACAAAGCGCTGGTTGAGATGCACAAATCAGGCCAGGTCAGCTTCAAACATGTTGTCACCTTCAACATGGACGAATACGTTGGTCTGCCGAAAGAGCATCCGGAAAGCTATCATAGCTTCATGCATCGCAACTTCTTTGATCACGTTGATATTCCGGCGGAAAACATTAACCTTCTGAATGGTAACGCGCCAGATATCGATGCAGAATGCCGTCGTTATGAAGAAAAAATCCGCTCTTACGGCAAAATTAACCTGTTTATGGGCGGCGTAGGCAACGACGGACACATCGCGTTCAACGAACCGGCTTCTTCTCTGGCTTCCCGTACCCGTATTAAAACCCTGACCCATGACACCCGCGTGGCAAACTCCCGCTTCTTCGACGGCGACGTTGATCTGGTACCAAAATACGCCCTGACCGTTGGCGTGGGTACTCTGCTGGATGCCGAAGAAGTGATGATTCTGGTGCTGGGCCATCAGAAAGCGCTGGCGCTGCAGGCGGCGGTAGAAGGCAACGTCAACCACATGTGGACCATTACCTGTCTGCAGCTGCACCCGAAAGCCGTGGTGGTTTGCGACGAGCCGTCCACCATGGAACTGAAAGTGAAGACGCTGAAATACTTCAACGAATTAGAAGCCGAAAACGTCAAAGGGCTGTAATCTGGTCCCGTCCTGCGGCTACCCCCGCGGGACATTTCTTTTTTTTTGATGCACGCCATCATTCAGCCGGCAGCAAAACGGTCAGTTAACGGTCTGCTCATCAGGCCGGCCTGAAGGAAAGCGTGCGTAAACCGGGGGTCGTATGTATGCATTAACCCAAGGCCGGATCTATACCGGTCATGAAATTCTGGATGACCATGCGATAGTTATCGCTGATGGCCTTATCGAACGGATCTGTTCACTGGCTGATTTACCGTCCGAGATTGAGCAGCGCTCGGTCAACGGCGCCGTTCTCGCCCCCGGTTTTATCGACGTCCAGCTGAACGGCTGCGGCGGCGTGCAGTTTAACGACAGCCCGGATGCGGTGACCGTCGAAACGCTGGAAATCATGCAGAAAGCCAACGAACGCTCCGGCTGCACCAGCTATCTGCCAACGCTTATCACCTCCAGCGACGATCTGATGAAACAGGGCGTGCGCGTCATGCGCGAGTACCTGCAAAAGTATCCTAACCAGGCGCTGGGCCTGCATCTTGAAGGCCCGTGGCTGAACATCGTCAAAAAAGGGACCCACAACCCGGACTACGTGCGTAAACCGGACGCCGCGCTGGTGGAGTTCCTGTGCGAAAATGCCGATGTCATCACCAAGGTGACCCTTGCGCCGGAGCGCGTCGGGCCAGAAGTGATTCGCCAGTTGGTCAACGCCGGGATTGTCGTCTCCGCAGGGCACTCCAACGCCACCCTCAAGGAAGCCAAAATCGGTTTCCGCGCGGGCATCACTTTCGCAACCCATCTTTATAACGCCATGCCGTATATTACCGGACGCGAGCCGGGCCTGGCGGGCGCTATTTTTGACGAGCCGGACGTTTACTGCGGTATTATCGTCGACGGTATGCACGTTGATTATGCTAACGTACGCAATGCGAAGCGCCTGAAGGGCGACAAGCTGTGCCTCGTGACCGATGCCACTGCGCCGGCGGGTGCCAATATTGAGCAGTTCATTTTTGCTGGTAAAACAATATACTACCGTAACGGACTGTGCGTAGATGAAAACGGTACCCTCAGTGGTTCTTCGCTGACCATGATTGAAGGCGTGCGTAATCTCGTCGAACATTGCGGTATCGCGCTGGAAGAAGTGTTGCGGATGGCAACCCTCTACCCTGCGCGTGCCATTGGCGTGGAAAAGCAGCTCGGCAGCATTGCGCCGGGAATGGTCGCTAACCTGACCGCCTTTACCCGCGACTATAAAATCATCAAGACCATCGTTAATGGTAACGAGGTCGTCACTGAGTAAGTAAAAGTATGACAGCAGGCGGACATGCTCAAATTGGTAACGTTGATCTCGTAAAACAGCTGAACAGCGCGGCCGTATACCGCCTGATTGACCAGCATGGCCCCATCTCGCGCATTCAGATCGCGGAACAAAGCCAGCTTGCCCCTGCCAGCGTGACTAAAATCACGCGTCAACTAATTGAACGCGGGCTGATCAAAGAAGTCGATCAGCAGGCCTCCACCGGAGGCCGCCGCGCTATCTCCATTATTGCCGAGACCCGCAGCTTCCAGGCCATTGGCATACGCCTCGGCCGCCACGATGCCACCCTGACCCTGTACGATTTAAGCAGCAAGACGCTGGAAGAGGAGCACTTCCCGCTGCCGGAGCGCACGCAGGAAACCCTCGAGCACGCGCTGCTGAACATCATCGCCGCCTTTAGCGAACGCTGCCAGCGCAAGATCCGTGAGCTCATCGCTATCTCAGTCATTTTACCCGGTCTTGTCGATCCGGAAAGCGGCGTCATTCGTTACATGCCGCATATTCAGGTTGAGAACTGGGGTCTGGTAGAGGCGCTGGAAAAACGCTTTAAAGTGACCTGTTTTGTCGGCCATGATATCCGCAGCCTGGCGCTGGCGGAGCACTACTTTGGCGCAAGTCAGGACTGCGAAGACTCTATTCTGGTGCGCGTCCACCGCGGCACAGGGGCGGGAATTATCTCCAACGGCCGCATTTTTATCGGCCGCAACGGTAACGTGGGTGAGATAGGCCACATCCAGGTCGACCCGCTCGGCGAGCGCTGCCACTGCGGCAACTTCGGCTGTCTGGAGACCGTCGCCGCCAATGCGGCCATCGAACAGCGGGTGCGCCATCTGCTGGAACAGGGCTATCAGAGTCGCCTTAGCGTGGACGAGTGCAATATTAAAGCCATCTGCAAAGCCGCCAATAAGGGCGATACCCTGGCCTGCGAGGTTATCGAACACGTCGGCCGCCATCTGGGAAAAACCATTGCCATCGCCATTAACCTGTTCAATCCGCAGAAGGTGGTGATAGCCGGCGAAATCATCGAAGCAGAAAAAGTTTTGCTCCCGGCCATCGAAGGCTGCATTAACGCCCAGGCGCTAAAAGCGTTTCGCAAAAATCTGCCGGTGGTGCGATCCACGCTCGATCACCGTTCGGCGATCGGCGCCTTTGCGCTGGTGAAGCGCGCTATGCTCAACGGGATCCTGCTCCAGCGCCTGCTGGAAAATTAGCCTGTTTTTTGTTCACCCATTTGTGCCTTTCTTCAACGATGTCGGACTGTACATGACCATTCAAAACGTAATTTGTGATATCGACGGCGTGCTGATGCACGACAATGTGGCCGTGCCGGGCGCTGCTGAATTTATCAAACGCATTCTCGAAAAAGAGATGCCGCTGGTGATGTTGACCAACTATCCGTCTCAGACCGGCCAGGACCTGGCCAACCGCTTCGCCACGGCGGGCATTGACGTCCCGGATAGCGCCTTTTACACCTCCGCCATGGCCACCGCCGACTTTCTGCGCCGTCAGGAGGGGAAAAAAGCCTACGTGGTGGGCGAAGGCGCGCTGATCCACGAGCTTTATAAGGCGGGCTTCACCATCACCGACGTCAACCCGGATTTTGTCATCGTCGGCGAGACCCGCTCCTTTAACTGGGAGATGATGCACAAGGCGGCCTTCTTTGTAGCAAACGGCGCGCGCTTTATTGCCACCAATCCGGACACCCACGGCCGCGGCTTCTACCCGGCCTGCGGCGCGCTGTGCGCGGGGATTGAGAAGATCTCCGGCCGCAAGCCGTTTTACGTCGGCAAGCCGAGCCCGTGGATTATCCGCTCCGCGCTGAACAAGATGCAGGCCCACTCCGAGCAAACCGTCATCGTCGGCGATAACCTGCGTACCGATATTCTGGCGGGCTTCCAGGCCGGCCTGGAAACGATCCTCGTGCTGTCCGGCGTCTCGACGCTCGACGACATCGACAGCCTGCCGTTCCGACCGTCGTGGATCTATCCGTCGGTGGCCGAAATCGATATTTTCTAAGCCAAACCACGTCCCAGGACGTGGTTTTTCATTTTTCACGCACAATAAAAAAACCTCATCTAATGAAAACGGCTTATTTTTGAATATTCTTCAATAAAGTCGCTCAAAACATGTTCTTTTTTTAATATTCAACAATCACAATTGCGTTTTTTCCTGTTGCCCCCGTAAATCCCTTGCACCGCCCTCTCCTTTGCGGCATTTTCTTAAACACGCACTAAGATCTCGCAACAAGACGACGTCTGCACAACATCAAATACGACAGGGTAACGGAGAAGGCTATGTGTTCAATTTTCGGCGTACTGGATATTAAAACTGACGCGGTAGAACTGCGTAAAAAGGCACTGGAGCTTTCCCGCCTGATGCGCCACCGCGGGCCGGACTGGTCCGGCGTCTACGCCAGCGATAAAGCCATTCTGGTCCATGAACGTCTCTCTATCGTTGACGTTAACGCCGGCGCTCAGCCGCTGTATAACCAACAAAAAACCCACGCCCTGGCGGTGAACGGCGAAATTTATAACCACCAGGCGCTGCGCGCAGAATACGGCGACCGCTATGCCTTCCAGACCGGTTCAGACTGCGAAGTCATCCTCGCGCTGTATCAGGAAAAAGGCCCGGCCTTCCTTGACGATCTGCAGGGCATGTTTGCCTTCGCGCTGTACGACAGCGAGCAGGATGCTTACCTGATCGGCCGAGACCATATCGGCATCATTCCGCTGTATATGGGTCACGACGAACACGGTAACTTCTACGTCGCATCAGAAATGAAGGCGCTGGTTCCTGTGTGCCGCACCATTAAAGAGTTCCCGGCCGGCAGCTACCTGTGGAGCAAAGATGGCGAAATCCGCGAGTATTACCAGCGCGACTGGTTTGATTACGACGCGGTAAAAGATAACGTGACCGACAAAAACGAGCTGCGTCAGGCGCTGGAAGAGTCGGTGAAAAGCCACCTGATGTCCGACGTTCCTTACGGCGTGCTGCTTTCAGGCGGCCTGGACTCTTCGGTCATCTCCGCAATCACCAAAAAGTTTGCCGCCCGTCGCGTTGAAGATCAGGAGCGTAGCGAAGCCTGGTGGCCGCAGCTGCACTCCTTTGCCGTCGGCCTGGTCGGATCGCCGGATCTGAAAGCTGCGCAGGAAGTGGCAAACCATCTGGGCACCGTGCACCACGAGATCCACTTCACCGTGCAGGAAGGCCTCGACGCCATTCGCGACGTGATTTATCACATCGAAACTTACGACGTGACCACCATCCGCGCGTCGACGCCGATGTACCTGATGTCGCGTAAAATCAAAGCGATGGGCATCAAAATGGTGCTGTCAGGCGAAGGTTCTGATGAGGTGTTTGGCGGCTATCTCTATTTCCACAAAGCGCCAAACGCCAAAGAGTTGCATGAAGAAACCGTGCGCAAGCTGCAGGCGCTGCATATGTTTGACTGCGCCCGTGCGAACAAAGCGATGTCCGCGTGGGGCGTGGAAGCCCGCGTGCCGTTCCTCGACAAGCAGTTCCTCGACGTCGCGATGCGCATCAACCCGCAGGATAAGATGTGCGGCAACGGCAAAATGGAAAAGCATATCCTGCGCGAATGCTTTGAATCCTACCTGCCGGCAAGCGTGGCGTGGCGCCAGAAGGAGCAGTTCTCAGACGGCGTCGGCTACAGCTGGATCGATACGCTGAAAGAAGTGGCGGCCGGGCAGATTTCCGACCAGCAGCTGGAAACCGCCGCCTTCCGCTTCCCGTACAACACGCCGTCGTCGAAAGAGGCGTATCTGTACCGTGAAATCTTCGAAGAGCTGTTCCCGCTGCCGAGCGCCGCGGAGTGTGTCCCCGGTGGCCCGTCAGTCGCCTGCTCTTCGGCTAAAGCCATCGAATGGGATGAAACGTTCAAAACCATGAACGATCCGTCAGGACGCGCGGTAGGCGTGCACCAGTCGGCCTATAAATAATCGAGTCAGACGACAAACGGACCCCGCGGGGTCCGTTTTTTTATGCCTTTATTTACGGGTTAAAAGCGATAAATAACCAATAATTGCCGATTATTACACCACGCTGCTCGCAACCTAACCAAACAGTCACATTCCAGCGATTTTCCTTGAAAAAGAGGTTGACGCTCGCAGGCCCAATACGCATAATGCGCCCCGCAACGCCGATAAGGTAACGCGAAAAAAAAGATGGCTACGTAGCTCAGCTGGTTAGAGCACATCACTCATAATGATGGGGTCACAGGTTCGAATCCCGTCGTAGCCACCATCTTTTTTTTGCGGGAGTGGCGAAATTGGTAGACGCACCAGATTTAGGTTCTGGCGCCGCAAGGTGTGCGAGTTCAAGTCTCGCCTCCCGCACCATTCACCGAACGCGTTGCACGGATGGGGTATCGCCAAGCGGTAAGGCACCGGTTTTTGATACCGGCATTCCCTGGTTCGAATCCAGGTACCCCAGCCATATTTCTTCGAGGTTAGCGGTTCACCGCGACGGTTATTGGGGTATCGCCAAGCGGTAAGGCACCGGTTTTTGATACCGGCATTCCCTGGTTCGAATCCAGGTACCCCAGCCATCGAAGAATGTGATAAGATTTGGCTACGTAGCTCAGCTGGTTAGAGCACAT
Source organism: Klebsiella sp. 18074 (assembly GCF_902705905.1). Taxonomy (NCBI): domain Bacteria; kingdom Pseudomonadati; phylum Pseudomonadota; class Gammaproteobacteria; order Enterobacterales; family Enterobacteriaceae; genus Klebsiella; species Klebsiella sp. 18074. Next base: position 31,981 of record NZ_CACSIS010000021.1, on the reverse strand, counting down.
CACTCATAATGATGGGGTCACAGGTTCGAATCCCGTCGTAGCCACCATATAAAGGAATTATTGATTCAGTTCGATAAATCCAAAAAAAATTGTTGGGGTATCGCCAAGCGGTAAGGCTCTGGTTTCTGATACCAGCATTCCGAGGTTCGAATCCTCGTACCCCAGCCAATTTAAAAAAGTCGTTCACTTGTGAGCGCACCCGTTGGGGTATCGCCAAGCGGTAAGGCTCTGGTTTCTGATACCAGCATTCCGAGGTTCGAATCCTCGTACCCCAGCCACTTAGTAACAAAAAAGCTCGCTTCGGCGAGCTTTTTTGTTTTTGTCGTCCGCCACTTTCAGCGCACGGTAATATCAACGCGGCTCCCCGGCTAAGCCTGGCGCGGGCCGGGGAACCTCTTAGCTACAGCCCCAGCGCGTACTTCAGCGCCTGACGCTTTAAAATACCCGCCCGCGCCGCCGCCATCAGGCCGATATTGCGCAGCGCGCGCACCGGCGCCAGATCGTTGCTGAAGCCAACGTAAAACAGATCCATCCCCGACTGCATAATGAAATTATCGGTTCTGCGCCGCGTCTGATAGCGTTTGAGCACCGGCAGGCTGTCCCACTCCTCACCGCGATCCCGCGCGCGCGTTAAGACATCCAGCATCGCATCGACGTCGCGATAGCCGAGATTAACTCCCTGCCCCGCCAGCGGATGAATGGTGTGCGCGGCGTCACCCACCAGCGCCAGCCCCGGCTGCACATACTGCAGCGCGTGGCGGCGGGTCAGCGGAAACGCGCCGGCGCTTAGCGGCGTGACCTCACCGCAGCGCGACGGGAAATGGCGCCCAATCTCCTGCTGGAGCTGCGCCATGCTCATCCCCTGCAGCTGACGAATTCGCGCGGGGGTGTCGTACCAGACCAGCGAGGCCCAGCGATCGAACAGCGGCAGAAACGCGCGCGGCCCGGAGGGCGTAAACTGCTGCCAGGTGCTGTCGCCGGGATCGTCGGCGCACTGGACGCTAATCAACATGCAGGATTGCTGGTACTGCCACGCCTGTACGCCAATCCCGGCCAGCCGACGCACCTCGGAGTTTGCGCCGTCGGCGCCAATAACCAGCCGGGCCGCGCACTCGCTGCCGTCGCTCAGGCGCAATAGCGTATGCGCAGATTCGCGCTGCAGCGCCTGCAGCGAAACGCCAACCCGCAGCGTAACCTGCTCATGCGCCTCCAGCGCCTGCCACAGAGCCAGCTGCAGCACGTTATTCTCCACCATATAGCCCAGCTCAGAGAGCGCCAGCTCCGCGGCGTCGAAGGAGACGTGAGCCGCTTCCCACTCCCAGGTCTCCAGCCGACGATAGGGATGCACGCGCATCGCGCGTATCTTCTCCCAGACGCCAAGGCTTTTTAACAGCCCGACGGAAGAAGAGCCGATCGCCGAAATGCGCACGTCCGGCGGCTGTGTCGGGTCAAAAGCCGCCGGCGCGGCCTTCTCGATGACCGTCACCGTAAAACCGTGCTGTGCCAGCCCTAGCGCCAGGGCGCCGCCAACCATTCCACCGCCAATAATGGCGACATCCGTTGCGTGAATTGTCATGGCAATTATCCTTAAAACCTCAATCCATTCAGTTTACCGGATTTTCAGGCGCCCTGTGGTGATTACGCTCGCGCTGGTCAGGGCCCCCCCAAAGCATTACAATGTGCCCCCTGCAATCCTGGCTATACTCGTCGTTTTTCAAATTGCAGGTGCCCTGGCTGCACCCGCTCGCCCCAGTCTCATAGCGACCTATGATGCTGGGATCTCCCGGGCCTGCCGCCTGCAATTCGAAATTCATAGAGCGTCTGTACCCGTCATTTTGGATATCTATAATTGAGCATGAGCATGTCGATGACAAAAAAACTCCATATTAAAACCTGGGGCTGTCAGATGAACGAATACGATTCATCAAAGATGGCCGATCTGCTGGATGCCACGCACGGGTATCAGCTCACTGAAATCGCGGAAGAAGCGGACGTCCTGCTGCTCAATACCTGCTCAATTCGCGAGAAGGCCCAGGAAAAAGTCTTCCACCAGCTGGGCCGCTGGAAATTACTGAAAGAAAAAAATCCCAACCTGATTATCGGCGTCGGCGGCTGCGTCGCCTCGCAGGAGGGCAAGCTGATCCGTCAGCGCGCCCACTATGTCGATATTATTTTTGGCCCGCAGACGCTCCATCGCCTGCCGGAAATGATTAACTCGGTGCGCGGCAACCGCCGGCCGGTGGTCGACGTCAGCTTCCCGGAGATCGAAAAGTTTGACCGCCTGCCGGAACCCCGCGCCGACGGGCCTACCGCGTTCGTCTCGATTATGGAAGGCTGCAACAAATATTGTACCTACTGCGTGGTGCCCTATACCCGCGGTGAAGAGGTCAGCCGTCCTTCTGACGATATCCTGTTCGAGATTGCCCAGCTGGCGGCTCAAGGTGTCCGCGAGGTCAACCTGCTCGGACAGAACGTTAACGCCTGGCGCGGCGAAAACTACGACGGCACCACCGGCAGCTTTGCCGATCTGCTGCGTCTGGTCGCTGCGATCGACGGGATCGATCGCATTCGCTTCACCACCAGCCACCCGATCGAATTTACCGATGACATTATTGACGTCTATCGCGACACCCCGGAGCTGGTAAGCTTCCTGCATCTGCCGGTACAGAGCGGCTCTGACCGCGTGCTGAACCTGATGGGGCGCACCCACACGGCGCTGGAATATAAAGGCATCGTGCGCAAGCTGTACGAAGCGCGGCCAAATATCCAGATAAGCTCCGACTTTATCGTCGGCTTCCCCGGTGAAACCAACGACGATTTCGAGAAGACCATGAAGCTGATTGCCGATGTGAATCTCGACGTCAGCTACAGCTTTGTCTTCTCCGCGCGCCCGGGCACGCCGGCGGCGGATATGGTCGACGACGTCCCGGAAAAAGATAAGAAACAGCGCCTCTATATTCTGCAGGAGCGCATCAACCAGCAGGCGATGGCCTGGAGCCGCCGGATGCTCGGCACCACCCAGCGTATTCTGGTCGAAGGCACCTCCCGCAAGAGCATTATGGAGCTCACCGGGCGTACCGAAAATAACCGGGTCGTCAACTTCGAAGGGACGCCGGATATGATCGGCAAGTTTGTCGACGTCGAGATCGTCGACGTCTATACCAACTCGCTGCGCGGAAAAATCGTGCGTACCGAAGAGGAGATGGGCTTACGCATTGTGGAATCACCGCAATCCGTCATCGCGCGGACCCGCAAAGAAAACGATTCGGGCGCCACGCTTTATCAGCCTTAATCCGTTCAGGCCTGCCGGCTCCGGCAGGCCTTGTATTTCCTCTCCCGGACCCAATATTCATAGCAATGCTTGCGCCATATTCCCGTGACGTGAATAATTTCCTTACCCGCCGGGGTATCGCCTGCAAGATGGCGGCTATACCCGTTTATCGCCCGGCAAAACGCAGATAAGAGGAACAGCTTGAACACAGAAACTCGCGAAATCACCCTGGAACCAGCGGACAACGCACGCCTGCTTGGGCTGTGCGGCCCGTTTGACGACAACATCAAACAGCTTGAGCGCCGGTTGGGCATCGAAATCAACCGCCGTGACAATCACTTTAAGCTGACCGGACGCCCAATATGCGTCAACGCGGCGGCGGATATTCTGCGCAGCCTGTACGTCGATACCGCCCCCATGCGCGGGCAGATTAACGATATCGAGCCGGAGCAGATTCACCTTGCCATCAAAGAGGCCCGCGTGCTCGAGCAGAGCGCCGAGAGCGTCCCGGAGTACGGCAAAGCCATTAATATCAAGACCAAGCGCGGCGTGATTAAGCCCCGCACGCCAAACCAGGCGCAGTACGTCGCCAACATCCTCGACCACGATATCACCTTCGGGGTCGGCCCTGCCGGCACCGGGAAAACCTATCTGGCGGTTGCCGCCGCGGTCGATGCCCTGGAGCGTCAGGACGTGCGCCGTATTCTGCTGACCCGCCCCGCCGTTGAGGCCGGTGAGAAGCTGGGCTTCCTGCCTGGGGATCTCAGCCAGAAGGTCGATCCCTACCTGCGCCCGCTGTACGACGCGCTGTTCGAAATGATGGGCTTTGAGAAAGTTGAGAAGCTGATCGAGCGCAACGTGATTGAAGTCGCGCCGCTGGCCTATATGCGCGGCCGTACGCTGAACGACGCCTTTATCATTCTCGATGAGAGCCAGAACACCACCATCGAGCAGATGAAGATGTTCCTGACCCGTATTGGTTTTAACTCTAAAGCGGTGATCACCGGCGACGTCACCCAGATTGACCTGCCGCGCAGCACCAAATCCGGCCTGCGTCACGCTATCGAAGTGCTGGCGGAAGTCGATGAAATCAGCTTCAACTTCTTCAATAGCGAAGACGTCGTGCGCCACCCGGTGGTGGCCCGCATCGTCAACGCCTATGAGGCGTGGGAAGAGGCGGATCAAAAACGTAAAGCAGAACTGGCCGCCGAGCGCAAACGTGAAGCCCAGGAACAGGAGCAAAAATGAGTCAGGTTATTCTCGATTTACAGCTGGCTTGCGAAGAGAACGGCGGACTGCCGGATGAAGCGCAGTTTCAGCGCTGGCTGGATGCCGTGATCCCTCAGTTCCAGGAAGAGTCGGAAGTGACCGTTCGCCTGGTAGACGAAGCCGAGAGCCACGAGCTAAATCTGACCTATCGCGGCAAGGATAAGCCGACTAACGTGCTGTCATTCCCCTTCGAAGCGCCACCGGGCATCGAGCTGCCGCTGCTCGGTGATTTGATCATCTGCCGCCAGGTGGTTGAGCAGGAAGCGAAAGAGCAGGAAAAACTGCTGGAAGCGCACTGGGCGCATATGGTTATACACGGCAGCCTGCACCTGCTGGGCTATGACCACATCGTTGATGAAGAAGCGGAAGAGATGGAAAGCCTCGAAACAGAGATAATGCTTGCTCTGGGCTATGAGGATCCGTACATTGCCGAGAAGGAATAACCTGCCGCCGGCTTTGCCGGCGACTGGCCGCTATGCCGGGCGCTGAGTACACGCGCGACGGGCGACGATTTAACTAACATGAGAACCCACACGACGCCATGAGCGACGACAACTCACACAGTAGTGACACAGTAAACAGCAAAAAGGGATTCTTCTCCCTGTTACTCAGCCAGCTCTTTCACGGAGAACCCAAAAACCGTGATGAACTGCTGGCGCTGATCCGTGATTCCGGGCAAAACGACCTTATCGACGAAGATACGCGCGATATGCTCGAAGGGGTAATGGATATCGCCGACCAGCGCGTCCGCGATATTATGATCCCCCGCTCGCAGATGATTACCCTGAAACGCAACCAGACCCTGGACGAGTGCCTCGATGTCATCATCGAATCCGCCCACTCGCGTTTCCCGGTGATCAGCGAAGACAAAGATCACATCGAAGGGATTCTGATGGCCAAAGATCTGCTGCCGTTTATGCGCAGCAATTCCGAAGCTTTCAGCATGGAACAAGTGTTACGCCCGGCGGTTGTCGTGCCTGAAAGCAAGCGGGTTGACCGCATGCTGAAAGAGTTCCGCTCCCAGCGTTATCATATGGCTATCGTTATCGATGAGTTTGGCGGCGTCTCCGGTCTGGTGACCATTGAAGACATCCTTGAGCTTATCGTCGGTGAAATCGAAGACGAATACGATGAAGAAGAAGATATCGATTTTCGTCAGCTGAGCCGACACACCTGGACGGTCCGCGCGCTGGCCTCGATTGAAGACTTCAACGAAGCCTACGGCACCCACTTCAGCGATGAAGAAGTTGATACCATTGGCGGACTGGTGATGCAGGCCTTTGGCCATCTGCCGGCTCGCGGCGAGTCTATCGACATTGATGGTTACCAATTCAAGGTCGCAATGGCTGATAGCCGACGTATTATCCAGGTACATGTCAAACTTCCTGAAGACGCGCCGCAGCCGAAGCTGGAAGACTAATCACACGGGACGATTAACCTAAATGGTATTTGCCTCTCTTCTTGAACGCCAGCGCGTACGTCTGCTGCTGGCGCTATTATTCGGAGCCAGCGGAACGCTGGCTTTTTCTCCTTATGACATCTGGCCCGCGGCGATTATTTCGCTCATCGGCCTGCAGGGCTTAACCCTTAACCGTCGTCCTTTGCAGAGCGCCTGGATTGGTTTCTTCTGGGGCATGGGGCTGTTCGGCTCGGGGATCAACTGGGTTTACGTCAGCATCGCGCAGTTTGGCGGCATGCCAGGCCCGGTCAACGTGTTCCTCGTGGTGCTGCTGGCAGCCTATATGTCGCTGTACACCGGGCTGTTCGCCGGACTGCTCTCCCGCCTGTGGCCCAAAACCAGCTGGCTGCGCGTCGCCATCGCCGCGCCCGTGGTCTGGCAAATCACCGAGTTTCTGCGCGGCTGGGTGCTGACCGGCTTCCCGTGGCTGCAGTTCGGCTACAGCCAGATTGACGGCCCGCTGAAGGGCTTAGCCCCGATCGTTGGCGTCGAGGCGATTAACTTCCTGCTGATGGTCGTCAGCGGTCTGCTGGTGCTGGCCGCCGTCGAGCGTCGCTGGAAACCGCTGATTATCGCCGCGGTGCTCTTCGCCCTGCCCTTCCCGCTGCGCTACATTCAGTGGTATCAGCTGCTGCCCGAGCGCGCGACCGAAGTGTCGCTGGTGCAGGGGGATATTCCGCAGGCCCTTAAGTGGGATGAAAAGCAGCTGTTCAACACGCTGAAGACCTATATGGATCTGACCCAGCCGCATATGGGCTCATCCCAGCTGATTATCTGGCCCGAATCCGCCATTCCGGATCTGGAGATCAATCAGCAGAATTTCCTCACCATGATGGATAACCTGCTGCGGTCGAAAAACAGTTCGCTGGTCACCGGCATCGTCGATGCCCGACTGAACAAGCAGAACCGCTACGACACCTACAACACCATCATTACGCTGGGCAAGGATAACCCTTACAGCTACGACTCCACGGATCGCTATAACAAGAACCATCTGGTTCCGTTTGGCGAGTTTGTGCCGCTGGAATCGATTCTGCGCCCGCTGGCACCGTTCTTCGATCTGCCGATGTCCTCCTTCAGCCGCGGCCCGTACGTTCAGCCGCAGCTGGTGGCGCATAACCTTAAGCTAACGGCCGCTATCTGCTACGAAATAATCCTCGGCGAGCAGGTGCGCGATAATTTCCGCCCGGATACCGACTTCCTGCTGACCATCTCCAACGACGCCTGGTTTGGCAAGTCGATAGGCCCGTGGCAACACTTCCAGATGGCGCGCATGCGCGCGCTGGAGCTGGCGCGTCCGCTGCTGCGCAGCACCAATAACGGCATTACCGCCGTCATTGGTCCGCGGGGTGAAATTCAGGACATGATCCCGCAGTTCACCCGCGCCGTGCTCACCACTAAGGTCACTCCGACGACGGGCCTGACGCCGTACGCCCGCACCGGCAACTGGCCGCTGTGGGCGCTGACCGCGCTGTTTGGCTTTGGCGCCCTGCTGATGAGCCTGCGTCAGCACCGCCGCTAATCCCTGCTTAGCGGATACTCTCCGCCTGCCCCGGTGATGCCCGTCACCGGGGAATTCTCCCTTCCCGCCCAATCTGGCACGCCCATTGCTTAATATACTTACGTCGCGCCGCTATGGCTGCTGGTACAACCGGGTTGCACCACAGGCAGACCTGCTGCGCGCTATTTTGGTGCAATGAGCGATTTTTGCCTTTAAATGGTGCGGAGCGCTTCGCAAAAATAAACAATACCACAGCAAAATCTTTACATTAAGCCAAACTAAATGCTAACAAACACATACAAACGCTGCACTTAAAGGCTGCAGCGATAATAAAGCTCACACACAATCACAATGGGCATCAATGGCGTCCCTGGCGCTGCGGATAAGGAGTTGGATATGCAATTACGTAAACTGGCCACAGCAATGCTGGTCATGGGTATGACCGCCGGCCTGGCGCACGCGGAAGATGCCGCACCGGCTACAGGCCAGAGCACTCTGGATAAAATTGCCAAAAACGGCGTGATCGTGGTTGGCCATCGTGAATCATCCGTACCGTTCTCCTACTACGATAACCAGCAGCAGGTCGTCGGCTACTCGCAGGATTACTCCAACGCCATCGTCGATGCTATCAAGAAGAAGCTGAACAAACCTGACCTGCAGGTAAAACTGATTCCGGTCACCTCGCAGAACCGTATTCCGCTGCTGCAAAACGGCACCTACGATTTCGAATGCGGCTCCACCACCAACAACCTGGAGCGGCAGAAACAGGCGGCTTTCTCTGACACCATTTTTGTCGTCGGCACCCGTCTGCTGGCAAAAAAAGGCGGCGCGATCAAAGACTTTGCTGACCTGAAAGATAAAGCCGTCGTGGTGACGTCCGGGACCACCTCAGAAATTCTGCTGCACAAGCTGAACGACGAGAAAAAAATGAATATGCGCATCATCAGCGCTAAAGATCACGGCGACTCCTTCCGTACTCTGGAAAGCGGCCGCGCGGTGGCCTTTATGATGGATGACGCGCTGCTGGCCGGCGAACGTGCCAAGGCCAAGAAGCCGGACAACTGGGAAATCATCGGCACGCCGCAGTCCAAAGAAGCTTACGGCTGTATGCTGCGTAAAGATGACCCGCAGTTCAAAACCCTGGTAGACGACACCGTTGCCAAGGCGCAGACCTCTGGCGAAGCGGCAAAATGGTTCGACAAGTGGTTCAAAAACCCAATCCCGCCGAAGAACCTGAATATGAACTTCGAACTCTCTGAAGATATGAAGGTGCTGTTCAAATCACCAAATGACAAGGCTCTTAACTAATTAAAACAACAAGGGGCGGGAAATCCTGCCCTCCCGATTGTTGTCACAGCACGGACAGACTATACGGTGGCTGGTCGTTCCCCAGCCGCCGCGAACACCGAAGTACGCTGGGCAAGGATCTTCAAGGGTAGCGCTGCTACCCTTTTTTTTCCAGGAGTCATTTATGTCAATAGACTGGAACTGGGGGATATTCCTGCAACAGGCCCCGTTCGGCAATACCACCTATCTGGGCTGGCTATGGAGCGGCTTTCAGGTCACCGTCGCTCTGTCGGTTACCGCCTGGATCATCGCTTTTCTCGTCGGCTCGCTATTCGGTATTTTACGTACCGCTCCGAATCGGCTGCTCTCCGGTATCGGCACCTGCTACGTCGAACTGTTCCGTAACGTTCCGCTGATCGTGCAGTTCTTTACCTGGTACCTGGTGGTGCCGGAGCTGCTGCCAGAAAATATCGGCATGTGGTTTAAATCCGAGCTGGATCCCAATATTCAGTTCTTTATCTCCTCCATGCTCTGCCTCGGGCTGTTTACCGCCGCACGCGTGTGTGAGCAGGTGCGTGCGGCGATCCAGTCGCTGCCGCGCGGGCAGAAAAACGCCGGGCTGGCAATGGGTCTCACCCTGCCGCAAACCTACCGCTACGTTCTGCTGCCCAACGCCTATCGGGTTATCGTCCCGCCGATGACGTCGGAAATGATGAACCTGGTAAAAAACTCGGCCATCGCCTCCACCATCGGGCTGGCGGACATGGCGGCGCAGGCGGGCAAGCTGCTGGACTACTCCGCCCACGCCTGGGAGTCGTTTACCGCCATTACCCTCGCCTATGTGTTCATTAACGCGGTGATTATGCTGATTATGTATGTGGTTGAGCGCAAAGTTCGCCTGCCGGGCAATTTGGGGGGCAAATAACTATGTATGATTTTGACTGGAGTTCTATCGTTCCATCCATGCCGTATCTGCTGGCGGGACTGGTTATCACCCTGAAAATCACCGTTATCGCCATCGTTATCGGTATCGTCTGGGGCACTCTGCTGGCGGTCATGCGTCTGTCGAGCTTTTTACCGCTGGCGTGGTTTGCCAAAACCTACGTCAACGTGTTCCGCTCCATCCCGCTGGTGATGGTGCTGCTGTGGTTTTATCTGATTGTGCCGGGCTTTTTACAGAACGTGCTTGGCCTGTCGCCGAAGACCGATATCCGGCTTATCTCGGCCATGATTGCGTTCTCCATGTTTGAAGCAGCGTACTATTCGGAAATTATCCGTGCCGGCATCCAGAGTATCTCCCGCGGCCAGTCCAGCGCCGCGCTGGCGCTGGGGATGACCCACTGGCAGTCGATGAAGCTGATTATCCTGCCGCAGGCCTTTCGCGCGATGGTGCCGCTGCTGTTAACCCAGGGGATCGTCCTGTTCCAGGATACCTCGCTGGTCTACGTTCTGAGCCTGGCAGATTTCTTCCGCACCGCGTCCACTATCGGCGAGCGTGACGGAACCCAGGTCGAAATGATCCTGTTCGCAGGTGCCGTTTATTTTGCAATTAGTCTCAGCGCATCGCTGTTGGTCAGCTGGTTGAAGAAAAGGACTGTGTAATGATTACCCTGAAAAACGTTTCAAAATGGTATGGTCACTTTCAGGTGCTGACCGACTGCTCTACGGAAGTGAAAAAAGGCGAAGTGGTGGTGGTTTGCGGGCCGTCAGGCTCGGGAAAATCAACGCTGATCAAAACCGTTAACGGCCTCGAGCCGATACAACAGGGCGAGATAACCGTGGACGGCACCAGGGTGAACGATAAAAAGACCAACCTCGCAAAGCTGCGCTCCCGCGTCGGGATGGTATTCCAGCACTTTGAGCTGTTTCCGCATCTGTCGATTATCGACAACCTGACGCTGGCGCAGGTAAAAGTGCTCAACCGCAATAAAGCCACTTCCCGCGCCAAAGGCCTGAAGCTGCTGGAACGCGTGGGGCTTTCCGCCCATGCGGAAAAATATCCGGCGCAGCTTTCAGGCGGCCAGCAGCAGCGCGTCGCCATCGCCCGCGCGCTGTGCATGGACCCGATTGCCATGCTGTTTGATGAACCGACGTCGGCGCTGGATCCGGAGATGATCAACGAAGTGCTCGACGTCATGGTCGAACTGGCAAACGAAGGCATGACCATGATGGTCGTAACCCACGAAATGGGCTTCGCACGCAAGGTGGCCAACCGGGTGATCTTTATGGATGAAGGGAAGATCGTCGAAGATGCTGACAAGGAAGCATTTTTCGCCAATCCGCAGTCCGAGCGCGCCAAAGACTTCCTCGCCAAAATCCTCCACTAACGGTCAGGCGCGCACGGGTGCGTGCGCGCTGTTCACGGCAATTCTCAACGCAATATCAAGGTTCAAACGGCCGGCGCTGGAACTGATCGTGGCCGCACTTCGGGCAGCGCGGCAGCACGTCCGGGGTGTAAACCGCCAGATGGTGGTGGCACTTCTCGCACACCAGATTGCCCAGCCCGACGACCTCGCCACTCTGGTACACGCCGTGGTGATTCAGGTCCTGAAATACCTCTCGCCACTCCAGCTGGGTTTTATCGGTAATATCGGCCAGCTCCTGCCACAGGCTCTCCTTTATAACCCGCATAAATACGCTGTCCGTTAGCTCATCATGACTCTCTTCATAGCTGCGGGCGAACTCTTCCAGATCGCGCCTTACCGCCTTAGTCAGCGTCTCAACTTCGCGATGCGTTAACTCACCGGACTGGCTGATTTTCACCCGCGCCTGCTCCACCAGCGCGTCTATATCACGCTCTCCACTGCGTAACCGTTCGCTGAGCGTTGACACCAGCTCGCGGTAGAATTGAGCAACCTTGTTCATCATTTCGCCTCCTGTGTGGTTAACTTATTCTAATAATAGACGTTATCTGCCGGTTGCTTTGCCATTCAGGCCACAGAGTAGCTAAATATTCTGCGCCGCTTTTGCCGATGTTAATGTGCGAAAGGCTGTTTTGACGTGGGCGTTTGGGCTATGCTATGCCGATCTGAGATAACACATCCATTGGCTACATTTGTAGCTGTATTGAAAACAGGACCACTGGCTGCCATGCAAGAGCAATACCGCCCGGAAGAGATAGAATCGAAAGTCCAGCTTCACTGGGACGATAATCGTACATTTGAAGTCACTGAAGACGAGAGCAAAGAGAAGTACTACTGCCTGTCGATGCTACCTTATCCTTCTGGCCGACTACACATGGGCCACGTGCGTAACTACACCATCGGCGATGTGATTGCCCGCTACCAGCGTATGCTCGGTAAAAACGTCCTGCAGCCCATCGGCTGGGATGCGTTCGGCCTGCCTGCAGAAGGCGCAGCGGTGAAAAACAATACGGCGCCAGCGCCGTGGACCTATGACAACATCGCCTACATGAAAAACCAGCTGAAAAAGCTGGGCTTCGGCTACGACTGGAGCCGTGAAGTGGCAACCTGCACCCCGGAATACTACCGCTGGGAGCAGAAGTTCTTCACCGAACTGTATAAAAAAGGCCTGGTATACAAGAAAACCTCCGCGGTGAACTGGTGCCCTAACGACCAGACCGTGCTCGCCAACGAACAGGTTATCGACGGCTGCTGCTGGCGCTGCGATACCAAAGTTGAGCGTAAAGAGATCCCGCAGTGGTTTATCAAAATTACCGCCTACGCCGACGAACTGCTGAGAGATCTGGATAATCTGGATCACTGGCCGGATACCGTCAAGACCATGCAGCGCAACTGGATCGGCCGTTCTGAAGGGGTAGAAATCTCCTTCAACGTCAACGATTACGCCGATAAGCTGACCGTCTACACCACGCGTCCTGATACCTTTATGGGCTGCTCCTACCTGGCCGTAGCCGCGGGCCACCCTCTGGCGCAGCAGGCGGCGGCCAATAACCCGGCGCTGGCTGCATTTATCGACGAATGCCGCAACACCAAAGTCGCAGAAGCTGAAATGGCGACGATGGAGAAAAAAGGCGTCGACACCGGCTTTAAAGCCATCCATCCGCTGACCGGCGAAGCTATTCCGGTATGGGCGGCCAACTTCGTGCTGATGGAGTACGGTACCGGCGCGGTGATGGCGGTTCCGGGCCACGACCAGCGCGACTATGAGTTTGCCAAAAAATATGGCCTCAACATCAAGCCGGTTATCCTCGCGGCAGACGGCTCTGAGCCAGATATCTCCGAGCAGGCGCTGACGGAAAAAGGTGTGCTGTTCAACTCCGGCGAATTCAGCGGGCTGAGCTTTGAAGCGGGCTTCAACGCCATCGCCGACAAGCTGGCGGCGATGGGCGTCGGCGAGCGTAAGGTAAACTACCGTCTGCGCGACTGGGGCGTATCCCGTCAGCGCTACTGGGGCGCACCGATCCCGATGGTCACCCTGGAAGACGGCACGGTCATGCCGACCCCGGAAGATCAGCTGCCGGTTATCCTGCCTGAAGACGTGGTCATGGACGGCATCACCAGCCCGATTAAAGCCGACCCTGAGTGGGCTAAAACCACCGTCAACGGCCAGCCTGCACTGCGTGAAACCGATACCTTTGATACCTTTATGGAATCCTCGTGGTACTACGCGCGCTACACCTGCCCGCAGTACGACCAGGGCATGCTGGATCCGGAAGCGGCGAACTACTGGCTGCCGGTTGATATCTATATCGGCGGCATCGAACACGCGATCATGCACTTGCTGTACTTCCGCTTCTTCCACAAGCTGATGCGCGACGCGGGCATGGTTAACTCTGACGAGCCGGCTAAGCAGCTGCTGTGTCAGGGGATGGTTCTGGCGGACGCGTTCTACTACGTCGGCGAAAACGGCGAGCGTAACTGGGTCTCCCCGGTTGATGCCACCGTCGAGCGCGACGAGAAAGGCCGTATCGTTAAGGCCTTCGATCCGCAGGGCCGCGAGCTGGTGTATACCGGCATGAGCAAAATGTCCAAGTCGAAGAACAACGGCATCGACCCGCAGGTGATGGTTGAGCGCTACGGCGCGGACACCGTGCGTCTGTTCATGATGTTCGCCTCTCCGGCAGATATGACTCTCGAATGGCAGGAGTCCGGCGTTGAAGGGGCAAACCGCTTCCTCAAGCGCGTCTGGAAGCTGGTCTACGAGCACACGACTCAGGGCCCGGCCATTCCCCTCGACGCTGCCAGCCTGAGCGAAGATCAGCAGGCGCTGCGCCGTGACGTGCACAAAACCATCGCGAAAGTGACCGATGATATCGGCCGTCGTCAGACCTTCAACACCGCGATCGCGGCGATCATGGAGCTGATGAACAAGCTGGCGAAAGCTCCGCAGGAAGGCGAGCAGGATCGCGCGCTGATGCGTGAAGCGCTGCTGGCGGTCGTGCGTATGCTCAACCCGTTCACCCCGCACGCGAGCTTCACCTTATGGCAGGCGCTGGGCGGCGAAGGCGATATCGACAGCGCACCGTGGCCGGTCGCCGACGAGAGCGCCATGGTTGAAAATACTACCCTGGTCGTCGTCCAGGTTAATGGTAAGGTTCGTGGTAAAATTACCGTACCGGTCGATGCCACCGAAGATCAGGTCCGCGCCCGCGCTGGTCAGGAACATCTGGTCGCGAAGTATCTCGACGGCGTCACCGTACGTAAAGTGATCTACGTTCCGGGCAAACTGCTCAATCTGGTCGTTGGCTAAGCGCAGGAGGAAGCGTGCGATATCTGGCAACATTGTTGTTATCTCTGGCGGTGTTAATCACCGCCGGATGCGGCTGGCACCTGCGCAGTACTACCCAGGTCCCAACCGCAATGAAAACCATGATCTTCCAGTCGGGCGATCCGAACGGGCCGCTGAGCCGTTCGGTGCGTAACCAGCTGCGCCTGAACGGGGTTGAACTGATCGATGGCAGCACGCTGCGTAAGGATGTTCCTTCTCTGCGTCTGGAATCATCGTCTATTCAGAAAGATACGGCCTCCATTTTCCAGGACGGACGTACCGCTGAGTACCAGATGGTGATGACGGTACACGCCAGCGTGCTAATCCCGGGTCATGATATCTATCCGATCACGACGAAAGTCTACCGCTCGTTCTTCGATAACCCGCAGGCGGCGTTAGCGAAAGATGCCGAGCAGGATATTATTATCCAGGAGATGTACGACAAAGCAGCAGAGCAGCTGATTCGTAAGCTGCCAAGCGTTCACGTTGCGGATGTCGAAGCCACCAAAAGCGAGGAGCAGCCGGTCACCACGACCCCCGCCTCCTCCACCTCCGGTGGTCGCGTCTCCACCACGCTGGGTAACTGATGATTCGGTTGTACCCGGAACAGCTCCGCGCGCAGCTCAATGAAGGGCTGCGCGCGGCCTATTTACTGCTGGGTAGCGATCCTCTGCTGCTACAGGAGAGTCAGGATGCGATTCGCGAAGCCGCTGCCGTTCAGGGCTTTATCGAACACCATACCGCGACGATTGATGCCAGTACCGACTGGCACGCTCTCTTCTCGCTGAGTCAGGCAATGAGCCTGTTCTCCAGCCGCCAAACCCTGCTCCTGATCCTGCCTGAAAATGGCCCCAATGCGGCCATTAACGAACAGCTGGCAACCCTTATCGGCATGCTGCATGACGATTTGCTGCTGATTGTGCGCGGCAATAAGTTGACCAAAGCGCAGGAGAACGCCGCGTGGGTCACTGCCCTCGCCAGCCGCGCGGTGCAGGTAAGCTGCCAGACGCCGGAATATGCCCAGCTGCCGCGCTGGCTCGCCGCGCGCGCTAAGCACAACAGCCTGCAGCTTGACGACGCGGCCAGCCAGCTGCTGTGCTACTGCTACGAAGGCAACCTGCTGGCGCTGTCGCAGGCGCTGGAGCGTTTGTCCCTGCTGTGGCCGGACGGCAAGCTCACGCTGCCGCGCGTAGAGCAGGCGGTTAACGATGCCGCCCACTTTACGCCGTATCACTGGGTCGATGCGCTGCTGGCGGGCAAAAGCAAGCGCGTGCTGCATATTCTGCAGCAGCTGCGACTGGAGGGGAGCGAACCCGCAATCCTCCTGCGCACGCTGCAGCGAGAGCTGCTGCTGCTGGTGAACCTGAAGCGCCAGTCGGCCCATACGCCGCTGCGCTCGCTGTTCGATAAGCATCGCGTGTGGCAAAACCGCCGGCCGCTGTTAACCGACGCGCTCACCCGCCTCGGCAGCGATCAGCTGCGCCAGGCCGTTACCCTGCTTACCCGAGCGGAGCTCACCTTCAAGCAGGATTACGGAACCAGCATCTGGCCCGAATTAGAGAGCCTTTCTTTACTGCTCTGCCACAAAGCGCTGGCGGACGTGTTTATCGATGGTTGATATGACTCAGCTGCAGGCAATGTACGGAGGCACCTTCGATCCGGTGCATTACGGTCACCTCAAACCGGTCGAAATTCTGGCGAATCAGATAGGCCTGGGAAAAGTGATTATCGTTCCTAACAACGTGCCGCCGCATCGTCCCCAGCCGGAGGCAACCAGCGCCCAGCGCTGGCATATGCTCGAACTGGCTATTGCTGATAAGCCGTTGTTCGTGCTCGACGATCGCGAGCTGCAGCGCCAGACGCCGTCCTGGTCGGCGCAAACGCTGCAGGAGTGGCGCCAGGAGCAAGGGCCAAAGCCGTCGCTGGCATTTATCATCGGCCAGGACTCTTTGCTCACCTTCCCCACCTGGCACAACTACGCCAGCATTCTGGATAACGTGCATCTGATCGTCTGCCGGCGTCCGGGCTATCCGCTGGTGATGCAGCGCCCGGAGGACCAGCAGTGGCTCGATAAGCATTTAACCCACGATATCGAGCAGCTCCACCGCCGCCCCGCCGGGGCTATCTATCTGGCGGAAACGCCGTGGTTTGATATTTCGGCCACCCTCATTCGCCAGCGTCTTGAAAGCGGCGAATCCTGTGCCGATATGCTGCCGGCGGCCGTCCTGGACTACATTCATCAGCAAAAGCTTTATTGCTAACCCCCGGCGCCGCCGGGTAATTTAGCGCCTCCCCTTTCGACTCAGTGAGGATAATCATGAAATTATGGTTAGTTCGTCATGGCGAAACCCAGGCTAACGCAGCCGGTCTGTACAGCGGACGCGCGCCCACTCCCCTCACCGAACGCGGCGAGGCCCAGGCCCTCCGGCTTGGTCAGCAACTGCAGGCGGTGGCGTTTGACCGCGTTCTTTGCAGCGAGCTTGAGCGCACCCAGCGTACCGCTGACCTGCTGCTGGGCGACCGGGCGATCCCCCGCGAAATTATTCCCGACCTCAATGAGATGTTCTTTGGCGACTGGGAAATGCGCCACCATCAGGATTTGCAGCATGAAGATGCGGAAAACTATGCCGCCTGGTGCGCGGACTGGCAGCACGCGTCGCCCACCAACGGCGAAAGTTTTCAGAATTTTGCCCGACGAGTAGCGGCATTTAGCGAGGCGCTGGCGCAGTATCAGCATCTTGACCATCTGCTCATCGTCGGCCATCAGGGAGCGCTTAGCCTGTTAACCGCCCTTCTGCTGGAGATGCCGGCGGCGGCGATGTGGCGTTTCCCCATCGAACACGGCGCGTGGAGCATGCTCGATCTGCGCGCAGATTTCGCCACGCTGCGGGTACTCAATAGCCGGGCCGTCTGGCGGGCGGAAGAAGAATTCAGTCCAGACCATTGACAGGTCGGAGCAGGCTGCTATTCTCCGCAGCCTGAAGGTATCCGCCATACAGATGTTTTACAAAAATGGCGATGCAATCAACGGCGATGGATGGGATGATAGCCGCCTCCAACGCCGGTTGGCAGACATTTATCCCGACTTCCTTATGAGTTCAGGTATACTGCCAGGCTGTTTATTATTTTCACTCTTCACTCACCCAGGGGGAACTCTTGCAGGGTAAAGCACTCCAGGATTTTGTTATCGACAAAATTGATGACCTGAAAGGTCAGGACATCGTAGCCATTGACGTTCATGGCAAATCCAGCATTACAGATTGCATGATTATTTGCACCGGCACGTCTACGCGCCACGTAATGTCCATCGCCGACCACGTGGTACAAGAGTCTCGCGCCGCCGGCATGCTGCCGCTGGGCGTAGAGGGTGAAAGCGCCGCCGACTGGATTGTTGTCGATCTTGGCGACGTCATGGTTCACGTCATGCAGGAAGAGAGCCGTCGTCTTTACGAGCTGGAAAAACTCTGGAGTTAATGCGTGAAGCTGCAGCTGGTGGCCGTTGGCACCAAAATGCCGGACTGGGTTCAGACCGGCTTTAGTGAATATCTGCGTCGTTTTCCAAAAGATATGCCGTTCGAGCTGTTGGAAATCCCCGCCGGTAAGCGCGGTAAAAATGCCGATATCAAGCGTATCCTCGAAAAAGAAGGGGAGATGATGCTGGCAGCCGCGGGTAAAAACCGCATCGTGACCCTGGATATTCCGGGGAAACCCTGGGATACGCCGCAGGTGGCGCGTGAGCTGGAGCGCTGGAAGCAAGATGGCCGCGACGTCAGCCTGCTGATCGGCGGCCCCGAGGGGCTTTCTCCGGCGTGTAAAGCCGCGGCGGAACAGAGCTGGTCGCTCTCCACCCTGACCTTGCCTCACCCGCTGGTACGCGTACTGGTTGCGGAGAGTCTGTATCGGGCGTGGAGCATTACAACCAACCACCCTTACCACCGTGAATGATGATGACCAGGGTAGACTAAGCAGCGAATGAAATTACAGAATTCTTTCCGCGACTATACGGCTGAATCCTCGCTGTTTGTGCGCCGGGCGCTGGTCGCTTTTTTGGGGATTTTGCTGCTTACCGGCATACTGGTTGCCAATCTTTATAACGTGCAGATAGTCCGTTACACGGACTATCAGACGCGCTCGAACGAAAACCGCATCAAGCTGGTTCCCATCCCGCCAAGTCGCGGTATTATCTATGACCGTAACGGCACGCCGCTGGCGCTGAACCGCACCATCTATCAGCTGGAAATGATGCCGGAGAAGGTCGATAACGTGCAGCAGACGCTGGACGCGCTGCGTGACGTCATTGACCTCACGGATGATGATATTGCCGGTTTTAAAAAGGAGCGCTCGCGTTCCCACCGCTTCACCTCCATTCCGGTCAAGGTTAACCTGACCGAAGTGCAGGTTGCCCGCTTCGCGGTCAATCAGTACCGCTTTCCCGGCGTCGAAGTAAGAGGCTATAAGCGCCGCTATTATCCCTACAACTCCGCCCTCACCCACGTTATCGGCTATGTCTCAAAAATTAACGATAAAGACGTCGATCGTCTGGATAAAGAGGGCAAGCTGGCGAACTACGCTTCAACCCACGATATCGGTAAGCTGGGTATCGAACGCTACTATGAAGACATTCTGCACGGGCAGACCGGCTACGAAGAGGTCGAGGTCAACAACCGCGGCCGCGTCATTCGTCAGCTCAAAGAGGTGCCGCCGCAGGCCGGGCGCGATATCTATTTAACTCTCGATCTCAAGCTGCAGCAGTATATTGAAACGCTGCTGGCCGGCAGCCGCGCCGCTGTGGTGGTCACCGACCCGCGCACCGGCAGCGTTCTGGCGCTGGTTTCCACCCCGAGCTACGATCCGAACCTGTTCGTGGACGGGATCTCCAGCAAGGACTACTCCGGGCTGCTCAACGATCCGAATACGCCGCTGATCAACCGCGCCACGCAGGGGGTCTATCCGCCGGCCTCGACGGTGAAACCTTACGTTGCCGTCTCGGCGCTGAGCGCCAACGTCATCACCCGCAATACCAGCCTGTTCGATCCCGGCTGGTGGCAGCTGCCCGGTTCAGATAAACGCTATCGCGACTGGAAAAAATGGGGCCACGGGCACCTGAACGTGACCAAAGCGCTGGAAGAGTCTGCGGATACCTATTTCTATCAGGTTGCCTATGATATGGGCATCGACCGCCTGTCGGAATGGATGAATAAATTCGGCTACGGCCACTATACCGGCATCGATCTGTCAGAAGAGCGCTCCGGGAATATGCCCACCCGTGAATGGAAGCTGAAGCGCTTTAAAAAGCCCTGGTATCAGGGGGACACCATTCCGGTCGGTATCGGCCAGGGCTACTGGACCGCAACGCCGATTCAGATGAACAAGGCGCTGATGATCCTGATTAATGACGGCGTGGTAAAAGTGCCGCATCTGCTGCAAAGCACCGTCGAAGACGGCAAGCAGGTACCCTGGGTTCAGCCGCACGAACCGCCGGTGGGCGATATTCACTCCGGCTTCTGGGAGATTGCCAAAGACGGAATGTTCGGCGTGGCCAACCGCGGCAACGGTACCGCGCATAAGTACTTCGCCAGCGCACCTTACAAAATCGCGGCGAAATCCGGTACGGCACAGGTATTCGGCCTGAAGGCCAATGAAACCTATAACGCGCACAGAATCGCTGAGCGCCTGCGTGACCACAAACTCATGACGGCGTTTGCTCCTTACAACAACCCCCAGGTTGCCGTGGCGATCATTCTCGAGAACGGCGGCGCAGGCCCGGCGGTCGGGACGATTATGCGCCAGATTCTCGATCACATAATGCTGGGTGATAACAATACCAATCTGCCGAGTGAAAATCCGGCGGTGACGGCGGGGGAGGATCAATAATGACCGATAATCCAAACAAAAAATCGCTGTGGGATAAAATCCATCTCGATCCCACCATGGTGCTGATACTGCTGGCGCTGCTGACCTATAGCGCGCTGGTTATCTGGAGCGCAAGCGGCCAGGATATCGGGATGATGGAACGTAAAATTGGCCAGATCGCGATGGGTATCGTGATTATGATCGTCATGGCGCAAATCCCGCCGCGCGTGTATGAAGGCTGGGCGCCCTATCTCTATATATTCTGTATTATTTTACTGGTGGCGGTGGATGCCTTCGGCGCTATCTCGAAAGGCGCCCAGCGCTGGCTGGATCTCGGCATCGTCCGTTTCCAGCCCTCGGAAATTGCTAAAATCGCCGTTCCGCTGATGGTGGCACGCTTTATTAACCGCGACGTCTGCCCGCCCTCGCTGAAAAATACCGCCATTGCGCTGGTGCTGATTTTCCTGCCGACCCTGCTGGTTGCGGCGCAGCCTGACCTTGGGACCTCAATCCTTATCGCCCTGTCCGGCCTGTTTGTGCTGTTCCTTTCCGGGCTGAGCTGGCGCCTGATCGGCGTTGCGGTGGTGCTGGTCGCCGCGTTTATCCCGATTCTGTGGTTCTTCCTGATGCACGACTACCAGCGTCAGCGCGTTATGATGCTGCTCGATCCGGAAACTGACCCGCTGGGCGCCGGCTATCACATTATCCAGTCTAAAATTGCTATTGGCTCCGGCGGACTGCGCGGGAAAGGCTGGCTACACGGCACCCAGTCGCAGCTGGAATTTCTGCCGGAACGCCACACCGACTTTATCTTCGCGGTCCTGGCCGAAGAGCTTGGGCTGATTGGCGTGCTGGTTCTGCTGGCGCTCTATATCCTGCTCATAATGCGCGGGCTGTGGATCGCCGCCCAGGCACAAACCACTTTTGGCCGGGTCATGGCCGGTGGTTTAATGTTGATTTTATTCGTTTATGTCTTCGTAAATATTGGTATGGTGAGTGGTATTTTGCCAGTGGTGGGGGTACCGTTGCCGCTGGTGAGCTACGGGGGCTCAGCCCTGATCGTATTGATGGCCGGGTTTGGTATCGTAATGTCGATCCACACCCACAGAAAAATGTTGTCGAAAAGCGTTTAAGGGGTTCGCAATGCGTAAGCAATGGCTGGGGATCTGCATAGCAGCAGGGCTGCTGGCGGCATGTTCGGGTGAAGACGTTCAACAAAAAACCGTCAGCACACCGCAGCCGGCGGTTTGTAATGGCCCAAGCGTAGAAATCAGCGGCGCCGATCCGCACTATGAAGCGCCGAATCCGACGGCAAATCAGGATTACGAACGCGACGGTAAAAGCTATAAAATCGTGCAGGACCCGTCTAATTTTACCCAGACTGGCCTGGCGGCGATTTATGATGCTGAGCCCAACAGCAACCTGACCGCATCCGGTGAGGCCTTCGATCCTACCCAGCTCACCGCCGCGCACCCTACGCTGCCGATCCCCAGCTACGCGCGTATTACCAACGTCGCAAACGGCCGCATGATCGTGGTGCGTATCAACGATCGCGGCCCGTACGGCAACGATCGCGTGATATCGCTTTCGCGCGCCTCCGCCGACCGGCTGAACACCTCGAATAATACCAAGGTGCGCATCGATCCTATTATCGTCGCGCAGGACGGCTCGCTCTCGGGTCCGGGAATGGCCTGTACCACCGTGGCGAAACAAACCTATGCCTTGCCGGCGCGTCCGGATCTGGACGGCGGCAGCGGCGTGTCAACCGATCAGCCGGCGCAAACCGACGTGCGCGCCATCAGTAACTCAACGCTGAAATCCGACGATAGCGTCGGCGCGCCGGTCAACAGCAGCGGCTTCCTCGGCGCCCCGACGCCGTTGAATAACGGCGTGCTGGAGGGCAGCGAACCCGTCGCTCAGGCCGCCGCATCAACCGCGCCGGTCACCGCGCCGGGATCCATCCAGGGCAGCGTTGCGCCAGCCGCCGCTGCGACGACGGCGACTGCGGTTGCCGCCGCCTCTACCTCAACCAGCGCTGCTGCCAGCGGCGACTATGTGGTACAGGTTGGCGCCGTTAGCGACCAGGCCCGCGCTCAGCAGTACCAGCAGCGCCTGAGCCAGCAGTTCTCCGTTCCCGGCCGCGTGGTGCAAAACGGCGCGGTGTGGCGTATTCAGCTGGGCCCGTTCGCCAGCAAGTCACAAGCCAGCACCGTTCAGCAGCGCCTGCAGAGCGAAGCTCAGCTGCAGTCATTTATTACTCACGCCAACTAAACGCGTCGGACCGCCGTCCGTATCGCATTGGGCATGACAAAATCGTTAACAAAGTCATGCGCAATGTCGGATGCCGGTCCGCAGAGCATTTGTTATAGTAAGGCACTTTTTTAACTCCATCACGGATGCCGTTGTTCAGACCATGAAGATCTCTTTCACCGCACGTTTACTCGTTACGGCCCTCTCCGTTGCCGCGTTCTCCTCCGCAGCCCACGCCGATGACCTGAATCTTAAAACCATGATCCCAGGCGCGCCGCAGATTGATGCCGAATCCTGGGTACTTATCGATTACAATTCAGGCAAAGTGCTGGCGGAAAATAACGCCGATTCCCGCCGCGACCCGGCGAGTCTGACCAAAATGATGACCAGCTACGTCATTGGTCAGGCCATGAAAGCGGGTAAATTCAAAGAGTCCGATCTGGTCACCGTGGGCAACGACGCGTGGGCAACCGGTAACCCGGTATTTAAAGGCTCCTCCCTGATGTTCCTCAAGCCAGGCATGCAGGTGCCGGTTTCGCAGCTGATCCGCGGTATCAACCTGCAGTCAGGCAACGACGCCTGCGTGGCGATGGCGGACTTCGTTGCCGGTAGCCAGGACGCTTTCGTCAGCCTGATGAACAGCTACGTCAACGCCCTCGGCCTGAAAAACAGCCACTTCCAGACCGTTCATGGCCTGGATGCTGAAGGTCAGTACAGCTCCGCGCGCGATATGGCGCTGATTGGCCAGGCGCTGATCCGCGACGTGCCGAACGAATACACCATCTACAAAGAAAAAGAGTTCACCTTTAACGGCATCCGCCAGCTCAACCGTAACGGGCTGCTGTGGGATAACAGCCTCAACGTCGACGGCATCAAAACCGGCCACACGGATAAAGCGGGCTATAACCTCGTCGCCTCGGCAACAGAAGGCCAGATGCGCCTGATCTCCGCCGTGATGGGGGGCCGCACCTATAAAGGTCGTGAATCCGAAAGCAAAAAGCTGCTGACCTGGGGCTTCCGCTTCTTTGAAACCGTCAATCCGCTGAAAGCGGGCAAAGAGTTCTCCTCCGAGCCGGCCTGGTTTGGCGATAGCGATCGCGCATCGCTGGGCGTCGATAAAGACGTGTATCTGACCATTCCGCGCGGCCGCATGAAAGATCTGAAGGCCAGCTACGTACTGAACAATACTGAACTGCACGCACCGCTGCAGAAAAACCAGGTTGTCGGCACCATTAACTTCCAGCTGGACGGCAAAACTATCGATCAGCGCCCGCTGGTGGTGCTGCAGGAAATCCCGGAAGGTAATTTCTTCGGCAAAATGATTGATTACATTAAGTTAATGTTCCACCACTGGTTTGGTTAAAAATCGAACGCTTGAAAGTGTGATTTACATCCCCATATACTAACTATCAAAGTAACCTGATAACTCCCACACCTTGTGGGAGTTATTATTTTTTGTCGTAACACCGGAGCTGACATGAAAACCAAACTTAACGAACTGCTTGAATTCCCTACTCCATTTACTTACAAAGTAATGGGGCAGGCGTTGCCTGAGCTGGTTGATCAGGTGGTGGAAGTGGTACAGCGCCATGCGCCTGGTGATTACTCTCCGCAGGTAAAGCCGAGCAGCAAAGGTAACTACCACTCGGTTTCTATCACCATCAACGCCACCCATATCGAGCAGGTCGAAACCCTGTACGAAGAGCTGGGTAATATTGAGATCGTCCGGATGGTGCTGTAACCCATTCCGCTACCCGGCCTCGCGCCGGGTCATCCCCTTCCCCGCTGTGATATACTCGCTGCCTTAAATCACTTCTCTGTGCGGAGACGTTGTTTTGCAGCACAATAAAATCCTCATTCGTCAACTCGGCCTGCAGCCTTACGCCCCTGTCTCGCAGGCAATGCACGACTTTACCGACTCGCGCGATGAAACAACCCTCGATGAAATCTGGCTGGTTGAACATCATCCGGTCTTTACCCAGGGCCAGGCGGGAAAAGCGGAGCACGTTCTGGTAGCGGGCGATATTCCGGTCATTCAAAGCGATCGCGGCGGCCAGGTAACCTACCACGGGCCGGGGCAGCAGGTGATGTACGTCCTGCTCAATCTCAAACGCCGCAAGCTGGGCGTACGCGAACTGGTGACGCTGCTGGAGCAGACCGTGGTCAATACCCTGGCGGAGTACGCTATTGAGTCGCACCCGCGCGCCGATGCGCCCGGCGTTTACGTCGGTGAGCAAAAGATCTGCTCGCTTGGCCTGCGCATTCGCAAAGGGTGCTCGTTCCATGGCCTGGCGCTCAATATCGCAATGGACCTTTCGCCGTTCCTGCGGATTAATCCCTGCGGCTACGCCGGAATGGAGATGGCGCAAATGCGCCAGTGGCAGCCCGAAGCGGCGCCGCACATCGTCGCACCACGACTGGTTGCCAACCTGCTGGCGCTGCTCGACAACCCGCCGCACGAGTTCATTTCCGCAGAGTAAATCCGGGCGTCCCGGCTTCCCGGGGCGCCGTTTTTGCGCCTCACTTTCGTTAAGCCATTCTATTTGCAATTAATTGCCACAAACGGCGGCGTCACTGACCGCTATACTTGCGCTATTCGCTATGACAGGAGGCGCAGAGTGGAAAAAAATCATCCGCAACCGGAGCCCACCGAACAGCTCGACGATCGCCAGGTATTCCGCATTCTGCGCAATATTGACCTCAACTTACTGACGATTTTCGAAGCCGTATACGTACACAAGGGCATCGTGAATGCGGCTAAGGTGCTGAATATCACCCCCTCGGCCATTAGCCAGTCGATCAACAAACTCCGCGCGCTTTTTCCCGATCCGCTGTTTATTCGCAAGGGCCAGGGCGTGACGCCGACCGCCTACGCGACGCACCTCCATCAGTACATCAGCCAGGGAATGGAAGCCTTCCTCAGCGCGCTGGATTTAACCGGCAGCCCGCATCAGCAGCGGGTCATCACCATCGCCACCTCACCCACCGTCGGCGCGCTGGTCATGCCGACAATTGCGCAGGCGCTGAAACCTCGCTTCCCGCAGGTGCTGCTGCACAATATCGCCATTACCGATGCCCCCAGCCAGCTTAACCAGCGCCAGGTGGATCTGCTGATCGACAGCTACGCGCACAGCGGCCAGTCGATCGTGCACCACGTTCTGTTCCAGGATCGGGTGATGATGTACTGCCGTGAGGCGCATCCGGCGCTGGCTATGCCGCACAGCGAAGAGCATCTTCGTCAGTACGAGTTTGCCCTGCTGCTGCCCGAGGGCCAGCGCTATCCGGCGCTGCACCGCCGGCTGCAGGAGCAGCCAGGGGCGCGGCGCTGCGGCTTTAGCAGCTACAATCTGTTAACTCAGGCCGCGCTGGTGAGCGCCAGCGATATGCTTGGGCTGATGCCGAACCGGATGTTTTCGCTGTTGGCCAAAACCTGGCCACTGGCGGCGCTGGACTACCCGCCTCTCGCCGATGAAACCATCGACATTTCGCTGCATTACAACAAGCTCAGCGCCCAGGAACCCCTGCTCAATGAGGTGATTGAGGCGGTTCGTCAGGCTTTTTAAGCCATACCGCACGTGAGGGAAAGCATAAAACAACAACTATTTTACAATTTGCCGAACAGGCAGGCTGCTTTCTGGCCCGTATCAATGGTATACTGCCTATCCTTGATTCAAAAATAGTTGATAAATACAACATTTACTTGAATTAATTCGTTTTCCTTCGTACTCGCAACTGGAACACGCACGCTATGAGTAAACCCATTGTGATGGAACGCGGTGTTAAATACCGCGACGCCGATAAAATGGCCCTTATCCCGGTGAAAAACGTGGCAACTGAGCGTGAAGCTCTGCTCAGAAAACCGGAATGGATGAAAATCAAACTTCCGGCTGACTCGTCCCGTATCCAGGGTATCAAAGCAGCGATGCGTAAGAACGGTTTGCACTCCGTGTGCGAAGAAGCTTCTTGCCCGAATCTTGCGGAATGCTTCAACCACGGAACGGCAACCTTTATGATCCTCGGTGCTATCTGCACCCGCCGCTGCCCGTTCTGCGACGTCGCCCACGGTCGTCCGGTGACCCCGGATGCTAATGAACCGCAGAAGCTCGCGCAAACCATCGCCGACATGGGCCTGAAGTACGTCGTTGTCACCTCCGTCGACCGCGATGACCTTCGCGACGGTGGTGCTCAGCATTTCGCCGACTGCATCAGCGCCATCCGTGAGAAAAGCCCGTCGATTAAGATTGAAACCCTGGTTCCGGACTTCCGCGGCCGTATGGATCGCGCCCTGGATATCCTCAAGGTTACGCCGCCGGACGTCTTTAACCACAACCTGGAAAACGTGCCGCGTCTCTATCGCCAGGTACGCCCAGGCGCCGATTATAACTGGTCGTTAAAGCTGCTGGAAAGCTTCAAAGAAGCGCATCCGGAGATCCCAACCAAGTCGGGTCTGATGGTCGGCCTCGGTGAAACCAACGCTGAAATCGTTGAAGTTATGCGCGACCTGCGTCGCCACGGCGTGACGATGCTGACCCTTGGTCAGTACCTGCAGCCGAGCCGTCACCACCTGCCGGTACAGCGCTACGTTAGCCCGGATGAGTTCGAAGAGATGAAAGCCGAAGCGATGGCCATGGGCTTCACCCATGCCGCCTGCGGCCCGTTCGTCCGCTCGTCCTATCATGCCGACCTGCAGGCCAAAGGGATGGAAGTGAAGTAGTTCACGCCGTCCTCGACCGCTGCGCGCTTCCCGCGTGCAGCGGTCAGCTCTCCTTGCGCTACCTCGTCCTTTCCCCGCAATAAATCCGCCGGCGCGGTTACAGTCGGTTGCATTTTTCAGCCAATGACCTTGCAGGATACAAAAAGAGGCCGCAACGATAATCGCTGCAGCCTCTTATCCGTGCAGGCTGATAGCCCTGCCGGCAACCTGCTCCCGCTGTCGGGGAGCAGACATTTAATTACTCTTTATGAGAGAGCTTCTGTGCCGGAGTTTCTTCTTCCGCACTGGTTTTCTTCGCGCTATCGTCGTCGTTCATGGCCTTCTTAAAGCCTTTGATAGCCGAACCCAGGTCTCCACCCAGCGTACGTAGTTTTTTGGTACCAAACACTAAAATAATCAGTGCTGCGACAACCAGCAGTTTGGTAATACTAATCTCACCCATAGCTAACCTTCTTCTCTAAAACAATCTGCGAATACGCCATCATACACGCGAACAATTAACGGCTATTTGACGCGCGGACACAATAGCAATCTGTAACAAGGTGAATCAAGCTCTGTTTAAAAAAACGTCACAATAATTGCGGTGGCGCAAAGCGGCGGTTCTGCAGCACCGGCAAGCGCTCGCGCACCTGGCGTAGATAATCCATGGAAACGTCGGCAAAAATCATCTGCGGCCGATCCGCCGCGCCGGCCAGCGTCGTGCCGAGGGGATCGATAATTCGGCTCTGGCCGATATTACGGTTCCCGCACTCTCCTGCCGCCACGATATAGCAGGTCGTGTCCAGCGCGCGGGCGGCCAACAGCGTCGCCCAGTGATGCTCCTTCATCGGCCCTCTCACCCACGCGGTCGGGAGAACGAGGATCTCGGCGCCGCTCAGTGCGAGGCTTAACGCCAGCTCCGGGAAGCGCAAATCATAGCAGGTCATCAGGCCAACCCGAACCCCGTCGACGTCAATCAGCGCCGGGATCTGCAGGCCGGCATCAACGCGCCGCGACTCCTGTATATTAAACGCATCGTATAAGTGTAGCTTCTGGTATTGTGCGATAACCTCGCCGCGGCGTATCGCCACCAGCGTATTAGCCGCGCGTCCCTCGCCGGAAGGCACGTGAATCGTCAGCACGGTGGTTAAGCCGTTGCTACGGCTCTCCTCGCGCAGCAGGCACAGGAAGCCGCCGTCTATCTCCTGCGCCGATTTAACCGAGAGATCCGGGTCGCTATCGTCGCGTGCCAGCAGCGCCTCGGGCAGCACCAGCAGCGACGCGCCCTGCTCAGCGGCCTGGGCCATCAGCGCTACGCAGGTCTGCGCATTCGCCCGCCAGTCAGGGGTGACGGCAAATTGTCCAGCAGCAACCAGCATCTTAATCTCCCGTTCGCGAATTCATAGCCAGCGACGCATTTTGCGCGCTACACTCATTCCCCAGTATTAACCAAATAGCAGGGAATGAGAGTGTCACAACTACTTTTAGCCGTTTTTCTTGGCGGCGGTACCGGCAGCGTATTGCGCTGGTGGCTGGGAATGAAGTTTAACCCCCTGCACCATGCCATTCCCATTGGCACGCTAACGGCCAACCTGCTGGGCGCATTTATCATTGGCGCCGGCCTGGCCTGGTTTAACCGGCTGACCGATATCGACCCGATGTGGAAGCTGCTCATCACTACCGGCTTTTGCGGCGGATTGACGACCTTCTCCACCTTCTCAGCGGAAGTGGTGTTTCTGCTGCAGCAGGGGCGCTTCAGCTGGGCCCTGCTCAATCTTCTGGTCAACCTGCTGGGCTCATTCGCCATGACGGCGGCAGCGTTCTGGCTCTTTTCTCATGCCGCCAGCCGTTAAAAACAGGCAAAAAAAAACCCGCTAAGCGCGGGTTTTTATATTCTACTGACGCGTTGCTTAGATAGCGTTTACGTTTGCAGCAGAAGGGCCTTTGGCACCGTTAGTGATTTCGAACTCTACACGCTGACCTTCAGCCAGAGTTTTGAAACCGTTGGACTGGATTGCAGAGAAATGTACGAATACATCTTTGCTGCCATCTTCCGGAGTAATGAAACCGAATCCTTTGGACTCATTAAACCACTTAACGTTACCTTTAATCTTAGACATCAAAATTACCTTTATATGAAAAAAAGACACTGATACTGTGTCGCGATCCAGTACATCAATTGTGGTGCCTTTTGTCCAGTCGAACTTTGCTAAAAAGTGACAAAAGTCGCTATCTTTTTTAGTGGTTGCGCTTTAGTTATTGTTTTTCCACATAACATAATGCTCAGCTCTTTTATCACTAAGCGAGTGCGGATTAAAACTGAAAGCGGGCCCAGGCAAAGTAAACGTTACCGTTGTTATAGGTACCGGGGATGTAGGTCATCTGGAACGTCGCCGGGCCGTAGCCGATAGACGCCATCGGCAGTACCACCGGCAGCGGAATATAGTGCCAGTTATCGCGCGCGGTTACGCCGAGCGTATAGCCGAGGCCAAGGTGGAAGTTATCGTCGGCGAGCGGACGCCAGGTTTTCTCCCAGCCGTAGCCGGCGATAGGTTCCCATTTGTTATACGAGTCCTTAAATGCCATCGCGTACAGGCCATGCCAGTTACCTTTATCATCCCAGCGCGACACGCCGAAACCGGCCCCCCAGGGACGCTCGTTATACTCATCGGTTTTTTCTTTGTCATAGGCAAATCGGGCGTGCCAGGTGATCGAGGGAACATACAGGTCGTAGTGTTCTGGCTCCTTCCAGGTCTCAGCAACGTTATCGCTTAAGGTGTTATAGCCATCGCGAATCGTCGAGCTAAATGACGCATTTGCTATCCCACTGGAGAGCAGCAGCCCGGAAAAACTGAGCAAAAACAGTACAACATAACGTAGTCTTAACACTTCTCAATTACCAATATCGATTTTAAAGCGGAATAAAGTAGCAAATATAATCTTAATATAACCTTAACGAAATACGGCAAAGTCTTGATTTACCGCCCACGAAATCGCAACAACCCAGCCTGTCGACTTTGTGATAGCGCCCGCGCGCCGACCGCTGATTAGGCAATTCTCATCGGTTTATTGATTTGCATCAGCATGTTTCGTCGATTTATTCGGCACATTCCTTCCCTTAATTTTTGCACAACCTTATTTATCAGCACATTCTTTGGGTTAATGGTTCAGGGGTAAAATAATGCTTACGCTAGTTGAGATCCTTATTGGGATCGTGGTCATTGTGGGCGTCGCCCGCTATATCATCAAAGGGTATTCCGCCACCGGCGTGCTCTTTGTTGGCGGTCTGACGCTGCTTATCGTCAGCGCGCTGATGGGACATAAAATTTTACCCGGCGAGGCGAAAAGCACGGGCTACTCCGCGACCGACATCATCGAATACATCAAAATTCTGCTGATGAGCCGCGGCGGCGACCTCGGCATGATGATTATGATGCTCTGCGGATTTGCCACCTACATGACGCATAT
Source organism: Klebsiella sp. 18074 (assembly GCF_902705905.1). Taxonomy (NCBI): domain Bacteria; kingdom Pseudomonadati; phylum Pseudomonadota; class Gammaproteobacteria; order Enterobacterales; family Enterobacteriaceae; genus Klebsiella; species Klebsiella sp. 18074. Next base: position 1,239 of record NZ_CACSIS010000021.1, on the reverse strand, counting down.
CGGCGCCAACGATATGGTGGTCAAACTGGCCTCGAAGCCCCTGCGCTACATTAACTCCCCCTACCTGCTGATGATCGCCGCCTATTTTGTCGCCTGCCTGATGTCGCTGGCCGTCTCTTCGGCGACCGGCCTCGGTGTCCTGCTGATGGCAACGCTGTTCCCGGTGATGGTCAACGTCGGGATCAGCCGCGGCGCGGCGGCGGCTATTTGCGCCTCCCCGGCGGCCATTATCCTCTCCCCAACCTCCGGCGATGTCGTCCTCGCGGCGAAGGCCGCCGAAATGCCGCTCATCGATTTTGCCTTTAAGACCACGCTGCCGATCTCCATCGCGGCGATTGTCGGCATGGCGATTGCCCACTTTTTCTGGCAACGCTACCTGGATAAGAAAGAGAACGTCGCCCACGAAATGCTCGACGTCAACGAGATAACCACCACCGCCCCCTCCTTCTACGCCATTCTGCCCTTCACACCCATTATCGGCGTGCTTATCTTCGACGGGAAATGGGGCCCGGAGCTGCATATTATTGCCATCCTGGTGATGTGCATGCTGCTGGCGGCGGTGCTGGAATTCTGCCGCGGCTTTAACACCAAAAACGTCTTCAGCGGGCTGGAAGCCGCCTATCGCGGGATGGCCGACGCCTTTGCCGGCGTGGTCATGCTGCTGGTCGCCGCCGGCGTGTTTGCCCAGGGCCTGAGCACCATCGGCTTTATCAATAGCCTGATTTCGATTGCGACCTCGTTTGGCTCCGCCAGTATCATTCTGATGCTGGTGCTGGTCGTGCTGACGATGCTGGCAGCCATGACGACCGGTTCAGGTAACGCCCCGTTTTACGCCTTCGTTGAGATGATCCCCAAGCTGGCGCACTCGTCGGGTATTAACCCGGCCTATCTGTCGATCCCGATGCTGCAGGCATCCAACCTTGGCCGGACCATTTCCCCGGTATCGGGCGTGGTGGTTGCCGTGGCCGGGATGGCAAAAATCTCGCCGTTTGAGGTGGTGAAGCGGACCTCGGTACCGGTTCTTGTCGGCCTGCTGGTGGTGATTATCGCCACCGAAATTCTGGTGCCCGGAACCACCGTTCAATAAACGTGAAAAGGCGCCAGCAGGCGCCTCAGATTGATGACAAAGTCCTGGCCGTGAGGCCAGGACTTTGATCTAATAAGGTCAGTGCAAAAAATGGACTGACTGCCATGCTTAGAGAACCTTCCCCCCATCAATATCAGTTTGAAACCATTACT
>NZ_CACSIS010000020.1:0-109592 GCF_902705905.1 Klebsiella sp. 18074 | reverse complement strand
ACCCGATGCGCTACAGCAACACCCAGGAGATCTGGAACGAGCTGCGCCATCTGTGTCCGGACTTTTACGGCGCCACCTACGAGAAGATGGGCGAACTGGGTTACATCATGTGGCCGTGCCGCGACGAGTCCGATGCCGATCAGGGGACCTCTTATCTGTTTAAAGAGAAGTTTGATACCCCGAACGGCCTGGCGCAGTTCTATACCTGCGACTGGGTTGCGCCGATTGACAAGCTGACCGACGAGTACCCGATGGTGCTCTCCACGGTGCGTGAAGTCGGCCACTATTCGTGTCGTTCGATGACCGGCAACTGTGCGGCGCTGGCGGCGCTGGCGGATGAACCTGGCTATGCGCAAATCAACACCGCCGACGCCGCGCGTCTGGGTATCGAGGATGAGGCGCTGGTGTGGGTTAACTCACGTAAGGGCCGCATCATAACCCGCGCGCAGGTTAGCGAGCGGCCGAATAAGGGGGCGGTCTATATGACGTACCAGTGGTGGATTGGCGCCTGCAACGAGCTGGTAACCGAGAACCTGAGCCCGATAACTAAAACGCCGGAGTACAAGTACTGCGCGGTTAACATTGAGAGGATTGCCGACCAGCGCGCCGCCGAACAGTACGTGATTGATGAGTACAGTAAGCTAAAAGCCCGCCTGCGCGAAAGCGCGATGGGCTAAGTCAGACCGCTTTCCCGGAGGGGCGCGCTGCGCTTTTCCGGGCGACGGACCGGTCCCCCGCTGGCGCAACGCTCAGCGGCGGGACACATTTATCGCCCCGGTTTCATCACTCCTGCTTAGCGCCTGTCATTTTCTTCTCTTACGCCTCCCTTTATACTGTTAGCTGTATCCCTAATAGATAATAAAAAATGAAATACCTCTATTTATTGCTGGCGCTGGTCTCCCTCGCCGCAGGCGCCATGGAACCAGGCAGTCAGTACAAACAGCAGGCTGAATCGGGCGACCCGCGCGCACAGTACTATCTCGCCGATACCTACGTCAGCTCCGGCGATTACCCGCAGGCCGAATACTGGGCGCAGAAGTCGGCGGAAAACGGCGATGGCGACGCGCTGGCGCTGTTGGCGCAGTTGAAGATCCGCAACCCGCAGAACGCCGATTACAAGCAGGCCAGGCAGCTGGCGGAAAAGTCGGTACAGGCGGGAAGTAAGGCCGGGGAGATCGTCCTTGCCCGGGTGCTGGTCAATCATCAGGCCGGCAAGCCGGACTATTCGCACGCCATCACCCTGCTGCAGGACGCGGCCCTGGATCCGGAAAGCGACTCCGCCGTTGACGCGCAGATGCTGCTCGGGCTGATTTACGCCAGCGGCGTGCAGATTGCGGAAGATGAAGCCGCGGCCACGCTCTATTTTAAACGCAGCTCCTCGCTGTCCCGCACCGGCTACGCCGAGTACTGGGCGGGGATGATGTTCCAGCAGGGGGAGAAAGGCTTTATCGAGCCCAATCAGCAGAAGGCCCTGCACTGGCTGAACGTCAGCTGCCAGGAGGGGTTTGATACCGGATGCGAGGAGTTTGAGCGGATAACCAGGGGGTAAACTCTTCGCGCCCGGATGGCTTTTTACGGTGGTTTGGGCGAAGGGCGGATCGCTGATATGCGCTATGCCAGGCTACGGCGGAATGTTCCGTTCACCATTGGTCTCGCATACTTCTGTTTCCTGCGGCATACGTGAACGGCCCAGGGCCGGTTTCGCCCGGCCCTGGGGACCCGGCATCCCGGCAAGAAAAATCGTCGCTGCGCGATACCTTCATCTCCGCCGTCTGGCTTTTCGGGGACGGCAAGAGGTAACTTCCCTGTAAGGCTTGCCTCCGCCAGCATCCATGCAGGCGGCCCCGGCCAGCCGCCTGCGCCTCAGCGATTTTTAGCCGGCCCAACCCCCCTGCTGCATATCCCGATGCCTCATGCCTGCATGGTCATTGCTGAAAAAGCCTTCAGCAATGATTTGGCTGCTGGTATCTACGGGCTGACAGCGAGGGGGGTTAAGGCGCATCAAGAAAACTGGCGGGAACGCAGGCGCGCATCCAGGACTGGCCGCCAGGACAAAAACGCCGGGAGCGTTTTTGAACGACGTTAACGTCGGCCCCGAAGGGGTGAGTCCCATGGATGGACGAATAAGGCGGTCAGAGAGGCAGGTCGAGACAGGGACGTCGAGTCCTGCCCGGTCCGCCAGATGAAGCCGGAGTGGAGCGTACCGCGCAGCGGCAGTTTTCAGCGCCATGCCGGGGGCCACGGGGGCGGGCGAAACGCCCCCCGTGCCGTTCACCCGCAGCGGGTATCAGAAAAGCGCTGGATTCATCGTGAACGGAACATTACACGGAATATGAACGGCGCATTTTGCAGAACAAGTTGAAAACGGCCTTCGCCCAAACCACCGTTATCTGAAATCCCCTGCCCCACGATAAAAAAACCGGCGCAGGGCGCCGGTTTTGCTATTTCATTACGCGTTTATTGCGCGGTCTTATCAAATTTGCCCAGCACTTCACGCTCGTACGCCAGCGCTTTCTTACGGTCAAATTTGTGCTCCCACTTGGCGATAACCAGCACCGCCAGGGCATTCCCCACCACGTTCAGCGCGGTACGCGCCATATCGAGGATACGGTCAACGCCGGCAATAAAGGCCAGACCTTCCAGCGGGATCCCGACGCTGCCCAGCGTCGCCAGCAGCACCACAAAGGAGACGCCCGGCACGCCGGCAATCCCTTTCGAGGTCACCATCAGCGTCAGCACCAGGGTAATCTCCTGCCACAGCGACAGGTCAATCCCGTACAGCTGGGCGATAAAGATCGCCGCAATACTCTGGTATAACGTCGAACCGTCGAGGTTAAAGGAGTAGCCGGTCGGCACCACGAAGCTGGTAATTGAGGCCGGCGCGCCGTAGGCCTCCATCTTCTCAATAATACGCGGCAGCACGCTCTCGGAGCTGGCGGTAGAGTACGCGAGGATCAGCTCGTCTTTGAGGATACGAATCAGGGTCCAGATGCTCAGGCCGCAGACCCGTGCGACCAGCCCCAGCACCACCAGCGCAAAGAACAGAATCGCGAAATAGACCAAAATCACCAGCTTGGCCAGCGGCCACAGGGAGGCGAAGCCGAAGGTAGCGACGGTCACGGAGATCAGCGCGAACACCCCGACCGGCGCGTAGCGCATCACCATGTGCGTCACTTTGAACATGGTCTCGGAAATGGAGCGGAAAACGGTCACCAGCGGCTCACGATGCGTGGCCGGCAGCGAGGAGAGGCCCAGACCGAACAGCACCGAGAAGAAGATAATCGGCAGCATATCGCCCTTTGCCATCGAGGCGACGATATTGGTCGGCACCAGCGACAAAATCGTCCCCATCAGCCCGTGCGCGTGGCTTTGCACTTCCGCCGTCGTACTTTGGTATTTCGAAATATCGACCGCCGCCAGCTGCGACATATCAATGCCGGTGCCCGGCTGGAAAACGTTGGCCAGGGTGATCCCCAGCACAATCGCCACCGTGGTGATCACTTCAAAATAGATAATCGTTTTGGCACCAATACGCCCCAGCTGCTTAGCGTCGCCGACGCCCGCAATCCCGACGATCAGCGTCGAAATCACAATCGGCACCACGATCATTTTAATCAGGTGGATAAAGATGTCGCCCGCAGGCGTCAGGAGGTTCGAGATTAACCAATCACGGCTTTCGGCATGGTAATGCAGATAACTGCCCAGGAGTATGCCCAGCACCAGGGCCAGCAAAATTTGCCAGGCCAGGCTGACTTTTGTTTTTTTCATCACTACAGACTTCCTCAATGAAAGGCACCATTACCGGAGGTAATGATACCCACTGAAAGGGGTATGAATTGTGTTGCGTTGCTCTATGGGGTTTTTTAACGCGCGGTATGAGTATCATTTGCACGGCATGCTACGCAAGCCTTTAAGAACAGGCCTTTACTCTGAGTTTATGCATGAATCCGCTCATTCCCCCCACTTATGTTGCATAAGTATTTGTTATAAAAAAATTTTAATAACTTCCGTTTCTATAAATTCATTACCGGAATTATTGCACTTAAAAGTTTCATTTGATTGATTTTCATTCAGTTGAATTAATGCGTGATCTGTCCCCCAAATAGCAAACAAAGCGCGCAAAGCCCCTACTATTAACGTTTATTTGACATATATTTAACAACCTACAGGAGAAAAAAAGCCATGAGCCAAATACATAAACACTCTATTCCCGCAAATATTGCGGACAGCTGCCTGATTAACCCGGAACAGTACAAGGCGCAGTATCAACAATCCGTGACCGACCCCGACGCGTACTGGGGCGAGCAGGGAAAAATTCTCGACTGGATGCGGCCCTATACGCGCGTGAAGAACACCTCGTTTGCCCCGGGCAACGTCTCTATCAAATGGTATGAGGACGGAACGCTAAACCTGGCGGCCAACTGTCTCGATCGCCACCTCGCGGAGCGCGGCGAGCAGACGGCCATCATCTGGGAAGGCGACGACGCCAGCCAGAGCAAGAAAATTACCTATCGCGAGCTGCATCGCGACGTGTGCCGCTTTGCCAACGCCCTGCTCGGCCTCGGGATTAAAAAAGGCGACGTCGTGGCTATCTATATGCCAATGGTGCCCGAAGCGGCGGTCGCTATGCTGGCCTGCGCGCGCATTGGCGCCATCCACTCGGTTATTTTCGGCGGCTTCTCGCCGGAAGCGGTTGCCGGACGCATCATCGACTCCAGCTCGCGGCTGGTGATCACCGCCGATGAGGGCCTGCGTGCCGGTCGCGCCATTCCGCTGAAGAAAAACGTCGATGACGCGCTGAAAAATCCTAACGTTACCACTATTGAAAACGTGGTCGTCCTCAAGCGCACCGGGGGCAAAACGGAATGGCACGAGGGTCGCGACCTGTGGTGGAGCGATCTGCTGGAAAACGCCAGCGACCAGCACCAGCCGGAAGAGATGAACGCCGAAGACCCGCTGTTTATCCTCTATACCTCAGGCTCAACCGGCAAGCCGAAAGGCGTCCTGCACACCACCGGGGGCTACCTGGTGTATGCGGCAACGACCTTCAAATACGTATTCGACTATCATCCTGGCGATATCTACTGGTGCACCGCCGACGTGGGCTGGGTAACCGGCCACAGCTACCTGCTGTACGGCCCGCTGGCCTGCGGCGCGACGACGCTGATGTTCGAAGGGGTACCAAACTGGCCGACTCCGGCGCGCATGTGCCAGGTGGTGGATAAACACCAGGTCAACATCCTGTATACCGCGCCGACGGCGATTCGCGCGCTGATGGCCGAGGGTGATAAGGCTATCGAAGGCACCGACCGCTCTTCCCTGCGCATTCTGGGATCCGTCGGCGAGCCAATCAACCCGGAAGCCTGGGAGTGGTACTGGAAGAAAATCGGCAACGAGAAATGCCCGGTGATGGACACCTGGTGGCAGACCGAAACCGGCGGCTTTATGATCACTCCGCTGCCGGGCGCCATTGAGCTGAAGGCCGGCTCCGCCACCCGTCCGTTCTTCGGCGTTCAGCCGGTAATCGTCGATAACGAAGGCACGCCGCTGGAAGGGGCCACCGAGGGCAACCTGGCCATCGCCGACTCCTGGCCTGGTCAGGCGCGTACCCTGTTCGGCGACCACGAGCGCTTCGAGCAAACCTACTTCTCCACCTTTAAAAACATGTACTTCAGCGGCGACGGCGCGCGTCGTGACGAGGATGGCTATTACTGGATAACCGGCCGCGTGGACGACGTGCTGAACGTTTCCGGCCACCGTCTGGGCACCGCAGAAATTGAATCGGCGCTGGTTTCACACCCGAAAATCGCCGAAGCGGCGGTGGTCGGCATCCCGCATAACATCAAAGGTCAGGCCATTTACGCCTACGTGACGCTGAATCACGGTGAAGAGCCGACGCCGGAGCTGTACGCGGAAGTGCGCAACTGGGTGCGTAAAGAGATAGGCCCGCTGGCCACCCCGGACGTGCTGCACTGGACCGATTCGTTACCGAAAACCCGCTCCGGTAAAATCATGCGCCGCATCCTGCGCAAGATTGCCGCCGGTGACACCAGCAACCTCGGCGATACCTCAACGCTCGCCGATCCTGGCGTGGTGGAAAAACTGCTCGAAGAGAAGCAGTCCATCGCAATGCCGTCGTAAATACGTACTGAATCCCTACACCCTCTCCTCAATCGGGGAGAGGAGATAAACATAAAACCTTCCTAAGGATTCCAGGCAGCAGGAAAGCGGTAAGCAGGCAGATTCCCGACGGTTTACCGTCGGGCGGACGCGTGCTGCCGACGTCTCGCGCGTGGATGACGAAAGGAATACCTCTGGAGACGCTGTGATGAATGATCAAATTTGTCAGCGGATAGAAAATAGTGCGAATTTCAGGGAGTTAGTTGCAACCCGGCAAAGGTTTGCCGCCATCTTGTCACTGATCATGCTGGTTATCTATGTCGGCTTCATTTTGCTTATCGCCTTTGCCCCCGGCTGGCTGGGTACGCCGCTGCACGCGGGAACCAGCGTCACCCGCGGCATCCCCATCGGCATCGGCGTCATCGTTATCTCCTTCCTGCTCACCGGCGTTTACGTCTGGCGGGCCAACGGCGAATTCGATCGTCTGACGAAAAGCATTCTCAAAGAGGTGCAGGCATCATGAAGAAAGTTCTGACGGCGCTTGCCGCCACGCTCCCGGCTGCCGCAAACGCGGCCGATACGATCGCCGGCGCGGTCCAGCGCCAGCCGACAAACTGGCAGGCGATTATCATGTTCCTGATCTTCGTCGCCCTGACGCTCTATATCACGTACTGGGCGTCAAAACGGGTACGCTCGCGCAGCGATTACTATACCGCCGGGGGGAACATCACCGGCTTCCAGAACGGGCTGGCGATTGCCGGCGACTTTATGTCCGCCGCCTCCTTCCTCGGGATTTCCGCGCTGGTTTATACCTCCGGCTACGATGGGCTGATTTACTCCCTCGGCTTCCTGGTCGGCTGGCCGATTATTCTGTTCCTGATTGCCGAACGCCTGCGCAACCTCGGACGCTATACCTTTGCCGACGTCGCCTCCTATCGCCTGAAGCAGGGGCCAATCCGTACCCTCTCCGCCTGCGGTTCGCTGGTGGTGGTGGCGCTGTACCTGATTGCGCAGATGGTCGGCGCGGGCAAGCTTATCCAGCTGCTGTTCGGCCTTAACTACCACGTTGCGGTGGTGCTGGTCGGCGTGCTGATGGTGCTGTACGTGCTGTTTGGCGGCATGCTGGCGACCACCTGGGTACAGATCATTAAGGCGGTTCTGCTGCTGTGCGGCGCCAGCTTTATGGCCTTTATGGTCATGAAGCACGTCGGCTTCAGCTTCAATAACCTGTTCAGCGAAGCGATGGCGGTCCATCCAAAAGGGGTGGCGATCATGAGCCCTGGTGGACTGGTGAAAGACCCGATATCGGCGCTGTCGCTTGGGCTGGGGCTGATGTTCGGTACCGCCGGCCTGCCGCATATTCTGATGCGCTTCTTCACCGTGAGCGATGCGCGCGAAGCGCGTAAAAGCGTATTCTACGCCACCGGTTTTATGGGCTATTTCTACATCCTGACCTTTATTATCGGCTTCGGCGCAATTATGCTGGTTGGCGCAAATCCGGCGTTTAAAGACGCTGCGGGCGCGCTTATCGGCGGCAACAACATGGCGGCGGTGCACCTCGCTGACGCGGTGGGCGGTAATCTGTTCCTCGGCTTTATTTCGGCCGTGGCCTTCGCCACCATTCTTGCGGTGGTTGCAGGCCTCACCCTGGCCGGGGCCTCGGCGGTCTCCCACGACCTTTACGCCAACGTCTTCCGTAAGGGCGCCAGCGAGCGCGACGAGCTGCGGGTATCGAAAATCACCGTGATGATCCTCGGCGTGGTCGCCATTCTGCTGGGGATCCTGTTCGAAAATCAGAACATTGCCTTTATGGTCGGACTGGCGTTCTCGATTGCCGCCAGCTGTAACTTCCCTATCATTCTGCTGTCGATGTACTGGTCGAAGTTGACCACCCGCGGGGCGATGATTGGCGGCTGGCTGGGGCTGCTGACCGCCGTAATCCTGATGATCCTCGGCCCGACGATTTGGGTACAGATCCTCGGCCATGCGAAGGCGGTCTTCCCGTACGAGTATCCGGCGCTGTTCTCGATTGCCGTTGCCTTTATCGGTATCTGGTTCTTCTCCGCCACCGATAACTCGGCGGACGGGCAGCGCGAACGCGAGCTGTTCCGCGCCCAGTTTATCCGTTCACAGACCGGTATCGGTATCGAACGCGGCCAGGCGCATTAAGCCGCTTAACCCCGGCCGTTCGGCCGGGGTTCATCAGAACATCAGCAGGCGCACCAGCGGCGCCGCCAGCACCATCACCACCCCAGATAGCATCATCACCAGGCTGGCGACAACGCCCTCCTGCGGCCCGAGCTCGTAGGAGCGAGCGGTCCCGGCACCGTGCGAGGCGGCGCCAAAGCCCGCCCCTTTCGCCATCCCTTCACGAATCGACAGGCGCAAAAACAGCACATCGCCGATCGCCATACCAAAGACCCCGGTGACCACCACGAACAGCGCGACCAGATCCGGCTGACCGCCGAGAGGCCGGGCCGCGGCCAGCGCAAAAGGCGTGGTGACCGAACGCACCGCCAGGCTGCGCTGAATCTCATCGGAAAGGGTGAACAGGCGCGCCAGCCAGACCGAGCTGCAGACCGCCACGATTGAGGCCGTCACCACCCCGGCGCTCAGCGACATCCAGTGGCGCTTAATAATCGCCAGGTTGTCATACACCGGCACGGCGAAAGCGATGGTCGCCGGCCCCAGCAGCCACAGCAGCCAGTGGGCTTCGCCCATATAGCTTTGATATGAAATATGGCCAAAGACCAGAATCAGCACCAGCAGGATTGGGGTAAAAACCAGCGGCATCAGCGGCAGCTTGTGAAAGCGGCGATAGAGGCGTTTATTGGCAAAATAGAGCACCAGCGTTACGATCAGGCACAGAATGCTCAGATGGAGATCACTCATGCTTCATCCTGCTTATTTCATAGCGATAAACTTTATCCACCACCCACGCCGTGGCGCCCAGCACCAGCGTCGTGCTCAGCGCGATCACCAGCAGAATACGCCAGCCGTCCACCATCAGCAGCTGGGTGTAGTTGACCACCGCCACCACCGCCGGCACGAAGAACAGCAGCATTTCTGCCAGCAGCCAGCGGGCGCCGGCGCGCACCCACTTCAGCGGGATAATCCGACAGACGATAAGCGCCAGCAGCATCAGCATGCCGACCAGATTTGCCGGGAGCGGCAGGTGCAGCCAGTTAACCAGATATTGAGCGCAGACAAAGAGTCCGGCATAAACCAGTACCTGAACCGGTACCTGAAGGCGTTGCATAACGAAGGGGGTAACGCGAGCTGGCACGGAGGCCATGAGCGATATTCCTGAAAAAGAAGCCAGGCGAGCAGTATAGTGAGCCGCCAGGTTGGACAGAAATGAATTAAAATCATCACAGGTATAGTCTCAGGGAATAATTATGGATATCCGCACGCTGCGTTATTTTGTCGAAGTCGTCCGCCAGCAGAGCTTCACCCGCGCGGCGGAGAAACTGTTCGTCACGCAGCCCACCATCAGCAAGATGCTAAAAAACCTCGAAGATGAGCTCAACTGTACGCTGCTTATTCGCGACGGCCGCCGGCTGCTGCTAACCGATACCGGCCGGGTGGTTTTCGAGCGTGGGCAGGCGATTTTGGGCGAATTCCGCCAGCTTGAATCCGAGCTTAGCGATATTAACCACCTGCATAAGGGCATTCTGCGGCTGGGGATCCCGCCGATGGTCGGGATGCTGATGGCCGAGCCGATCGGCCTGTTTCGTCAGCGCTATCCGGGCGTGGAGCTGAAAATTGCCGAGTTCGGCGGTCTGACCGTGCAGCAGGCGGTCAGCGACGGCGAGCTGGATCTGGCCATGACGGCGCTGCCGGTCGATGAGGAGAGTGGCCTGGCGACGCTGCCGCTGTTCAACCATTCGCTGTGCGTGCTGGCGCCGAGAACGGCGCAGTGGAAGGCGATGAGCTCGCTGTCGCCGCAGGCGCTCGCCGCCCATCCACTGGTTATCTATAACGAAGATTTCGCCCTCAGCCAGCAGCTGATGCAGCTGTTTACCGACCATGACGTCAAGCCCCGCATCGCGGTGCGCAGCGGACAGTGGGACTTCCTCGCCGCGATGGTTCAGGCGGGAATTGGCGTGGCTATCCTGCCTCAGCCGATTTGTGAGCGCCTCGACGCCCGGCATTTTTGCACGATCCCGCTGCAGAGCGAGCTGCGTTGGGAATTGGGGATGATTTGGCGGGAGGGCGTGTATATGTCGCACAGCGCGCGGGCATGGCTGGAGTGTAGTAGGGGTTAGTTTGGATATCGAAAATTATTGTACGTTAAGGTGGTTTTTTGTACCTCTGAGCTGTGGTAGAGCTTGACCACTTTGACAGGCAGCTTTGAGCGAGGAGCGGAAATTAATACATATTTACATACGATGAAAAATGGCTACGAAAACCGTGGCTATTCCGTTGTTAAGAGGTGAGCATATCACCTCTGTTCAGGTGGCCAAATTCAGTAAACCACTTCAACTCCAGCTGGTGCTGAATGCGGTTCTGGCGGTGAGGGTAGGATATTATTTCAGGAGACGTTGTCGAGGATCAGAAGCCCTCATCCTGCCGGTTGATGTAGCTTCTGTATCCTTATCGAATGGAGTTAACTCACAGTTGAAAAACGCCACCCGGAAGGATGGCGCTGTCTGTAAAAATCAGGCTTTCTTAAATCCTAATTTTCCGTTTTTAGCTCGCCATTCTTTAACCTCTTTTACGATACCTTCCGGACTGTCATCCTGACCATCTTTCGGATAATAAATAAGGTCTGATCCGTCAGGGTGCTCAGATAACGCTTCGAATTTCAAAACAGCATTAGTATGCTCATCTTCCGTTTTATAGTCGGAAACCAAACAAATTTTCCTAACGAAATCCAAGAATTCAGCCTCGGTATAATCAGAAATCGTTTTCTTTTCCATCTCATTTATCCTTCTTATGAAGTTCAATATGGCGTTTTGGAGTGGTTACACGAATCCCATCAATATCGTAAACAGCACCACCTTCACTGATCGGTTTAACATGATGAAGCTCATAACGAGTTCTTCCCCCTACCTGAGCGTTAGTTTTCTGTTCAGCCATCGTAAGGTCCTTTTTTGCTGGTTCAGTGTATTTGTGGTTTCATTTATACTGCATAAATATACAGTATAAAAATAACCTTACTCTGTTCCTGAAGGCCGTCAACAGATGAGACTCATTCGTATTTACCCGCTAACGGGAATGCCGCTTTGTGGCAGGGGTCAGTTTGGAGTGAGCTCCCGGGTTGCGGCGTAAACGCCTTACCCGGGCTACAGTCTGAGGGACGGTAGCCCGGACAAGGCGCGTCAGGCGCCGCCTCCGGGGAACAGGTACGGAGTTACTGATCTTCGATTAACAGCGCTTCCAGCAGGTCAAGATCGTGCAACATCTTCTGCAGCGTCTCGTTGCTGATCTGCCGGGTGGCACGCAGGTGGTATAGCTCCCCGCGTTCTGAGCGCAGCGCCGCCAGGCGGAAGCGGCGCTCAAGCTGCTCTTCGAGGATGGAGGTTTCCACGTCGTTGCGCCCGTCAACCCGCCGCCGCAGGTTACCGATCACCCGCGAGCTGACCTCCGTCAGCAGCTGGTTATCGATATTCTCTTTGGTATCTGCCGCCAGCCGCTCCTCCATTTTTTGAATCGCCACGATCGCCACGTCCGCGGTTGCGGCGCGCGCCAGGCGCTCCTCTTTACGCTGCTGGACATGGTCGGTCGACTCAATGTGGCGCAGCAGGATCGGTAGCGCAATCACGCCGACAAACAGTGAGAACAGGATGACCCCGGCGGCAAGGAACACCAGCTCATAGCGCGCAGGGAAAACGTCGCCGCTCGGCAGCAGCAGCGGTATCGACAGCACGCCGGCGAGGGTAATCGCCCCGCGCACCCCGGCCACCGAGGAGATCAGCAGCTCGCGGGTTGTCCAGGAGCCAAACTCCATCGGCTTCTTCTTCAGGAAGCGCTGGCTGAGCTTGCGCATCGTCCACAGCCAGCCAAAACGGACCAGCATCAGGGCTGCGTAAATCAGGATAATATCGGTAAACAGCATCCAGGTTTCGACGTTGGGATCCGCCTCCGCCGCCACCAGCGAGCTCGACAGGATATCCGGCAGCTGCAGGCCTAACAGCAGGAACACCATGCCGTTAAACACGAACTCCAGCATCGCCCAGGTGCTGTTGGCGCGCAGGCGCATCGCCAGCGGCGCGGTGCGCATCACCCCGGAACGGGTGATGGTCATCCCCGCCGCGACCGCGGCCAGAATCCCGGAAAAACCAATATGTTCAGCGATCAGGTAGGAAGCAAACGGCAGCAGGAACAGCAGCACAATCTGCGTTGCCGGCTCATCGCCGCCCCAGCGACTGAGGAAGCGCATCGAGCGCCCGTAGAGCCAGCTGACGACAAAACCGGCGAGGATGCCGCCTATCGCGACCTTGAAGAACTCGACGGTCGCTCCACCAACGGTAAAGACCATCGTACCCATCGCCACCGCGACGGCAAACTTCAGCGAGACCAGGCCGGAGGCGTCGTTCATCAACGCTTCGCCCTGCAGTATCCCCATAATTTTTTTCGGGATCCTCCCTTCGCCGACAATCCCGGAGAGCGCCACCGCATCGGTTGGCGACAGCACCGCCGCCAGCGCAAAGGCCGGGATCAGCGGAATGCCCGGGACTATCCAGTAGATGAGGTAGCCGATGCCCACCACCGTCACCAGCACCAGCGCCAGCGCGAGGCCAAAAATCTCTCGTCCGTGCTCAATGAACTCGCGGGTCGGCGTCTTCCAGCCGTCGGCAAAAAGCAGCGGCGGAATAAAGAGGACCAGGAAGAGCTCGGGGTCGAATTCGACGTGCAGCCCGAAGGTAGGCCAGGCCAGCAGCGCGCCGATGGCGATTTGGATTAAAGGTAGTGGAACCTGAAAGGGCAGTACGCGTGTAATCACCCCGGAGAGAGAGACCACGAGGGTCATGATGAGTATGGTAAAGAATATTTCCATGTGTTCCCTGTTTGCTGCGTTTTCTTTTTTTACATCTGAGGCGTCATGTCTCTAAATAATACGCTACCCAGATTAACGCAAAAGGAAACAGGATGTGGCTTAAAAATTAAACGGGCGGCCTGAGCCGCCCGCTGTCAGCATAAATCGCTTAAATTGCCCAGCCGCCGGCGTAGAAGATAACCAGCACTGCGGCAATGATCACGGTGCCGAGGTTCAGCTTGCGCCACTCCCCGGAGACCAGGCGTCCGATAACCAGCGACGCGAAGCCGATCATGATGCCGGTAACGATGTTGCAGGTCAGCACGATAAAGACCGCGGTAATCAGCCCCGTCATCGCATCGACAAAATCGTTGAAATCAATCTTCGCCACGTTGCTCAGCATCAGCAGGCCGACATACATCAGCGCCGGAGCGGTGGCGTAGGCGGGAACCAGATAGGAGAGCGGAGAGAGGAACAGGATCAGCAGGAACAGCACGCCAACCGTCACCGCGGTCAGGCCCGTTTTACCGCCGGCAGCGGTACCCGCAGCCGATTCGATATACACCGCCGCCGGCGCCGCGCCGACCAGGCCGGAGAAGACGCTGCTCAGGGAGTCGGTGGTCAGCGCTTTACCGCCGTTGATGATCTGCCCGTCTTTGTCCAGCAGGTTCGCCTGCCCCGCGACCGCGCGGATGGTGCCGGTGGCATCAAATACCGCCGTCATCACCAGCGCCAGCACGCTCGGCAGAACTACCGGGTTCAGCGCGCCGATAATATCCAGGCTGCCGATCAGCGAATTGCCTTGATCGTCGCTCAGCGACGGCATGGCAAAAATACCGGAGAAGTGAACGTTAGGGTCGAAAATCAGGCCCACGATCGACACGCCGATAATGGTCAGCAGGATACCACCCGGCACCTTCAGCTTTTCGAGGCCGATAATCACCGCCAGCCCCACCAGCGACATAATCACCGGGAAGCTGTCGAAATTACCCAGCGCCACCGGCAGACCGTCCAGCGGGTTCTTAATGACCAGGCCCACACCGTTGGCGGCGATCAGCAGCAGGAACAGGCCGATACCAATACCGGTGCCGTGCGCAACGCCCTGCGGCAGGTTGCGTAAGATCCAGCTACGAATGCCGGTGGCGGAGATAATGGTAAACAGCACGCCCATCAGGAACACGGCGCCCAGCGCAACCGGGATGCTGATCTGCTGCCCCAGCACCAGGCTGAAGGCGGTAAAGGCGGTCAGCGAGATAGCACAACCGATTGCCAGCGGCAGGTTGGCCCACAGCCCCATCACCAGAGAGCCCACGCCCGCCACCAGGCAGGTGGAGACAAACACCGCTGCCGGTGGGAACCCGGCTTTACCCAGCATGCCAGGTACCACGATTACCGAGTACACCATGGCCAGAAAAGTGGTTAAACCTGCAAGAATTTCCTGACGCACGGAGCTGCCGCGAGCCGAAATTTTAAACCAGGCGTCTAATGAACCGCCGGTACGCGCTGAAGGCGTAGACATAGAAAACTTCCCCTGAGAATTTTTATCATTCGTCGGTATGCGTGGTGGACCATCCACTGCCAGTTCAACGCGATCTCCTTGTGCTATATATCGCAGCGCCAGGGGGGCTGCAAAAAAAGCAAACGTTTAACTCCGCGCATACAATACGGTGGTCAAAATTACTTTACTCCCCCCCTGTTAGCAGGATAAATAGCGAGCAAAATAATAAGGCAAACGATTATCCAGCCTTTAGATGGCCCTTTTCAACTGAAGTTTGTCGTATTTCGCTAAATTTCGCTTATGACGTTCAGGAAATAACCAGCCGATGCGCAAACGTTATCGTCTATGCGCAATCTGCTAACATTTTTGTATTGCGCTGATAGCAATTCGCGCCGGCCATCGTAAAAGATGATGCCTCAGGCACCCGGTAGCGTGAAGGGGCCGCCGCGCTCAATGGCGCGCTGCCAGGCCGGACGCTGTTCGATACGCTGCGTCCAGCGGGCGATGTGCGCAAGCCCGTCGATTCCGCCGCGCGACTGCAGCGCCAGCAGCGGAAAGCTCATCTGGATATCGGCCATGCTCAGGTTTTCGCCCGCGAACCACGGCCATCGGGAGAGGTGGTCTTCGATAAAGCCGGCGTGGGTGGCAATCTGCCGGTCCAGCCAGGCTTTTTGCATCCCCTTCCCCAGCGCGCCGCCCAGGGTGCGCATGCCGAACGGCACCGGGGCCTTGCCGAGGCTGGAAAAAACCAGCTTCATCAGCATCAGGGGCATCAGCGAGCCTTCGGCATAGTGCAGCCAAAAGCGGTACTGCAGCCTGTCCGCCATCGCCTGCGGCCGCAGCTGCTGCGTGCTATCGTAGGTTTCCTGCAGATATTCGAGGATCGCCCCGGACTCCGCCAGCACGTAGCCGTTGTCCTCCACAACCGGGGATTTGCCCAGCGGGTGAATGTTTTTTAACTCCGGCGGTGCCAGCATATTTTTCTGCCGCGGATAGCAGACAATCTGATAGGGCAGCTGCAGCTCTTCCAGCGCCCAGAGTACGCGCTGCGATCGCGATTGATTGAGGTGATGTACCGTCAGCATGAGTCTCTCCCGTCGTTTGTTCAAATTAACTATAGGAACTGGCGGTGAATGACGGGAAAAATTCGCCAAAATAAGCGGGTAGATTTAAGGGGATGTGCCACAATTAAGGTGTCGGCGCAATCCGGAACCTCCATCAGCTTGTTGCGCAATACTGAGGTGAGCCGACGTCGGGGGAAACCCTCCTGTGTACCAGCGGGATAGAGCGAAAGACAAAGACCGGAAAACAACTAAAGCGCCCTGTTGTGGCGCTTTAGTTTTTTAATCATCCTCCAGCAGCCGCGCGCCGGTCCCCTCTTCACCCAGCTTGTCTCCCGGGTTACGCAGCGGGCAGTCCCGTCGCGACAGACAGCCGCAGCCGATACAGCCATCCAGCTGATCGCGCAGCGCGGTCAGCGTATGAATGCGCCGGTCCAGCTCTTCCCGCCACACCGACGATAGCTGCTTCCACTCTTTGGCGCTTAGGTTGTGGCCTTCGGGCAGCACGCCAAAGGCGTCGCCGATAGTCGCCAGCGGAATGCCAATACGCTGCGCAATCTTGATAATCGCCACCGCGCGCAGCACGTCGCGACGGTAGCGCCGCTGATTACCCGGATTGCGCTGGCTGTGAATCAGCCCTTTGCTTTCATAGAAATGGAGCGCCGAGACGGCAACGCCGGTACGTTTTGCCACTTCGCCAGGGGTCAACAGCATTTTAATACGGGGTGATTTCTTTTCCATAAAAGCGCTTTACCTCAAGTTAACTTGAGGAATTATACTCACCCGCAGACAAAACGACGAATCGAGAATTGAGAGAGAGGCCGCTTTATGTCCCATCAGGATATTATCCAAACGCTTATTGAATGGATTGATGAACATATCGATCAACCACTTAACATTGATGTAGTCGCCAAAAAATCGGGGTACTCGAAATGGTATCTCCAGCGGATGTTCCGCGCCGTTACGCACCAGACGCTGGGGGATTACATTCGCCAACGTCGGCTGTTACTGGCCGCTGAAGCCCTCAGAACCACCCAGCGCCCGATTTTCGATATCGCGATGGATCTGGGCTACGTCTCGCAGCAGACGTTTTCACGGGTGTTCCGCCGGGAGTATGACCGCACGCCCAGCGACTATCGCCATCAGATTTCCGCCTGACGGTTTTGCGCACGGGCGTTAAGCAGCGCTGGTGCCTTAACCAGCCACTGCTTAAACTCCTGCACCGGCATCGCCTTCGCAAAATGCCAGCCCTGGCAGTAGCGGACGCCGCGCTTGTGTAGCCACTTCACCTGGTCCAGCGTTTCGACGCCCTCGGCCACGGTTTTCAGGTGCAGGCTGCGCGCCATCTCAATAATATGCTCGGCGATCGTGTGGCTGGTGCCGTGGGTCGTCAGCGTATCGATAAAGGATTTATCGATCTTGAGAATGTCGACGTTGAGCGAAGAGAGGTTATGCAGGTTGGAGTAGCCGGTGCCGAAATCATCGATGGCGACTTCATATCCCGCCTCGCGAAAGGCCTGAATCACCGGCGTCGTTTTCTGCACGTCAATAAACCCGCGCTCGGTCACTTCGATTTTAATCTGGTTGATGCATACCGCGTAGCTTTGCGCCTTTTCACTAATTTGGCTAATCAGCCGCGCGGAGTGGAAGTCCGTGGCCGAAAGGTTTATCGCGACGTACAGCTGCGGATGGCTGGCGAGGAATTCACCCAGATCGGCAAACACCTCATTCACGACGTAGTCCGTCACCTGCGCAATCAGCCCTTCGTTCTCCGCCAGCGGAATGAACTCCGCCGGGCTCATCACCGGGCCATCGCATCCTGGCCAGCGCAGCAGCGCTTCGGCCCCGACGCAGCGGTTATTTTTAATATCGACAATCGGCTGATAGTGCAGGCACAGCTGGCGACGGCTCAGCGCGCGCTGCAGCCTGCTGCGCGGGGAGTGATACTGCCGCCGGATTCGTAGCCACAGAATTAACATCAGCCCACTACCAATCAGGCCCAGCGGCAGAGTGAGCACGATCTGCTCATATAAATTTTGATAATAGCCCACGCGCGAGGTGGACACGATCACCGCGATAGGGCGGTTCGCCGAATGGGCAACGGTGTATACCCGGCGGTCCTGCTGGAAAAAGGTGTCTTCGCTGTGGATCAGTGGACGTAACGCCGCGGCGTCGGTATTTTTGCTGACAGAGAAAAACTGATTCGTTTTGGTATCGAACAGACCGTAGGCTAAATCTCTATCGCTGGATATTAACGCGCTATAGGAAAGTGGATTAATAACCGCAACATAGTGGCCGCGCTGCATATAGGTCATGGCAAAACCGGGATAGAACGGCGTATCGCGATAGTAATAGATGGCGATATCCGGCTTTTTTATATAATTAGCCGTCTCAACATGCCAGGCCGTATCGGGATGAACGGCGGTTGAGCAAACGAAATCAGTGCCTTTCGCATAGATTAAATCATTGACGTAAAGCAGGCTGCGAACAATATCCAGCATATATCGCTGATGCTGCGGCGAACATATTATCCCCTGATATTGCATGGCCTTTTTACGCGCCTCCTCGACCTCATGAATAACCATTTCGGTTTTCTGCAGCGCCAGTTGAGAAAATGAGCGGAGCTGGTCGTCGGTTTCCACCTTTGCCCGGTGTTGGGCAAGCCAGGATGCCAGCACCATTGGCAGCAGGATAACCAGGGCAATACCGAGTACTTTCAACGCCTTATGCGGCGCGTTACGACTCATTTCCGCTTTATATCCATGCGATACGCCTTAGTCACGGTAACAGTCCACAATGGCAGATGCCTACTCTTATACAACACTCAGTCATTTAGCAATCGACTATTTGGCGTAAAAACCCCACAGCTGATAATGATGAATAATACTAACTTATAGAACAATCGAGAAACATTCTCGACATAATGAGGGCGGCACCGCTCTCTGATTCGGTTTATCCGTATGATTACCGCGAACAGGTAATAAAACCCGCAGATATAAGCCTGGCAAAAACACAATCCATCGTATTAATGCATTAGCTTCAGCATCATGGCGGGCATGGCTATGGCGCACCGCGCCATTAACCACAGTATTTAAATGGTTTATAAACACATAAAAAACGCAATTTTTGGCTGGTGAATAAAAGAACAAGTGTGATATAGTTCACACATCATAATGAAACGGAAACATTGTTTCATTATACGTTTGTTTGCCCGTCGATAGCCAGAGCGCCACGTCATCGTTAGTCTCGCCAGGTTGTCAAAGGCCCCCGACTTTCTTTGAGGATCAGGTTAATGGCTTCCATTACTACCAGTGTCATACTCCTACGCTGGCCGCTGGTGAGCGCAGTGCTGATGTTTTTAGCCAGCTCGATGAATATTCAGCTACGTAAAAGCGACTATGCCGGCCTGGCGGTCATCTGCAGCTGCCTGGGGCTGGTCGCCGCCTGCTGGTTTGCCACCGGCCTGCTCGGTATCACGCTGATCGACGTTGCCAAAATCTGGGGCAACATTAAAGACGTCATGGTTGAAGTGATGAGCCAGACGCCGCCAGAGTGGCCAATGATGATGACCTGATAATAGAAACGCTTCCCACCGGGAAGCGTTTTTACTGGCGGGTAGCCTGAGCGCTATTTGCCCATTTTCGCCAGCATTTCCGGGCGCATAAATTTATGAATAACCAGCATAAACAGCAGCGACGGCAGTAATAAAATCAGCGCGGTAATAGACGACACCTGATAGTTTCCCGACATGCTGGCGTTGTATAGCAGCAGCGGCAGCGTGGTGATATCCGGCGCGCCGACAAAAAAGGTGCCGGTGAACTCGTCCAGCGACTCCAGAAAGACAAAAATACTAGCAGCAATAATCCCCGGCGATGCCTGGGGCAAAACGATATGCCAAAACGTATACACCGCCCCAGCCCCCAGATTGCGCGACGCTCTTGCCAGCAGCGGATCGACCGCCGAAAACGCCGCCACGCAGATCCATACCGAATACATCAGCCCGTGCACGCTGTGCACCAGCACCACGCCGGCCACGGTGCCGTTGAGCCCCCACTGATAGAAAAGCCGGGCAATATTCATATATACCGTCAGGTTGGGGAACGCCTGCGGAATAAGAAACAGCAGCATAAAACCCACCCGCAGCGGCATCCCTCGCCGCGATAACGCATAGCCGGCGGGGATCGAAATCAGCAGGCACACCAGCACCGACAGCACGGCAATCAGCACGCTGGTCAGCAGAGAGCCCGAAACATCGCTATAGGGACTGAACACCTGATACCAGTATTTCAGCCCCCACTGGCTGGGCAGGCTGTGGGGAAAGAACCAGCTTTCGGCCACCGTCCAGATAAGCAGATTCAGCAGCGGGCCAAACATCGCCAGCAGCATCAGAACCAGCAGCAGCGTCTGGAGCGGCAGGCTGGCGTTCAGCTTTCTCCGCCCTTTCGCCAGCAGCGTCGCGGGTGACGTCATCGTAACCTCCTTCATTATTCTCCCCCTTTTTGCCGCAGGCTGTGGCGCAGATAAAACCACGACAGCGCGCCGCAGATAAGCAGCGACACGACGCCGAGGGCGTTAGCCACGGCGTAATCCCCGTAGGAGTTCACGCGAAACGCCATATCAACGGTGATCATCGTCGGCGTACCGACGCCTATCATCAGCGGCACCGACAGCACCGACATCATGGTGACGGTCGAGAGCACCAGCGCCACGCCGATAGCAGGCAGCACCTGCGGCAGAATAATATCGAACAGGATCCGCGGGCGAGAGGCGCCCAGGTTGCGCGCCGCCAGAATTTGCGACGGCTCAAGCGCCGCCATTGCGCCGCAGATAAGCAGCGTGGCGAACGCCAGCTGCTTCCAGACGAAGGTGATAATAATGCCCTTCCAGCCCAGCCAGGAGAGAGTCTCCATTGGCGTGAGCAGATCGCTGGCAACCAGCGCATTGTTCATTAAGCCGTTTTTGGCCAGAAAGGTGCGCATCATCTGCGCCGCAACGATAAAGGGAATAAACAGCGGCAGCCGATATAAAAATGCCAGCATCTGCACGATCGGCCGGCAGGACGACAGGGTAATCACCGCGGAAAGGGTGATCGAAATAAGCGCCAGCAGTGCCACGGAGCTCAGCACGACGATCAGCGTAAACAGAATATCGGTGGAGTAGAGCGCATAGACTTTGCGAAAGTGGGCCAGGGTCAGCCGCTGCGCATCGTCGGTAAAGGCGGCCATCAGCGAGAAGCCCAGCGGATATAAAAACAACACGGCGATGGTCAGCGTGGCGGGAGCAACCAGCAGCAGATATTTCAGCGAAATACGCATAGCAAACCTGATATCAGCAAGGAGAAACGCCCGGGTCGACGCGCAGCCGTCCCGGGCATCGACGGAGGTTAGTTGGCGACCTGGCTTTCGTAACCTTCTTTAATATCGTCAAAATAGGCGGTAATCGGGAAGCTTTTGCCGTATTCCACCAGCGCCTGCGGCGAAATCTCAGCAAACAGCTTTTGCCACGTCCCCGCGTCCAGCTGCGGCTTAACGTGCTGCGCATCGATGCCGGGATACCAGTTAAACTGCTTCACGATCCCCTGCGCCTGCACCTCCGGGCTGGTCGCCAGCTCGATAAACTCGCGCGCCAGCTGCGGATTCGCCGCCTTCGCCGGGGTCACGTAATACATCGGCTGACCCGGCATGCCCGGCGCCAGCAGGGACAGCTTGATCGACGGCGGCAGCTTGCCCTGATCCTTCCAGCTGTAGAACATGTCCACCCACACCGGCCCCATCGCGATCTCCCCGCGGGTCAGCATATCGAGCGTCCCGGCGTTGCCCGGCGTGAAGGTGACGTTTTTATTAAAAGCCTTCAGCTTTTCATAGGCCTGGCCCCAGTTTTTCTCCACGCTTTTATCGTACGGCAGGGAGGAGAGGCGCTGAGCGTCGGTGCCGTAGGCGTACATCCAGCCCACCACGAAGCTGACCCCGGACATGCCGTTTTTAATCCCGTTATAGCCGAAGGCCTGCGGGTTTTTCTGCGCCCAGGCCACCAGCTCATCGTAGGAGGCCGGCGGGGTTTTGATCGTCTCGCTGTTCCAGGCAATGGCGGTCTGGCTTAAAAACATCGGCATCACGTAGCCGTCGACGTTAACCCCGAGGGCATTTTTAGCGTTGTCGGCGCTAACCAGGCTGCCGGTCTTAATCTGCTGGCGGTACTTCTCTAATAGCCCCTTCTCCACCAGCTCGCCGCCGGCTTTTTGATGTACCACGGCGACGTCAATATCCCAGCTGCTGGCGCCGCTCTCCTTCTGCGCCGTCAGCTTTTCGATAATTTTGTTCGACCCCGCATCCCCCGGCCCGGTACCGATAACCTGCACCTTGACGCCCGGATGCGCGGCCTCAAACTTTGGCCCCAGCCAGGTTTTTACGTAATCCACCATATTCTGATCGCCCGCCGTCGCGACGTTCAGGATGGTATCGGCCTGCGCGCCGTAGCTCAGGAGTACGGCGGTCGCTAGCGCAACGTTTTTTTTAGTAAACATGGTTTATCCCCAGAATGAACACGATGATGTCAACTTGCATGAGATGAAGGAAAAATATGCAGCGCCGGCGTCGGCACGTGCAGCCTGACCGGGGAGCTGGCGGGCCAGCAGCGGGTAGAATCCGCCAGCAGCAGGCGATCGCGGCAGCGCACGCTGTGGCGATATAAATGGCCGAGGAAGGCGCTTTGTTCGACGATGCCGTCAAGGGTCAGCCCCTCCTGCGGCGCGCTATCCGCTACTGAAAGGAGCGCCGCGTCGGTGCTGCGAAAATAAATAACCTGCTCGCCAGAATCGATATCGGAATATGCCTGTGGGCTGCGCCAGTGAATACCGTCGAGGGTGCGGATATCGCGGCTATTTATTTTATTATCGGCCCCCATAAAATCGGCGACAAAAGGCGTGGCCGGACGCTGATATATCTCTTCCGGCGTCCCTAGCTGCTCAATCCTGCCGTTATTTAATACGGCGATACGATCAGCCATCACCAGCGCTTCCTGCTGGTCATGGGTGACGATTAATGAGGTAAAGCCGAGCTTCTTTTGCAGCGCTTTTATTTCATGGCGGACGTTAAGACGGACTTTGGCATCGAGATTGGAGAGCGGTTCATCCAGCACCAGTACGTCCGGTTCAATCGCCAGGGCGCGCGCCAGGGCAACCCGCTGACGCTGGCCGCCGGAAAGCTCGGTCACCTTCATTTCCGCCAGCCCCGAGAGGTTGACGATCTCCAGCAGTTCCGCCACCCGGCGGTCGATATCGTCGCGACGCCACCGACGCAGCTTCAGGCCGTAGCCGATATTGCGGGCCACCGTCAGATGCGGCCACAGCGCATAGCTTTGAAAAACCATCGTAATATTGCGCTGCTCCGGCGGGCTATGGGTAATATCCCTGCCAGCGACGACGATCTCCCCGCTCTGCGCCGGGATAAAGCCGCAGAGCGCATTGAGCAGCGTGGTTTTCCCGCAGCCTGAAGGCCCCAGCAGGGCGATCATCTCCCCCTTCTCTACCGCCAGATCGATATTATGCAGGACAACCTTATCGCCGTAGCTAATTCTCAGGCTGGCAATGTGCAGATAGCTCATATTCGGTATCCAAAACTCTTCTGTAGGCATTTTTTTATTTATTCGCACCGAGATGAACACGTGTTCATTTGGCTGTAAAAAAAATGCAACGTTGACTCGACATGATGTGAGCCTACTTTGTCGGGTATTTGTGACAATTTAATTAAGTGCGAAAATTTTTTGGCGAGGGTAAATGAAAATAGACGTTCTCGGCTGCGGCAGCGCCTTCTCAGAGAGCCAAAATACCTCTGCGCTGCGCGTTATTGATAATAACAATCGCCAGTGGCTGATTGATTGCGGCCCCACCATCCCTCGTGCCCTGTGGCAGCGCGGGGGCGATATTAACGATATCGATGCCATTTACTTCACCCACGTCCATCCGGATCACTGTACCGGCCTGACGGCGCTGCTCAACTACTGGAAAAGCTTTTCCCGCCACAAGCCGCTGATTATCTACAGCCAGCCGCAGCAGCGTCCGGTACTGATGCAGCTGGCGCAGCTGGCAAACTGGCCGGACACCGCGCTGTGCTTTGCGATTGAGTGGCGCGACGTCACCCCGGCGTGGACCTGGCACGACTGGCAGATCCGCACCGCCGAAACCCAGCACGAGCTCAGCAACCGCGCTATTCGCATCACCCTCGGCGGGAAAAGCCTGTTCTACAGCGGCGACGGCCGGCCGACTGCGCAGTCGATCGCGCTGATGGCGGGGGCAGATCTGGCGTTTCAGGAGTGCGCCTCGCTCACCGCCCTGAGCGACGACGCCTCCCACGGCGATTTCCCGGCCTGCCTGGCGCTGTTTCAAACGCTGGCGCTGCCCGCCATGGGGCTCTATCACTGCTACGACGCGATCCTGCCGGCGCTACGGGTAGCCTGCCGGCCGTGGAACGGGTTGTTCGTCAGCCAGGACGGCTTACAATACGATCTTCATCAGCCACCGCGCAGCGGCGAGGAAAGCCCGGCATGAGCGCACTTCCCCGAAAACAGAGCATTACCGCCGAGGACGTTGCCCGCCGCGCCGGCGTCTCGCGCGCGGTCGTTTCCCGCGCGCTGAGCAATAACGGCAGCATCTCGCCCGCCGCCCGCGAGCGGGTGCTGCGCGCCGCAGAAGAGCTGGGCTATCAGGTCAACTTTCTCGCCCAGGGGCTTAACCGCCGGCGCAGCCACCTGATCGGGGTGATCGTTTCCCGCATCAACGATCCGTTTCGCAGCAGCCTGCTCGACGGGCTGCTGAGCGAGATCCAGCGCCGCGATTTTCAGGCGCTGGTCAGCGAGATCCGCAGCGAGCAGGATCTGGCCCAGACCCTTCGCCGCTTCGCGCAGTTTCGCGTGTCCGGGGCGATCGTCACCTCCGGCCAGCCGCCTGAATCGCTGGTCTACGAGTTCGCCCAGCAGCAAATTCCGGTCGTCGGCATTAACCGTCAGCCCAATATTCCCGGCGTCGACTACGTCTGCTCGGACAATGCCGCCGGGGCGGCGCTGGCCGCGAAGCAGCTGGTAACCGCCGGCTGCCGCCGCTTTGGCTGGCTAAACCATCGACACTCAACCTGGGCCGGACAAATGCGCGGGGAAGCGTTTTATCAGGCGCTCACCGAACTTGGGGTGGATACGCGGCGCGATCTTCAGCCTCTTTTTGCCTCCCTCGAGGGCTATGAGGGCGGGCTGCTGGCCGCCGCCGACGCCGACGATGCGCTGGAGGGGATTTTTTGCGCCAACGCGCAGCTGGCCTGTGGCTTTCTTGACGGCATGCGCCAGCGTGGCAAAGAAGCCCCGGCGGATTTTCAGCTCATCGGGTTTGATAACACGCCGCAAACGGCACAGTACAGCTACCGGCTGACTACTCTGCATCAGGACGTGGCGGAGATCTCCCGCCAGGCGCTCACCCGCCTGCTGGAGAGGGCCAGCGATCCGCTCCAGCCTTCACGCACCACGTGGGTGAAGGTCGATTTAATTCACCGGCGCACGTCGCCATCAACCACATAAGAGCCAGGCTATGACCGAAGAACAGCAGCAGTCGCTATGCAGTTTGATTCGCCAGTTGGGTACGCGCGCGCAGGAGCTGCGCGATGCGGGACTGCAGGTGGATAAAAAAGCGCGCCAGGATTTTGTTTCCCAGGCCGACGTTTTCGTCGAGCAGGAGATCAAGACCTGGCTGGAGGCCCATCGCCCTGAGGACGGTTTTCTCGGCGAAGAGAGCGGCCTGCGGGCCGGGAAGCAGGGAACCTGGGTCATTGATCCTATCGACGGCACCACCAACTATATTCTGGGCATGGATTACTGGTGTATTTCTCTGGCCTGGGTCAGCCAGGGCGTGCTGGAGCTGGGCATTATCTACGCCCCGGATCGCAACGAGTTTTTCTTTGCCCGCCGCGGTGAAGGCGCATTTCTCAACGCTAAGCGCCTGGCTCTGCGCGAGCCGGACCCGGAAACGGTGGTGATTGGCATGGGGCGCTCCAGCCGGGCGCCTGCCGCAAACTACGCCCGCATGCTTGAGCGGGTGATTGACGCCGGCATGGAGTACCGCCGCTTTGGCGCCGGGGCGCTGATGCTGGCCCACGTCGCCGCCGGCCAGGTGCACGCCTATTATGAGGCGCATATGAACAGCTGGGATGCGCTGGCGGGTATCCTGCTGATCGTCGAAGCGGGCGGGACAAGCAGCGACTTTCTGGCCAACGACGGCCTGCTCAGCGGTAACCTGGTGCTGGCCGGCTGCCCCGAGGTTCAGTCGCGCCTGATGGCCCTGACGGGCAGCTAACCGCCCGCCGATGGCGACGGGCAGTCGCTGGATATTTTGATAAATTTATCGTTGTAAATTATGTATTTGTCGCCAGGCTGGCGCAGCGCGGCCTGGCGCACCACGTCGCCTGGGCGTAGGTACCAGGCGTCGCCGTCCTCTTCCGTTGCCCCACATCCGGGCTTAATCAGCAGCTTAAACCAGGTGTTGCCGCTGTTGCTGACGGTGCCCGCCTGGCGGTCAAAAGCCCATTTAAAATCGACCTGACGCGGACGCACCGCCAGGATAGTCTCCACCACCACCACCGGGTCGATGCTCACCGCCGCCCCGGCGGTATTGCGCTCTACGCGGTTGCGGGTAGGGATTTCACGAAACGAGACCCGATAGTAGCGCTCGCGGTTGTCCTGAGGCCCGTGATAGTAGAACTTAAAATATTCCCCCTCCCTCGCCTGCAGGGTCAGTTGGCGCGGCGCAAAGAGCAGCTCGCCGTCCGCCGGGCGGGAGCGAACCTCTTTCCCGCCCGGACGGTCGATGCCGACCACCGAGACCTGATACAGGCGCGCGCTCTGGTTATTATTCAGCACCCGCTTGGCGGCAAAGCTCTCTTCCGCCCCCAGCGAAAAGGTCAGGTTACCGACCGATATGGCCTCTCCGACCGCCGGCAGGCAGAGGGCCAGCAGCCACGCCATCGCGCGTATCGTATTAGTTAACATTTCGCCACGTCGCCTGGACCCGAATTTCACCTGAAGCGCTCACTTCACCGAACCAGCCGTCACCGTCGATCGTTTTCAGCGAGATCCCGTCATTCATCGGGATGGAAAACTTGACCGTGGTTTTATTCATCACTCCCGGATCGCCGGAGGCGTCGTTCCACGGCGTGCTCATCCACAGCGCATCGGTCATGTCGCCCCAGCTATCGTCGCAGCCGGCATCGTAGGTTTTGTTGCCGCCGTTTTGCGTCGTGAAGGTCAGCGTCGCCGGGAAAGGCACTTTCGTCGTATTGTCCGCGGAGCTGAAGATGCAGTATGAACGCCCGTCGATGGTCTGCGCCGGGCCGTTAACTTTGATCAGCACCTCATCGGCGGCGGTCCTGCCGCTGGTGGTGACGATATAGCCAAAATCCAGCGAAGGCTTGCCCTGCCCGACGTAGCCCTCGCGGCTCGGCGCGCTGGTGTACTCATCGGAAATAATGCTGATACCGAAATCACGCGGCTTGATAATCAGGGAGTTAGAGGTAGAAAACTCATACCAGCCGGACTCCGGCGACGTAATGTTCTGGAAGCGGAAGTTAAACAAATCTTTGGTATTTATATCGCTGATCCCCAGCGCGACCATTTGCTTAAAGAAGTTATTCGAAAAGAAGATGTAAATGGAGTCAGAGGACTTCATCTCATTGAAATTGTAGTAGTAGGAGATGCCGCTTACCGGTTTCCACGAATTGCCGTTGAGGCTGAACTGCATATCATAGATGCCCACCGCAGAGACCAGCGACGAATTGCTGATGGCGGGGAAAATATGGATGGAGGTATTGCTCAGGCCGTTGTTTTCCAGAGCATAGTTAACCATCTTACAGCTCAGACCGGAGCGGGTGCCGATGGTCTGGGCATGGCAGTTGGTGCTCCCCTCGCCGAGGGTCGGCACGCCGTCGGTATTGATAAACACCTCGGTAAGGGAGTGAGTATTGAGCAACCTTAAGTTGGCGGCCTTGGTATGGGTAACCTTGCGGGTATACCAGCGCCCCGAAGCCTGATCCTTACAGCGCGCCCCGCTGCTGGCATCGAACTGAACGGAAGTCTGACAGACGTTGATGGTCATCGAGAAGCTGCCGCCTACCGGCATCTGCTGCAGATACTGGTAGAAGGCGTCGGATAGCATCCCGTGCATCCATTTAGTCCCGCCTGAGGTTACCGTCGCGCCGTAGAAACCGCTCGCATCCAGCGCCGGTGCCTGAATCAGGCTGGTTGCCATATCGCAGCCAACGTACCAGTTTATACAGCGCAGGCCGCTCAGCGGGTTGGATACCGGCGAGTTCTCCAGCCACATGTCGAACTGCCAGTTGGCGTTCAGCACCGTGTTGTAGCCGTTATCGATATAGCCCAGGCTCTGCTGATAGATAGTGCCGGTACCGGTATACTTCAGCCCGGTCCAACGGCTGCCGCCGGTCAGGCGCGGGTCGAGCGCGCCGCCTGGGGTGACGAAGTAGTTATCGTCAGCGTTGTTTTCCACAAGCACATACTGCATCGCCGCCGCGTCGGGCCAGTTCGTTTTGGTCACCGCCGCAGAGGCCCGCGTCATTGCGCCCAGAGCGAACGCAATCGCCAATAGCGCACCCCATTTAGCCTTCATAATTCTCTCCCGTCGCCAGGTTGCTGGCGTAGGTTTTCAAGCCGTTACAGGTCACATCGCCGACCCATACCGCCCCGCGCGCTTTGTTAATCTCAAGCTCCACTTCGCAGCGCTGGTTGTTGCCGTAGCTGAAGTCGATGGTCGGGAATTTTTTATCTACATCCATCACAAACTCGCCTTTGTCATCGGTGCGGGTGCGCCCGATGTGGTTATTAATGTGCGCATTGGCCAGCAGCGTGCCGTCTTCGGCGCGAATACGCCCGGAGACGGTCACCATCTGCTTCACTTCCGGCTCGATCACCGCCACGTTGCCCGGATAGAGGGTCAGACGGCTTTTGCGGCTGCTGACGATGTCGTAGCTGTCGATCGAGTTTTTGCTGTTCTGCAGCTCGACTTCGTAGCGGCTGTAGGGCGAGAGCGGCAGATAGCTGCGTTTACCCGAGAGCTGGAATACCCGGCCGTTTACCCTGGCGCTGAGCTTGCCGTCATCTTCAAGACCGGTATTAAAAATCACCCCGGCGTTACCGTCGGTACGCCCGCTGGCGGCAATATTTGTCCCCTGCCAGCCCACGCTGCCGCTGGCGGTGAGGTTGGTATTCACGTAGCCGTCGGTCCCGCTGTTCACGTTCAGCGTCCCGCTGGAGTAACGGGTATCGAACTGGGCATAGGCGCCGCCGCTCAGGGTTTTGTCATCCCCAGTGTCGCCGGAGATGGCTCGGGAGATATTGGCGCCGACGGTACGAATGGTGCTCCCTTCCTCAAACTGCTTGCGCGCCGCCAGGTTGGCCATGGTGTAGCCATTCTGGTGGGTCATCCCGGCGCTAAACCAGTTGCCGAGCGGCAGAGAAAAGTCGAGCGCGATATATTTCCCGGTGCTGGCGCTGCTGTCGCCGTTGTTAAAGCGCTGGATCCCGGCGCGCAGGCCCAGCGAACCGTAGGCGTTGCTGTAGAGGGTCTGATAGTAGTCCGCGGTGTAGTAGTGGCTGCTATAGCGGCGATCGTCGTTATAGCTGATGCTGAAGGTGCCCAGCTTTGACCACAGCGGGCTGAGGTTTAACGTCCCACCAATCGCCCGGTTATCGGCGTCGCTGCGCCGCAGCCTGTCGCCGATTATGGTCTTTTCCTGGTTGACCCAAACCGAGCTAAAGCCGCCGGGCAGCGTGGCGCTGACGCTGCCGATACTGCTCCACGAGCTGTCGCTGGCCAGCATGTTTTGTAGGTTCACGTTGATAGATTGCGTCAGCGGCAGGGTCAGCCGGGTCTCGCCGACGGCGTTGTTATCGTAGCCGTAGCCGGTTGCGGCCCAGCTGAAGGCGCCCAGCGAGCCCGTTGCCGAAGCCCCGGCCAGCCAGCTCTCTTTGGCGGGCAGCGTCTTTTTGCCGCCCTCTGACCAGCGGTCCATATGGAAACTTCCGCCCCAGACCTGCCAGGCCAAAGGCGCGCCGGCGCCGCGTCCCCGGGTGAACAGCTTGTTCACCCGCTGGGTTCGCTTGCTGACCACCCGGCCGTTAACGACAACCTCAACATTCACGTCGTAAATCCCGTACGGCAGGCCGCGGGTATCAACCTCATGGTTGCCCATCGTGAAGTTCTGCACGCTCAGCAGGCGGCCATCGCGCGACAGATGCACTTCACCGGCGGAAGGCAGGAACGCGATAATCGGCGTCGCCGACTGGGAGTTATCAAAGACCGTCGAGCTGGCCTGGTTGCCCCAGGAGGCGCCGTAAATTTTGCCTGCCGAAATGGCGGTCATCGGTCCGAGGGACTGCAGGTTCCACGTATCGAGCATCCCGCCCGCAAAGCGGTGACCGGCGAAGTCACGCTCGTACATCGCCTTATAGATCTCGCTGTCCTGATTGCTGGTTCCGGCGCCGTAGAGCGATCCGTCGAGCACCAGATGATGCTCGCGCAGGGAGGTAACATTATTCATCGACAGATAGCTGGAGGTGCTGTTCCCCGCGTTGCGCATCTGGTTGTTATAGACGCCGAGGTTATAGTTTAGGGTGCTGCTGAGGGCGTTAACGCTGGACTGGCCGATATCTTCGCTGCGCGATCGCAGCACGGTGCCCAGGGCCTCTTTTTTCACCACCAGCTGGAGCAGAAGCTGGCGCAGGCTGAGCTGCAGCTGCGCGTCGGCGGAGATCTTCATGCGCAGGTCGCTGTCGAAGGATTCGTTCGCCAGGGAGGCGAGCGTCTGCCGGGTTTGGGCGCTCACGGTGGCATTATTATCGCTCTCCTCCAGGCGGATCTGGCGCACGCGCAGCACGCCGCCATCCAGCCAGATAAAGGCGCTGCCGAGGCGCTGATCGTCCCCGTTTCCCGTACTGCCTTCCAGATGAATAAAGAGCGGGATGCTCATCCCGTCCTGCAGGGCCTGGCTAAACGCCTGGGGAATAATTACGCCGCCGATTTGCGGTATCTGCTCCGGCGCCGCGCTGACGCTGAGCGGAACAGAAAAAATAACCATACCGTAGGCCAGGAGCGCTTTCAGCTCCGGGGAAATCCGTAGTCGCGGCATAACCTTATCCCGTCAGCACAATTGTTATTTTACGGGAACAAACTGCTCGCCCTGCCAGAGTGCGACCCGTCCTTTTTTATCGGCAACGTTGACGCGCGTGAATCGGCGCTCTTTGCCGGGCATGAGGTAATAATTTTCTTTGCACTCTTTGCCATCTGCCGGCTTGAGGCATGGGCCGTAGGCGAGGATGCGCAGCGTGGCGTTTCCGCTGTTCACCAGCGTGCCGTTGGCGTACTGATAGCGGTAGTTCACCTTGCGGGGCGCCACGACCAAAATGGTGCCAATACGGGCGGATGCCGTCGCTACCGCGCTGCGGGCTGCGCCATTGCGCTGCGCGTCGCTTAGCGCCTGATCGAACCAGACGATGCGGTAATAGCGCTCTTTGTCATCCGTCGGGCCTTTGTAGAAAAAGCGAATAACATCGCTGCTCTTCGCCGGCAGCAGCAGGCTGGCAGGCGTGAGCAAAACTTCGTCCTGGCTCTCCATCGCAATGACGTTACCGCCATCGAGCGGCGAGGAGAGGCGCTCCATATGGATATTGATCAGGCGTCCACTGTCGGTGGTATTTTTTATCTCTTTGCTGAGCACGCTGCTGTCGCTGTTCATAAACGAGGAGATATCGCCAACGTCCAGCGCCCGGGCCGGCATGATTGCGCATAAACAGAGGCCAATAGCCAGAATGTGGTTTTTCATGGGAATTCAATCCGTGAAAGAAAGCAGGGGGGAAGCCCCCTGCTTTGTGCTACAGGGAAATCAGCTGGTCCAGGTCGCGTCGAACTGTACGCTGACGTCGCCGCTCCAGATCCCTTCCGGCAGCGTGCTGTAATCCGTTACAGCCGTGGTACCGTCGGTGGTGCCGCTAACGATAGAGAAGTTGAAACCATCCTGAGCGGTAGTACGGCCGGCCTGGTTATAGCCGTTAGCCAGCGCGCTGAGGTTGCCGCCCAGCTTGCCGTTAGCGGTATCGATCATGGTGGTGTCAGTCGATTTTTCTACGGACTCGCCGTTGTAATCAACGCCAACGCTCAGCGTAGAGCCAGAGGTGTCCAGCTGAGTCAGGGTATTGGTGATCAGACGGGAAGTCAGTTTAAAGGCCGTTGCGGTAGCATCGCCTTTAATTGCAACATCAAACAGGCCTTTCTGCGAGTTAAAGCCTTTGATCCCTTCAGCGTACTGGAACGCCAGGCTGCCCAGCGGAGTGACGACCAGCTTGCTGGTGGTATCTTTTTTAGCGGTTGCTGACCAGGTCGCTACTGCCTGAGCCGTAACATCAGCGGCCTGAACAGCGCCAACACAGAGAGTAGTCATCAGAGCTGCTGCCAACATTTTCAATTTCATATTTATCACCTGATAAAGATAAGAGGCTTTTTATGGCCCGTACTGTTCCATAGTTCTTTATGGAATGATTGCCCTTAAGAACCCTGAGTTCTTAAAAACAAATGCCTTAATAAATCGACAGGATGCGCTGCCGCGGCAGATCAAATAATCCGCAGGCCATTCTTTGATGCCGGAAGAATAAACCGCATCAGGGCCAGCATTGTGATATTGTTATTATTAAGCAAGCCAACTTTATTGCTGGTATTGCTTTTATGTAAACTGACCGTCTTAATGCTTAAGCCGAGTGTTTGCGAAATGTCATTAATTAAACCACCGATAATCATTAAGGACATTATTTTCTCTTCTCGCGGAGTCAGGTTTCTCTTCCTGATTTTATATTCTTTAAGTTTAAACATATTTTCCACCACCTTGACGCTGGCATTGGCCGATAGAAAATAAATATCATTAATATCCGACACGTCGCTAACAAATTTTGCATCCGGGGCGACAATAACTTTCGCCAGGCTGTTAGACAGATAGTATCGGTAGAAAAATAATATATGTTCTAAATGTGCAAAATGGATAATTACATAGTCGTCAGCGCTCAGCGTCGCACACTGCCTGCGGGCCAACTCGCTATCAAAACTGCCGGCACAACCGATATAACAGAAGTCATCGGCCATATGGCTCAGGCCTTGTATAAAGAAATAATTATCAGTTACAATCAGTACAGCCATAATAACCAGCCTCTATTCCATTGGCCACCGGTTCGGAAAAAACACTTCCACGACGCCTTCGTTACTAATTATGACGGGTTCGTAACAACAATCTGGCACGCCCCTGCCATTCATTAACATTGCTATCACATTATTAATGTCGCTACGTTTTATGCAGCAATACTAAAGGTAATATTCATATTTTATTACTCATAAAGTTATGAAACGTAAAGAAATCACATTTGTTGATTTTATGTAAAAACATAACTCATTGAAATTAATGAGTTATCTAACACAAAATTAACAAACACAAGTATTTTTACAACAAATGCCCTGATGGATTAAGATAATTCTTAGTTATGAATGAATGCTGAGAGTAAGCTTTAATGCTAGTATCTCAATATCAAATCTTAGATAAACCTCAGCCGCGGTAGCTATTTTACGATAAGACATAATACATGGACACTATTTACGTTATTGAGAACACGCTCAGGTTCAATCCTACGGCGCATACTCTTCATGCTATCGAAAGCAATGAGCGTATCACTCTGGCAATACCAGCAAGCCTTTGCTTTATTTTATTAATTAAAAACCAGGGTAGAATAGTCACCCAGGCAGAGCTGTTGCATAATGCCTGGGGAGAAAGAGGGATGAACGTTACGCCAAATACCCTATACCAAAACATCTCTCTGCTGCGTAAATCATTAAATCGCCTGCACGTTAACGGCGGCATAATTCAAACAATCCCGAAACGGGGATTTATGATTGACGATGACACCACCATTTTTGCCCGGCATATTGAAAGCGACCCGGGGTCCGAAGACGATAGTGGAACGAATGTTGAGGAAAATGTTAATAACCCGCATCAACCTCCGGCAGTAGAAAGTATAGAACCGCAGCAGCCAGATCCGGAACTGCCTCGGGATAACCTATCGACATCGCCGCCAGTGAACGAAGACCAGTTCACCCCGTGGATATTTTCCGGCATCAGGTTCGCTGACAGTCAAAAAGGAACCTGTAGAGTTGCGGGTTTCGCCAGCCTGCTGGCGATTGTTCTGTTGGTCTATGTTTATTATTTCCCGCAGACCAGCGTGCCTTTCTTCTCTTATACCGAGCTGGCCACTCCCGGTACCTGCAAGGTGTTTCGTAATGATGACTTAAGATTTGATGAATTTTTTATTAACTTTATGCAGGAGAAGCACATCAGCTGTTCCGATGGCCAAACGGTATATATTACCAACCACTATCCGTCGAGCAGAACGTCGCTGATCGTTTGTCGCTATCCGATCAAATCAAGCAAGAAATCATTCTGTACCTCCTCCTACTACTTAAAATAAAAGAA
Source organism: Klebsiella sp. 18074 (assembly GCF_902705905.1). NCBI lineage: Bacteria > Pseudomonadati > Pseudomonadota > Gammaproteobacteria > Enterobacterales > Enterobacteriaceae > Klebsiella > Klebsiella sp. 18074. The sequence goes on along the minus strand of NZ_CACSIS010000020.1, from coordinate 75,380 downwards.
AATATCGGCATATAAAATGAAGAAAATAATAACCCTCATCATCATTATTCTTATGATCGGCGGTGCTGTATATTACACTCACTTACGTGAAGAGGATGATAGTATTGACTGTACGTCGGCCTTTTCGATTATCAATGATGACGAAACCTTCTCGTTTTCAGTTACATTCTTCACTAAAAATGGCAATGGTCTGATGACCTTTACCGGCAATTCCGGAAATGCCCAGGACAATATCAGCATTCGCAAATATTTCTCCTATACTAAAAACAAGAACGATATCTTTATTTTTAAAAACAATGATTCCAACATGCGAACCAGTTCACCGGAATTCTCCGAAAAGTTCGATGATATTCTCCCACCGTTCTTTACTGGAATTAGAAAAGAAGATAACTTTATTATTAAAATAATAAAGTTAAAGCCTGGGTCGTGGGTATTTATGTCGACAAATACGCCCTATTTTGTCTGTGAAAATACCCGTTCTTAACAGCCACTAGCTTAGCATAAAGCGTGGCGGTGATAGCTGCCGGGGCATCGCTTAATGACGCAGTGCGGCTGGTAGCAGCACACCTCTGCGGTGGTTGCGCTAAAGTCATGGGGGCAGGATGGCCGCTCTCTCAGCGACTCCCACTGCGTATCGCTGTAGGTCGCAATATTGTAAACCTTAAAGAAATGATATTTATTATCTATCAGAACTTTAGATGAATACAGTTTCATTGATTCACCGGGAATCAACAGAATATCCGCTTCATACCAGATGATAAACTTTAAAAAACGCAGTCCGCAGATACTGGAGAATGCGACGCCAGAATGCGGGCATATGATTGTATTAAGCACCGTCCATTTCATATTTCATCCTTGTATCCAGGACCAAAAATCATGACTTCAGAAATAGCAAATATTATAATTAACCGCAAGTCCTCAGCGCAATAATGTGATATGGGACAACCATCAACCACATCCGCTCTAGCTATTTAGAAGTAATTTACATAATATTTAATACGTAGATTTTGCCCCTAAAAATACATATTTATATGTAAAGTCAGAAAAGCATAAAATAACTCTGCATAACTTTACAAAAAAATATCGACGCGGAATTCAGATTAAACAACGACATAACGTCAAAATAGACTATTTTGCCGTCCATGCTCACGCTTACCCCTGGCGGGCAGCTCGCCGCCGGGGGTTATGGGAGTAGAAAGACCTCGGCGCCCGCTGCATGAATGGTAGCCATCAGAGCGTCATCTCTCACGCGGTGGCGCGGCGGTAGTAGAGCGGTTCTTTGCCCTCGCTTACCAGGTTTTGCCGATATTAAACTGGAACTGCTCGGCTTTATCGCCATCGTACTTTTTAAAGGGCTCAGCCCAGGAGAAGACCAGCGGCCCCAGCGGCGACATCCACTGTACCGCAATCCCCGCCGACATTCGGACATGCAGCGGGTCGCTATAGTCCGGGATCCCCGCTGCCAGGGTTTGGGCGTTATTCTGCCACGAGGTGCTCCATACCGTGCCCGCATCGACAAAGAGCGAGGTCCGCAAACTGTCGGCATATTTGTCGCTAATAAACGGCGTAGGAATAATAAACTCGCTGTTCAGCACCGCCATCGCATTTCCTCCAACCGCGTCGGAAGAGCTCTCCAGCGGGCAGCCGCTATAGCTGCTTTCAGAGCCATTACAGCGATAGTAGGCCGCCTTCGGGCCGATGGTATTTGAGGAGAAGCCGCGCACCGATGACGATCCCCCGGCGTAGAAATTATCGTAAAAGGGCACCGTTCTCTCCTGCAGGCCGCCGGCATAGCCCGCTTTCAGATGCTCCATCCATACCCAGCTTTGGCCTTCATTTAGCGGCACATACTGGGTGCTATCAAGGGTCAGCTTGTAATAGCTGTTATCCGATCCCGGGACGGTAACTTTGCCGCTCAGGCTGCTTTTATTGCCGGAGCGGGGGAAAAACCCGCGATCGAGATCGTTATAGCTCCATCCGAGGCTGACAAAAAAATCGTTGGCGCTGTATTCCGCCCCGCTGTCGCCATCTTTGGTCACCACCTGCGGATAAATTCCCCGCGAGTTAAGGTAATTCCAGGTCGTGAGCTCCGGATCCATATTGGTCAGGCGGTTGTGGACATAATCAACGCCCAGATTCAGCGAATTATTTTCGCTAATCGGGAAGCCGAGATTGCTGCCAAGGCCGTAGCTTTGCTGGTTATAGCTGCCGGAGTCGGCATCGGAGGCGTCATAGCTGTTATAGAAAATCTTGCCGCCGAGGCTTACGCCGTCGACGGTGAAATAGGGGTTAGTCGCCCCGAGCTCAACGTAGGACTGGTAGCTATTGCGGGTGCCATTAAAGCTGACGCTGTTGCCGGTGCCCAGCCAGTTATCCTGGGTCACGCCCAGCTGGTAGCTGACGCCGCTATCGGTACCAAACCCCAGGCCAACGTTAAATGAGCCGGTATTGCGCTCTTTCACCTTATAGACGATGTCAACCTGGTCCGGGCTGCCGGCAACCGGGGTTATCTCTTTATCAACGCTCTCGAAATAGCCCGTGCGGTCAAGACGTTCTTTTCCCTGCTGCACCTTTTCATCGTTGAGCCACGCGCCCTCCATTTGCCGCATTTCACGGCGTAAAACGGCATCGCGCGAGGTATCGTTGCCGATAAAACGAATCTGGCGTACGGAGTAGCGGCGCCCGGCATCGACGCTAATACGCAGCGCGACGCTTTTCTGCCGATCGTCAATTTCGGCGTGCGTCGTCACCTGCGGCCAGGCATAGCCATATTTACCGAAGCGCTTTTTAATCGCGTTTTCGACGGCGGTAATCTCGGCTCCGCTATACCACCTGCCGGACAGCGGCTGGGCCAGCGCCTCAATTTCCTGGCCATGCGTGGCCATCTCACCCGTCACCACGGTGCGGCTGACCTTGTAGCGTTCTCCCTCTGCAAGGTCGATCGTAAGATAGAGCGATTTTTTATCCGGGGTAATACTGACCTGGCTGGAATTAATGGCAAAACGCGCATAGCCGCGATCGAGATAATAGCTGCGCAGCGTTTCAAGATCCGCCGCCATTTTTTGTTTTTGATATTTTTTATCACCAATAACGTTCCACCACGGAACCCGATCGCGTAGCTGAAGCTGGTCGAGCAGCGTTTCTTCGCTAAACGCTTTATTGCCAATAATATTAATCTGGGCAATGGTTGCCGACTTCCCTTCCTGAAAGACAAATTTTAAATCCACGCGGTTGCGCGGCAGCGGCGTCACCACAGCATGGACCGTAGCACTATATTTCCCGACGCTGTAATAGAAATCCTGCAACCCCTTTTCTATTTCGCTGAGGGCGTTACGATCCAACGCGCTACCCGCCTCAACGCCGCTGGCGGTGAGGTTCTCTTTCAACATCTCGTCCTTCACCGATTTATTGCCGGCGAAGCTGATACTGGCAATGGTCGGGCGCTCTTTAACCTGCACCACTAGCGCATGGCCATCGCGCAGGATCTGCACGCTCTCAAAGTTGCCGCTGGCGTACAGGCCGCGTATCGCGTCGCTGATATCGTCGCTCGAGACCTCTTCTCCCGGATGAACGGGCATGTTCAACAGTGCCGCTCCTACGGTAACGCGCTGCAGGCCTTCAAAGCGAATATCATCAATAGTGTACGAAGTCGCGGCATAAAGCGTTAGGGGTGAAATCAATAATCCGGCAATGATATTTGTTTTCTTTAGCATGGGCGTTTTATTTAAGAGAGATTTAGAAATAGCAGGAGTCTGCTGGGATTAACCTAAGCGAGGCGCAGAATTGCACTTAATTATGGTGAAACAATGGAGAAAAAATGGATCTTAAAGAACCGCAAATAAAAACATTCATCGACGGAACCCGATCATTTTTTTTCAGTCTGAGAGGGTCAGGCAGTAATATATAGCGTACTTTTAATTAATAAAAAAAACAAAAAGCCCCCTTTCGCATTGGTTGAAAGGGGGAAAGATCTTGTTAGGAATGATGCTCTCTGGGGTTGACCAGGAACACGCAAAAGTTAGCTCAAAATACCGCAGATAAAATGAAGAGATATTGAAAAAATTATGCAGAGAGACCATCACGTATGCGCACGATATATCAGCAGGGATATTAATCCAGATTCTTCATATTTTCCTCAAAATGACAGGATATGGTCGCAGAGGCTTATGGGAGCATCATCGAAAGCCGATTGCGATATCTAAAAGCAAAGTAGTGGCGCCTTGCCAGGGACGGTAAGGCATTTTCCCGCGGCGGCGCTGGACACCGAGGCCCGGCAGAGAGCCATGCCGGGCGGCAACCTGACCGTGACGTCACCCTCTGCCCGCGCCATGAAGCGACGGGCGCCATCGTTCTGGAACCGGCATGAATCAGCGTAAAAATGGGATCCAACAAGCCGTGCTGCACGAACTGGTGCGCTGGATAAAAAATAATCTTGAGAAAAAACTTACCGTCAATGCGCTAAGCGTTTTTTCCGGCTATTCAGAGTGGCACCTGTTTCGCCTCTTCCAGCAACACTTCCAGATGTCACCCATGGCGTTTATCAGACGGCAGCGGATGCTGCTGTGCCGGGATTTGCTGCAGATAAAACCGGCCTTTCGCATCGTCGATATCTGCATTATGGCCGGCTATGAGGACATCAGCGCATTTAACCGGACCTTTAAAAAATACTATTCGGTCACACCCAGCCAGTTCCGTAAAATTTCAGCGGCATAAAACCACCGTCCAGGCGCCTGGCCGACACGCTAACCCGGCAGAGTTGACTAAAATAAAAGGATGTCCCTGCGGAGCGCCGCGCCATGAACATCCTCTGCTTGCCGCGATTATTTATCGCCTGGTCTACCTGCCTCCTCGCGATGCTGTTAGTTGGCTCCGTTTATGCCGCTTCCGCTGAGCAAAAACCGCCGGCGACCGAACCACGGGAGACCCTGGAGGTCAATACCGAAGAGATGCTAAAACCCTGGCAGGGGGATCTCTCCGGCATGCTCGACCGGCGGACCATCCGGGTTTTGACCACCTACAGCAAAACCTTTTTCTTTATCGATAAGGGCACCCAGCGCGGCGCCACCCACGACATTTTTATTGAGTACGAGCGCGACCTTAATCATCAGCTGGTGAAGGAGAAGAAGCTCCGGCACCGTCATCTCAAGGTGCGGATCTTTTTCGTTCCGGTGGCGCGCGACCAGCTGATCGAGGCGCTCAATGCCGGTAAGGGAGATATCATCGCCGCGAACCTCACCATCACCCCTGAGCGCCAGCAGCAGGTCGCCTTCAGCGCGCCGATTTATACCCACGTTCAGGAGCTGCTGCTTTCGGGGCCGGGCTCTCCCGCGGTCGCCGACATCGACCAGCTTTCAGGCAAGACGGTGTTCGTACGCCGCTCCTCAAGCTATTACCAGAGTCTGATGGCGCTAAACGCGCGTTTTATCAAAGAGTCGCGCCAGCCGGCGATCGTTGATGCCGCCCCGGAATCGCTTGAGGATGAGGACCTGATTGAGATGCTCAACGCCGGCCTTATCCCCCTGACCGTTGTCGATCGCCATAAGGCGCTGTTCTGGAAACAGGTGTTCCCTAAAATCGAGGTACACCAGAATATCGTCCTGCGCGACGATGGCAGCATCGCCTGGGCGGTGCGCAAAGATAGCCCTCAGCTGCTCGCTTCGCTTAATCAGTTTGTAAAGACTAATCGCCAGGGCAGCAGGCTGGGGAATACCATCCTGCTGCGCTACCTGAAAGACGCTAAATATGTCAAAAATGCGGCGGCGCAAAAGGAGCGGCAGAAATTTTTAGCGATGGTGGATATCTTTCGTAAGTACGGCGATCGCTATGATGTCGACTGGCTGCTGATGGCGGCCCAGGGCTATCAGGAGTCGCGCCTCAATCAGTCGGTGCGCAGCCACGTCGGGGCGATAGGCGTGATGCAGGTTATGCCGCGCACCGGTAAGGAGCTGAAGGTCGGGGATATCAGCAAGCTCGATCCCAACATCCACGCCGGGGTGAAGTATATGCGCTGGATGATAGACCAGTACTACGGCGACGAGCCGATGACCCAGCTCGATAAGGCGCTGTTCTCCTTCGCCGCCTACAATGCCGGACCGGCGAGGATAGCCCGCCTGCGGGTTGAAACAAAAAAGCGCGGCTTTGACCCTAATATCTGGTTTGGCAACGTGGAGTACCTGGCCGCGGAGAAAATCGGCTCCGAGACCGTCACCTATGTCAGCAATATCTATAAGTACTACATCGCCTATCGGCTGATTATCGATGAGATGACGCGCAAGCAGAAGTCCACCGTCGACGCCCGGCGCGAGGAGACTCCGCTCAAGACGGGCGACGCCCCGGCGGCGCAGTAAGGCCCTGAGATACTCCAAAACCCCGCCGAAGCGGGGTTTTGGTCAGCCGGGACCGCGTATTCCACAACGCGCGCCCTTTAGCCTATCAGAAGAAGTATTTGAAACGCACCCGCGCGCCGTAGCGTTCATCGGTATTGCCGGTTTTGGCTGCCGACGAGTCCAGCCACGACGCGTAGGCCCCGAGGTAGATATTAAAGTTCGGCATATCCATAATATTTGGCAGCTGCCACGAGGTGTGAAGGGTGTGGATATCATAGCGTCCCGGCGCCAGAATCGCGCAGTCACCGTCGCACTCCGCGCTCACGCCGGACAGATTGAACTGGTCGATTTTGTTGTGCGCGTAGATATAGCCAAGCTCCACGCGTTGCCATAGCGCATTAATACCGGCGCTAAAGTCCTTTTCGTCCGCTGCATCCAGATAGGCGCTGCTCAGATTGACCACCGCCCCATCCTGCGGGTCGGCCTTCTGCGTATTCCAGCTTAGGGTCATACCGTAGCCGGTACGACTGGACTGATCGACCCAGCGCCCCTCCTGGTTCTGGTAACCGTAGGCGTTATTGACGAGGTTGCTCTCCAGCGCCGCCGCGACCGACCAGGCACCGGACCGCCACGCCGCCACCGGCCGAACGTAAACCGCGTTTTTACGATTATCCAGCGCATTGCCGTGATAGCTCTGGTCAACAAACAGCGAGCTGCCGTCCTCCACCAGCGTATTGACCTCAAAATACCAGTTATCGAGGGTTTTACTGAGCAAAAAGTTACCGCCGCTGCTGCTGCGACCGCGCCCTTCTTTCATCATGTAGATATAGCCGTAGCCATCGCTGTACAGGTCGTTGGCCGTGTTACCAGAATATTCAATAAACGTATCCTGATTAAGCGGGAACATATCGTAGGCTTCGAAGCGACCGATTTTAATTTTCCAGTCATCCTCCTGACCAAAGAAAAACGCCGCGTCATCAAGATTCATTTTGCCATTCATATCCGCCAGCGGCTGCACGCTAAACCCGGCGTATTTACCGTTAGCGCCTTTCCGCAATCCATCAAAGCCCAGAAGAATACGTCCGTTAATATCCCAGCGCTCTTTATCTCCCGGAGCCCAGTTTTTATTAGCGCTGGTTTTTATCGAGGTCAGGCTGCCGGTGCGGCTAGCGCCGTCCATATTAAACTCAACGTCGCCGTAGAACTTTACTTCGCCATAATCATTAAGCTGTAACGCGGGTTTAGCCGGCGTGGCGCTGGCAACCGCCGCAGGCGTATCCTGACGTTTTAATTCGTCGATCTCCGCCTCCGCGCTGGCCGCCCGCTGCTCGGTCGCCTTCAGCCGTTGTTCCATTTGTGCCAGTCGTTCCTCAAGAGATAACGACGCCTGCGCATTGACCACTGGGGTAAATAAAGACGTCAAAAAACAGCCGACCCAGATTTTATTCATCGGTAGAGCCTTTTATTATTTAATTAAGTAGATGGGTATTTGCATTCACTTGACTACCCATTTGCGTTTTACTTGATTGCCTGTTTGCAATTTACTTGGTCATCGCCAACAAAAATTGCGACTACGCTGACAGGCAGCGTTGAGCGATCAGCGGAAGTTGTCGTCCTGTAACTTAACGAGCAGTGGTCAAACAGGCATATCAGGCAATTTCTTATTCAACTGACTGGTTAAAGCCTGCAAGATTTACACTCGCAGACTTTAAATTACCAAACTATCCTTAGCTAATACGCTAAAGACACAGAAACGAAAAACTGGCGAGCATGATGACAATTAATTATCTATTTCTTAACAACCCTAAGACAATAATTACCCGATCCTAAATGCCAACGCCTTGCATGAGGTTCCAATTTCAGCAGACTTATCTCTTCCTCTTCAGCAAGTTGCCATCCTTCCGGTAACTGTATGCAGGCCTGCGTATTACAGGGAACCGATAATTGTATCTCTCCGGTCAGTTCTTCTCGCTTCCAGTGAATACTCACCCGCCCATATGGGGATTCATGGCATGCCTCTGCCCAGTTGATCAGAGTGTTGTTCATATCAGGACGGAAATTAATCCGGTTGAACGCTACTGCCCCATCTTCCATGTCCAATCCTGCCAAGTAACGATACAACCACTCTCCAATTGCTCCATAAGCGTAGTGATTGAATGAGTTCATGTTTTCACTCCAGAAACTTCCATCGGTCTTGATACCATCCCAGTGCTCCCAGATGGTGGTCGCTCCTTGTTTCACAGAGAAAAGCCAGGATGGGAAGGTCGTCTGACATATCAACCGGACAGCAGTGTCATGATAGCCATATTCGGAAAGAGCTGTGCATAACCATGGCGTACCGAGGAACCCTGTTGTCAAATGATAGTCGTTTGCTACAACCAACTCGTTGAGACGGGTTGCAACTTTCTTTGCCGTGCAATCATCAAGAAGTTGGAACGCAAGTGGCAAAATATGTGCAGTCTGAGTATCAGCACACATTCCACCCGCTCTGGAAAGGAATTTTTCCTGGAAACTTGATTTAATGTTCTCAAACCATTTCTGATAAAGCTGAGCTTCACCCTCTAGCCCAAGAACAGCAGCAGTTCGCGCCAGTAAATGGGTGGAGTGAGCGTAAAATGCGCTTGCCACCAGATAAACCGGTGTTGCACCAAAGTAGCTGTCAGGCTCTGCATCTAGTGCAAGCCAGTCACCGAACTGAAAACCGCTTTCCCAAAGCCACGGGTTTTCACCAGTACTATGGATGTAATGCACCCAAGCTTTCATTGACGGCCACTGTTCCGCTAGCAATTGCTTATCACCATACATTTCATAAAGGACCCACGGACAGATCACTGCCGCATCTCCCCAACCGGATGAAGTGTAGGTTTTGTCGCCCCAGATTTTTGATATGTAGTCACGCAGGATATCGGGAATGACCATTGGCACTGTGCCATTGGATTTTTGGTCTGCGGCAAGACTTCTCAGCCATTTTTTAAAAAAGCGACGGACATCATAGTTATATGCAGCTGTACGGATAAAAATGTGCGCGTCTCCCGTCCATCCCAGCCGCTCATCACGTTGTGGACAGTCAGTAGGAACATCGACAAAATTGCCTCGCTGTCCCCATACAATATTTTGGTACAGCTTGTTGATATCATTATTTGAGCAACTAAATGACCCCGTTCGAGCCATGTCTGTATGTAGCACTTCCCCTCGTATCGCATCCATCAGTTGTTTGTCATTCAGGGTACCCAGCCCAATGATCTCGATATAGCGAAAACCCTGGAAGGAAAAGTTTGCTGCGTAGTCAATATCTTCCCCATTGCCGATAATCGATACCCGTTGCGCAGCGCCACGTAAATTATCGGTATACAGATCGTTTTTATTATCCAGAACTTCAGCGTGACGCAATTCAACTCTTTCATCTTCGGCTAATTTTGCACAAATCCGAATGCGCCCCACCATATTCTGCCCCATGTCCACGATGGCTCGCGAACCTTCACGGGATATTATTTTTTCCGGAACCAGCGTCTGAGTGACTCGTACAGGCTCTGAAATTTGAGCGGTTAAACCTGATATCGGCTTTTCAATAATATTCACCGAAGACCATGCCCTGGATTCATGACTCACATTTTCAAGCCGTGCATCCCACGCTTCACCCTGATAGAAGCTGCTATGTAGTTGTGGTGCAAGGCAGCATTGCCATTGCCCGTCGCTCAGCAGCAGATGTTCCTCGCCATTCTCCAGAGTAATGTGCAACTGAACAAAGAGCGCTTTGCGATCACCATACAAATGTCGCTTTTTAAGCCAACTCAGCTCTCCTTTGTACCAACCCTCAGCCAGACCTGCTCCAATTTCGTTGCTCCCTTCTTGAAGAAGATAGCCAACATCCCAGCTTTGAAACTGAATATGATGCTGATAACTCGTCCACCCAGGGCTGAATAGCTCATCGCCAAGGGGCTTGTTATTAATATGCATCTGATAAATGCCAAGGGCTGAAGCATAAAGCGTCGCTTTACTAACCTGTGCTGGTAGCTGGAAAGCGCGTTTTAACAAATGCACACTTTCATCTGCCGTTGTTTCGTCATCCGGTGTGATCCACTGCCCTTGCCAGACACAATTTGCCGATGGTGCCGTCTCAAAGAACCCACAAGCACTCCACTCAGTCACATCACAATGTTGATCCTCTATACGAACGCGGTAGAAATAACGTTGCCTGACCACCGGAATAAAATTTGGTGCCTGAATATGGATTGAGGAATTATCCTCAATCCAGCCGCTGTCATAATTCAGGCTAGCGAATTGTGCATCTGTAGAAATTTGCAATTGATAACGGCGCTGTATAACTGCCAGCTTTTTAGACTTGATAATCCAGCTGAACAACAGTGAACTGGCATCTGCTCCAATGAGTGAGCTTTCACCGTTGCATGTGATACGTTCAATAGCGATCATTGGTTTTCCTGTTTGACAATATAAACTGTAGAAGTGATATTTTTTTGATCAGACATGTTGCGTTGATAGAAGTAAAATACCGCAACGACCGCCCAACAAAATAGAGCAGGGCCAGCACAACGCACCAGATTTATTGCAAGTAATGCAGAATCAGGTTGTATTACCTGATTTGGTATGTAACCTGCATAATCTAAAATAAACCCAGCTACGGCAGCGGATACTGCGAACCCAATTTGCATAGAAAGAGCATTTAATGAGAACAACATCCCATCACTGCGTTGACCATTTATTTTTTCTAGCAAATCTGATGTTTCCGCCATCATGCCAGTAATTGCGACCAAAAGAACACCGATACCTAAGCTAAACATTCCAGCGAGAATGAAATAAATTACAGGCACATTTACCGGAGAGAATATCATTGCGATACACACAATCCCCATTGCCATATAAGTTAATTTTGCACTTTGGGAGTTACCGCATCTAGAAATAACCCACGGAGCACACAACGCACCGACGACTTTGCAGGTATAACTGATAAAAATATAAAGCGGAATAAGTTCTGGTTCAGCGAGGTAATACTTAAGGTAATAAATACCCACGCTATTTTGTAAACCTACACTAAGACCAAAGGTTATCATTGCCAGTACGACACACCTTACCGGTACACTTGATACAGCCTGACGCATTGCTGATAAAAATGGCGTCTTTCGTGGCGCAACGGTGGTAGGTAACTCACGCGTGGTAAAAAATAGCATCCATGAAAATAAAATACTAAGAATGCCGACTATCCAGCCTATCCACATGAATCCACTTGCGGCGTCATCCCGTCCAAAGAAGTAGATAAGTGGCATGACAAGCGGTGCCACAATCATCCCTGCGACATTGGAAAAAGCCCGACTTAATGCGATGAGTTGACTGCGCTGAGTGGTGTCACGCGTAAGATTGGGTACTAACCCCCAAATGGCAACGTCAATACAGGTAAAACACAATCCTGCAATGTTATAAACAATCAACGCGTATATAAATTTCATCGTTAACGAAAGGTCGGGCACCCAGAACATTAAGCCGGTGAAAATGCAAAATGGTATGGGCACAATGAGCAACCACGGACGAAATCTACCCCAGCGGGTATCTGTTCTGTCCATTAACGTGCCAATAAATGGGTTCGAGAAAGCATCAATGAGCCGCGTTACAAGCAAGACGATGCCTGCCATTGACGCGGTTAACCCAAACACGTCAGTATAAAAAATCATCAAATATGAAGTAACAACGACACTGAAAATGTCTTTGCTGAATGCACCGCTGCCAAAACTCAGTTTTTGCCATCCGGAGAGTTTCATCATCATCACCTGTTATGAGAAGTGAGCGTAAGCATCACACAGTGGCCATGAGCCAGCATTATTCACAATGCCAGATTTTACTCTTAGCTGGCAGTATGGATAAAACAGGGCTATGCACTTCACATTTCTGTAAACGAGAAGTCAATAGCGTCAATGTTTGTGCTGTAATGATATTGTTAACGGCTCAGGAGGGTATGACGATGTACAGAATATTATTTGATAATTACTTTGCAACACAGGAACAACCTATTGCCATCCACCAGACACACCCTGAAGTAAATAACATTGAACATGATCATGACTTTGAGGAGTTGGTTATTGTTGACCATGGAAGTGGAACACATACACTCAATGGTGAGCCAATATCTATTCAGTCAGGTGATGTTTTCTATATTAAACAAGAAGACTATCACTACTATGAAAATATGGGTGAATTATGCTTGACGAATATACTTATCCGTAGCGATGTTAAATTTATCAACATACCTGCACTGCAGCAAATATTAAGCAACACTTTTACAGAGTCATCGTCCAGCATTTATCATCTTAATATTGAATCACGCAACCAATATAACAATTTAATGTCTCAACTTAGAGAGACACTCAATAAAAATGACTCTTTATCTGCGGTGCGTCGAGAAGGTCTATTATTACAATTAATTTCATTACTTAGTTTTCATCGTGTCAGAGCTACGCATGCAAAAAATTATTTCGGGATAGAGTATCTACTGGATGAGTTACGTTGCCGTCATACTGTAGCTATTGACTGGGACAAACTCTGTGAAAAATATGGTGTTTCACAAAGAACACTCTATCGTTCCATGCGGAAATTGACCAGCTATTCACCAGAAAATTATCTGCTTCGCCTACGCTTACGAACTGCAAGGCATATGCTGTTATTTACCGATGAAACCATAACAAATGTCGCACTAGAAAGCGGATTTATAAATCCATCTCATTTTTCTCAGTGTTATAAACGCATCCTGGGTATATCACCAACAGAAGAGCGACTACGTCAGCAAAGGCATTCATAACGCGATGCGAATACCTAAGTTCTAACAATACCCTGGACACCTATCTATTGAATGGTTTAGTAATGCGTGTTCAATAGACTTCCCATAATTAAACAGAAACTCATATTAAGTGTTTCCTTTCATACATTGCCTCTAAAAACGCATCATAGCCGAACTCGGGAAAACCCTTTCTTACACCACAATTGAACATTTGTTTATTTTTAACTTAGTGCAATATTAGTGACGCCCGCTCCTGGCACACAGCAGCCGTTCGGATCGAACCTCATCTTATGTAGAGAGCTAAGTGTAAATTTTTTTGGCGATGGTCAAGTGATTCGCAAACGGTCGCCAAGTAAAATGCAAACGGGTAGTCAAGTCACATGCAATTACGCAGTAGAGTTTATTTTTTAGAGTTTACAAATAAAGCATGACGCTAATGACAATAATAACCCGCCCATCGTCACGAACGGGTTATTAACGACAGTTGTAATATTATTCGTGCGACCGAACCCCGGCTTCAGCGCTCGACGGCGGCGTAGGCTCAGAGGCATTCGGGTCTGCCGATTTATTCCTCCGGAGGAGATTTTTCCGCGCCGGGATATAATCCTAATATCGCCAGGCGGTATATTTTATCGACGTAACTAATTTATTGGCAGCGGCTGCTTCAGATTGTCCTCACCATCGTTTTCCGCAGGTGCAACCTTTCGGCGATCGGCCAGTAACGCGCAAATCTCCGCATGCTTTTCTTCCGTAAAGGTATAGCGCGACATACAGCCCATCCTGATCAGTGAGCCAAATGCGGGCAGCAGGCAGATACCGAAGAACAGCCCGTTAAGTACGCTCTCGCTCTGGCTGGCCGCCTGCGGCACATAGCCTATCAGGGTCAGAAATACGCCGATTAATCCGCCGCCGACCGCCACCGACATTTTTCCGGTAAACGTTTGTCCGGAGAAGGTAATGGCCGCACAGCGCTTATTGGTGTGATATTCGGCGTATTCAATGGTGTCGGCAATCATTGATGAGGTCAGGATATTGCTCATCATGATAAACAGCGTGCTGAGGCCCAGCAGAATAAAGAGCAGCATCGCGTGCTGATAGCCGGCAAACCACATCACCACCCGCACCAGAATATCCAGTCCGCAAAGGATCATAAACAGCTTTCGCTTCTGCATTCTACGCGTCAGCATCGGGGCGACGAGGCACAGCACCGCGGCGACAATCCCCATAATACCGATCGCCATCTGCAGCCCGCCGTCGCCCATATTGTAGATAAAGAAATAGATATAAATCCCGCCGGCGACGTTGTGGAATACGCAGAAAAAGAACGACAGCAGGACGATAAATAGCGGCTTATTTTGCCGCAGATTATGGAAGGTATCGCGCATGGTGACCTTTTCCGGGCCGGCCTGCACGCGTTCTTTGATCTGGAAAAAACCGTTAAGCATCAGCGGCAGGCCGACCATCATCATCACCAGCGCCGCCATAAAATAGCCCTTATCGTTGCTGTACTGGGCAAAGAAGGCCGCAAGCTTGGGGAAAAAGATATTGGCGCAGGCGATACCGGCATTAACGCCGAGCATTGCCGCCGTCACCGCGCGGGTGCGCTGACCGGAGTCGTTGGTCATCACCGAGGACATCGACCAGAACGGAATATCCGATATCGCGTACAGCGTGCCCCACAGTATATAGGTCACTCCGGCGTAGATAATCATGGTGGTCATATCGGCTTCGATTTTATAAAAAGCCAGCAGCGTGACCCCGGTAATTAACAGCGGCGCAATCAGCAGGAAATGACGAAACTTGCCAAAGCGGCTGTTAATGGTGTCCATGATGCTGGCGAACAGCGGGTCGTGAACCGCATCCCACGCGCGTGCGATAAGGAAAATCGTACTCGCCGCCAGCGCCGATATTCCCAGCACATCGGTATAAAAATAGTTAATAAACGAGCCCACTAAACCGAAACTAAAACACTGACCTAAACCATAGCCAAAATAAGACCACAACTCGCGAGACGGTATTTTCATTGTCGTTGCCATAGTGCGTACCCTATTCCCGGCGGCGTACCGCCGGATATATTATTATTATGCCCGTGACGGCAGGGCAATGTGACGAAGCCTGCGGATGAGCGCAATCTCTTTGCGGGAGAACGGGATCCCGTTCTCTTCAAAGACGTCGTGGAACCAGAGGCGGCAGTAATCGGAAGACTCCTTCATCACCACCGGCCACGGCAGCCAGGTTTGGGTTTTCCCGCGTACCAGGCCCCATTGATAAGGCGCAACGTTCGCTATATACATCAGCGGCAGCTGCTCTTCGATGGTGCTGCCGACGTGGCGAGCCAGCCACTCGGTGCAAAAAATCGGCCGCTCCAGATGCTGAAGCTGCTGGATAATCGCCGTCATGCGGGCGGTATTGGTATAGGCGTGATAGCTGACCACGTCCGAGAGGGCCAGCGCGGCCCGATCCAGCGGATGTTGATAGAACACTTCTCCTTCAACTTCCTCCGGCAGGCGCCACGCGCAGACGGTGAGCGGCTGCGTCGGGTCCTCTTCCCTCGCCCAGCGGAAGGCGAGCTCCATCAGCTCCTGAGCATAGGTTTCCAGCTTTTCGTCGTACAGCACCTCAACCGTGCCGGTGGCAAAGATGCCGCGATTGCCCGGCTCGTTATAGAGATCCCAGAGCAGAACGCGCTTATCGTCGCGGAACTGGCGGATAACGTCGCGGATATAGCGTTCGATCTGCGGCCAGCTGTCACGGTCGCAAACCTTGTCCCGCCCGGGGCTCGCCGCCGCCTGGCTGTTATGCTTGCCGGGTACCGGCGGTTTTTGCGGCCCAAGATAGGGTTCGTCGCCCGAAAAGCCGCAGTCGTCCATCAGCGTCAGCATGGTGCTAAAGCCGCGGCTATCGGCAAGCGTCAGGAAGCGCTCGATGCGCGCCATCAGGCCATCGCGATCGGCCTCCCAGACGATAAACGGCAGGTTGATGCGCAGCGTGTTGTAGCCCGCCTCTGCCGCCCAGCCCAGCTCACGCTCGATGGTTGGCGCATCGAACGTCTCCTCCTGCCAGATATCGGTCCAGTTCACCGCCGTCGAAGGGAGATAGTTAAACCCGCAAAGCCAACCCTGCTGCTGATACCACGCCTGCGCCTGCTCTTTGCTCCACTGCTGTTTCATCACTGCTCCTGATCACTGATAATAATTAGCTAATAAATATTAGCTATAGCATCAATGAGCAAATAGCGGCATGCAGAAAAGAGATAATCCTCACAAACCTGGCGCGCTGATGTCGATGAAACGTGATCGACTGCGCAGAAGACGCTGGCCGGATAAGAAGGCTATTTCGCAAGACGGTGAGGAGAGGACGGGAAAGCGGCCGAACGAAGGGGGAATTGTTAACCCATTGTTTATTAAAACTAATTTATTTATATCTGGCGTCAGGCGCGGCGGTCTGTTCAGTCCGAAAATGGGAGCGATAAGCAGGAAGCAGGAAGCAGAGAAGAGGAAACGGGAAAGGGAGAGCAAGGAGGCGAAAGGCAGGCCACGCCATGACAAAAAAACCCTGCCGAAGCAGGGTTTATGATTCTGAGACGACCGTTCTCAATACGTACTGATTAGAACGGGATGTCGTCGTCGAAATCCATTGGTGGTTCATTAGAAGGTGCTGCCGGAGCCTGCTGCTGCGGACGAGACTGCGCGCCGCCGCTGAACTGGTTGCCACCCTGCGGCTGCTGCTGCGGCTGCTGAGGCTGACCCCAACCGCCCTGCTGCTGGCCGCCGCCTGCCGGAGCGCCGCCGCCCTGACGGCCACCCAGCATCTGCATGGTGCCGCCAACGTTGACCACGATCTCAGTGGTGTACTTCTCAGTACCGGACTGATCGGTCCATTTGCGGGTACGCAGCTGGCCTTCGATATAAACCTGCGAACCTTTACGCAGGTATTCGCCGGCCACTTCAGCCAGCTTGCCGAACAGCACAACGCGGTGCCATTCGGTCTGTTCTTTCATTTCGCCGGTCTGCTTATCGCGCCAGGATTCGGAAGTCGCCAGCGTGAAGTTGGCGACGGCGCCGCCACTTGGCATGTAGCGTACTTCCGGGTCCTGCCCCAGATTACCGACGAGAATCACCTTGTTTACGCCTCTGCTGGCCATGATCGAATCTCCTGAATACGTTTCTTAATAAGTGTAAACCGGTAATTCTAACACCACAAAGGCCCTTTTAGATAGCTGGGACGTCGATTCCAGTAAACATCTTATCGCTATACAATTTTTCACCATCAACCCCCGCTGCCATTCCAATACTGTATATTCAAACAGGTCGGATTGTGCCATAATTAGCCGTTTCCGCCGTTTGTTCTTCATACAAACCAGGCAATCCGTGTATCTACCTACCGGGAAAGGTGAATGGATAAGATCGAAGTTCGGGGCGCCCGCACCCATAATCTCAAAAACATCAACCTCGTTATCCCCCGCGACAAGCTGATTGTCGTCACCGGGCTTTCAGGGTCAGGCAAATCCTCACTGGCTTTCGACACGCTGTATGCCGAAGGGCAGCGCCGCTACGTTGAATCGCTCTCCGCCTACGCGCGTCAGTTCCTGTCGCTGATGGAGAAGCCGGATGTCGACCATATCGAGGGGCTGTCGCCGGCGATTTCCATCGAGCAGAAATCAACGTCCCATAACCCCCGATCTACGGTAGGCACTATTACCGAAATTCACGACTATCTGCGTCTGCTGTACGCCCGCGTCGGCGAACCGCGCTGCCCGGACCACGATGTCCCGCTGGCGGCGCAAACCGTCAGCCAGATGGTCGATAACGTGCTTTCCCAGCCGGAAGGCCAGCGCCTGATGCTGCTGGCGCCGATTATCAAAGAGCGTAAAGGCGAGCATACCAAGACCCTGGAGAACCTGGCGAGCCAGGGCTATATCCGCGCGAGGATCGACGGCGAAGTTTGCGATCTCTCCGATCCGCCAAAGCTTGAGCTGCAGAAGAAACACACCATTGAAGTGGTTATCGATCGCTTCAAGGTGCGTGACGATCTCGCCCAGCGTCTGGCCGAGTCGTTTGAAACGGCGCTGGATCTCTCCGGCGGGACCGCCGTTGTTGCCAATATGGACGATCCGAAAGCGGAAGAGCTGCTGTTCTCCGCCAACTTCGCCTGTCCGATTTGCGGCTACAGCATGCGCGAGCTGGAACCTCGCCTGTTCTCCTTCAACAACCCGGCCGGCGCCTGCCCCACCTGCGACGGCCTTGGCGTGCAGCAGTATTTCGATCCCGAACGGGTTATCCAAAACCCGGAGCTGTCGCTGGCGGGCGGGGCGATCCGCGGCTGGGATCGACGTAACTTCTACTATTTCCAGATGTTGAAGTCGCTGGCCGAGCATTACAAGTTCGATATCGAAGCACCGTGGGGCACCCTCAATGCCGACGTGCAGAAAGTCATTCTGTCCGGCTCCGGCAAAGAGAACATTGAATTCAAGTACATGAACGATCGCGGCGACACCTCCGTGCGCCGCCATCCGTTCGAAGGCGTTTTGCACAATATGGAACGCCGCTACAAAGAGACCGAATCCAGCGCGGTACGCGAAGAGCTGGCGAAGTTTATCAGCAACCGCTCCTGTACCAGCTGTGATGGCACCCGTCTGCGCCGCGAAGCGCGGCACGTCTTCGTCGAAAATACGCCGCTGCCGACAATCTCCGATATGAGCATTGGCCATGCGATGGACTTCTTCACCAACCTGAAGCTCTCCGGCCAGCGGGCACAAATCGCTGAAAAGGTGCTGAAGGAGATCGGCGATCGCCTGAAGTTCCTCGTCAACGTCGGCCTGAACTACCTAACGCTCTCGCGTTCGGCGGAGACGCTGTCCGGCGGCGAAGCCCAGCGTATTCGTCTGGCCAGCCAGATCGGTGCCGGGCTGGTCGGCGTCATGTACGTGCTCGACGAGCCGTCCATCGGCCTGCATCAGCGCGACAACGAACGCCTGCTCGGGACGCTGGTTCACCTGCGTAATCTGGGTAATACGGTCATTGTCGTTGAGCATGATGAAGACGCGATTCGCGCCGCTGACCACGTGATCGATATCGGCCCCGGCGCTGGCGTACACGGCGGGCAGGTGGTGGCTGAGGGCACGCTGCAGGATATTATGGCGGTGCCTGAATCCCTGACCGGGCAGTACATGAGCGGCAAGCGCAAGATTGCGGTGCCTGAGCAGCGCGTAGCCGCCGATCCGCAAAAGGTGCTGAAGCTGACCGGCGCACGCGGTAACAACCTGAAGGACGTTACGCTGACGCTGCCGGTGGGCCTGTTTACCTGCATTACCGGCGTCTCCGGTTCCGGTAAATCAACGCTGATTAACGATACGCTGTTCCCGATAGCCCAGCGCCAGCTCAACGGCGCGACTATCGCCGAACCGGCGCCCTATCGCGACGTGCAGGGGCTGGAGCATTTCGATAAGGTTATCGATATCGACCAGAGCCCCATTGGCCGTACGCCGCGCTCTAACCCGGCAACCTATACCGGCGTGTTTACGCCGGTACGCGAACTGTTCGCCGGCGTGCCGGAATCACGTTCACGCGGCTACACGCCGGGGCGCTTTAGCTTTAACGTTCGCGGCGGCCGCTGCGAAGCCTGCCAGGGCGATGGCGTTATCAAGGTCGAGATGCACTTCCTGCCGGATATCTACGTGCCGTGTGACCAGTGCAAGGGCAAGCGCTATAACCGCGAAACGCTGGAGATTAAGTACAAGGGTAAGACTATCCATGAAGTGCTGGATATGACTATCGAAGAGGCGCGCGAGTTCTTTGACGCCGTGCCAGCACTGGCGCGTAAGCTGCAAACCCTGATGGACGTGGGCCTGACCTATATCCGCCTTGGCCAGTCGGCGACCACGCTCTCCGGCGGCGAGGCTCAGCGCGTGAAGCTGGCGCGCGAGCTGTCGAAGCGCGGAACCGGCCAGACGCTGTATATTCTCGATGAGCCGACCACCGGTCTGCACTTCGCCGATATCCAGCAGCTGCTGGACGTTCTGCATCAGTTGCGCGATCAGGGCAACACCATCGTGGTCATTGAGCACAACCTGGACGTCATCAAAACCGCGGACTGGATTGTGGACCTCGGCCCGGAAGGCGGCAGCGGCGGCGGGGAAATTCTCGTCTCCGGGACCCCAGAGACGGTTGCCGAGTGCGAAGCCTCGCACACCGCGCATTTCCTCAAGCCGTTGCTGAGCTAATCACTGTGAAAGCTGCTGTCGGGTCGGCTCCGACAGCAGCCTAATCGCCTGCTGATAAGAGGCGTCGACCAGGTAGTAAATCTGCGAATCGGGCAGCGAACCGTCAAGGAATACCGTACTCCAGTGGGCCTTGTTCAAATGCCGGCTAGGGCGCACGTCAACGTGCTGCTCCCGCAAAAGCTCGGCAAGTTCCGGGCTGGCCTTCAGCGACACCGCCGGGCGCTTATCCTCCACCTCCTTGACCATCGCAAACAGCACGTCCGACACTTTAATCTGCGTCGCCTTCCAGTCGCTGTGTACGCTTTGCTCCGCGCCAGGCTTGGCCATGCAGTAGAGCAATAACTCCGAAATTGTCATCTAATATTCCCCCATGAGCGTCCCGACGCGATGGCGCGAACCGCCGTGAATGCGATATTCCGCGAGCCGCACCGCGGCCCGACTGTCGATGCCAGATAAGCCATTCATGCTGCGAATGAATCTTTCTAAGTGTGCAGCAATAAGCGAAAAGGTAAAACCTTCCGGAGCGGATTTTGTACAAAAAAACGGCAACCCTCTGGCTGCCGCTGTTGCTGGCGGCTATTTCGCCCGCAGGCAATCAGTAATCGGAGTTCACAATAACCTCTTCTCCCTGGGCCCCGGCCATCGGTAAAGGCTTATAGGAAGAGTTGGAGGCGCGCAGAATGCGAATGCCTCGCGCGCCCACTTCACGGGCTGCGCCAATATCGTTATCCGAGTCACCGTAGAAGACCTTGATGTTTTTCTCCTGCAGCCACTGGGTTTTCGTGTTCTGTCCCGGCTTATCGCCGGCAAAAATGACCGGATTCATGTTTGCCGCAGGGATCAGGAAATCATCCTGCAGGGTTTTCGAGACCGTTTCGGTTTTGGTCTGACTGCGGCCGGTCACAAAATAGATGCTATCGCCGCGCTTAACGTGCATCGCAATCAGCTGACGCGCGACCTCTTTCGGCATGCTGAAATCATCCCAGCCGTTGTTCATTTTTTGCCAAAACTCGGGGTTTTTCAGGTAAGCATCGCTGCCGGGAGAGAATGTTTTCTGGCCGCGCCAGAATCCAGGGCTGGAAAACAGCACGGTATCGTCAATATCAAAGCCCACCGCAATCGGCTGGCGCCCCAGCAGGCTATTTTCAATCTGCGCCACCGATACCCAGTGAATCGGCGCCTGTTCAGCGAGCTTAGCGACGTTGGTTCCCGTCGAGAGGGGCTGCGGCGTCGAGGCGCGGGCAACGACGGCGCTATTGAGCGTGAACAGCAGGCAGACGGCCCCGAAGGCCAGGATGATTTTGCGCATATTTATCCCTATAAACGTCATCATTCAAACGGCCTCGTTGACGGCTACGTTTAGCCAAACGCTCCCTGGGGCTGAGACGCATTTTGCATGATGGCGAGTGTAAATAACCGAATCATTATAATTTTCAATAATGTGCATGCTTATAAATTCACCATGACCTTAACCTCCGCATCCGGTGATGAAAAGAGGTTTCTGCTCGAATGTCATAGAAAAAGAGAATGATCACACTTCAGGAAAGGAACCGCCCTCTCCTTAACGCCGGAGAGGGCCGGGTACTGCTGCGGGGTTACAGCACGGCAGAAAATGCCTGCGCGACGCGCTGGACGTTGCCCGAATTAAGGCCCGCCATGCACATTCTTCCGCTGGAAATCAGATAGACGCCAAACTCTTCACGCAGGCGATCGACCTGAGCGGCGCTCAATCCCGTGTAGCTAAACATACCACGCTGCTTGAGCAGGTAGTCAAAGTTAACGCCGGGGACCGCCTCTTTCAGGACGTTCACCAGCTCCTGACGCATCGCTAAAATGCGCGTGCGCATCTCTTCGACTTCCGCCAGCCATGAGGCCTTCAGTTCCGCGTCGTTCAGCACGGTAGCAACCACCTGCGCCCCGAAGTTCGGCGGGCTGGAGTAGTTACGGCGTACGGTCGCCTTCAGCTGACCGAGCACGCGTCCCGCCGTTTCGCTATCTTCGCAAACCACCGACAGGCCGCCCACGCGCTCGCCGTACAGGGAGAAGATTTTCGAGAACGAGTTGCTGACCAGCATCGGCATACCGGCGCTGGCAATTGTGCGAATTGCCCAGGCGTCATCTTCCATGCCCGCGCCATAACCCTGGTAGGCGATGTCGAGGAAAGGGATCAGGCTGCGAGCTTTCAGCACTTTTGCCACTTCATCCCACTGGTCATGGCTCAGATCGGCGCCGGTTGGGTTATGGCAGCACGGATGCAGCAGCACGATATCGCCTTCAGGCAGCGTGCGTAGCGTCTCGAGCAGCGCCTCAAAGCGCACGCCATTGGTCTCATCATCAAACCAAGGGTAAGCACTTACTTCGAAGCCAGCCCCTTCAAAGATGGCGATGTGGTTTTCCCAGGTCGGATCGCTGACCCATACACGCGCCTGCGGGAAGTAGCGCTTGAGGAAATCCGCCCCCACCTTCAGCGCACCGGAACCGCCCAGCGTCTGAATGGAAGCCACGCGCTGCTGCTGCAGTACCGGGTGCTCGGCGCCAAACAGCAGCGGCGCAATGGCACTACGGTAAGCATTCAGACCCTCCATCGGCAGATACAGCGAGGCGCCGTGCGGCTGCGCGTTAAGGCGCGCTTCCGCTTCCGCCACCGCCTTCAGCTGCGGGATAATTCCGGCTTCGTTGTAGTACAAACCAATGCTGAGGTTTACTTTGTCGCTGCGAGGATCTTCTTTGAAACGCTCCATTAAGGAGAGAATGGGGTCGCCAGCGTAGGCGTCAACTTTCTGAAACACGCGATGTTTCTCCAGGTTTACAAAAGGCAGGTCATAACACAATAAACCGGAAGCTGTGGCAGGTCGAGAGGATGTTGGCGGATTGCCGATGACGATCGCCCGCCAGGGCACCGGCGGGGCTTTTCCCGGCCGCAGCGCTGGCGCCGTAGCCGGGCTGTCGGGTAGCGCCCTGGCCCCGGCAGCCGTGACGCAGCCGGGGAATATTGCGGTAAATAGGGGCTAATCGACGTACTTCATCGAAACGCGTGAAGTGAGGCGCGTGATAAGTTCGTAAGCACTTACTTTCGTAATTTCTGCAATCCGTTCAACGGGTAAACCTTCCCCCCACAGCACCACCGGATCGCCGGACCTCTCCTGCGCCTCGGGGCCGAGGTCCACGCAGATCATATCCATCGCCACGCGGCCGACAATCGGCACTTCCCGACCGTTAACCAGCACCGGCGTACCGGACGGCGCGGCGCGCGGATAGCCATCGCCGTAGCCCATCGCCACCACCCCGAGACGGGTATGGCGTTCGCTAATCCAGGTCCCGCCGTAGCCCACCGGCTCGCCCGCTTTATGCTCTCGAACGGCAATCAGGCTCGAGGTCAGCGACATCACCGGCTGGCAGCCAAAGTCGGCGCCGGTGGATTGATTCTCTAACGGCGACACGCCGTAGAGAATAATGCCCGGACGCGCCCAGTCAAAATGCGACTGCGGCCACAGCAAAATCCCGCCGGAGGCGGCGATAGAGCGCAGGCCAGGCTTGCCATCGGTAAAGGTAGTGAAGATATCCAGCTGCCGCTCGGTGGCCCCGCACTCCGGCTCATCCGCCCGGGCAAAGTGGCTGACGACGTTCACCGGCTGGCGGACGTTTTTACAGCGGCTCAGCCGCTGGTAGAAAGCGTCCGCCTCTTCCGGCAGCACGCCCAGCCGATGCATGCCGGTATCGAGCTTCATCCAGACGCTGACCGGTTCGCTCAGCTCGGCGCTTTCCAGCGCTGCCAGCTGTTCGGGGCTATGCACCGCCGTTTGCAGGCGCTGGGCGGCAATCACCGGCAGATCGCTGGCCTCAAAAAAGCCTTCCAGCAGCAGGATCGGCTGCGTGATACCGCCCGCCCGCAGGCGTAGGGCTTCTTCAAGCCGGGCGACGCCAAAGGCGTCGGCATCAGGGAGCGTTCGCGCGGTCTCGATAAGACCGTGTCCGTAAGCGTTCGCTTTCACGACTGCAACCAGCTTGCTGGCAGGCGCCAGTTCACGCAGACGTTGCAGATTGTGTCGCAGAGCGCGGCGGTTAATGACTACAGTTGCCGCTTGCATTTAAGTTCCTTAATAAAAGAGTCGCCGGTAACCATCGCGCTGCCGGAAGGCGACAGGCCCGGGCGCCCCGGGAACTTAACAGGCTAAGTGACCGAGACGGGCGGGCGAGTCAACGTACCAGCGGCGTGAAGGACTACGGAGATTTACTCATCATCATACTGAGGGCCGGCATAGTTATCGAAGCGCGACCATTGCCCGTTAAACGTCAGACGTACCGTACCAATGGGGCCGTTACGCTGCTTACCAATGATAATTTCGGCGATGCCTTTCAGATCGCTGTTCTCGTGATAAACCTCATCACGATAGATAAACATGATTAAGTCGGCATCCTGTTCAATAGAACCTGATTCACGGAGATCGGAGTTTACCGGGCGCTTATCGGCACGCTGCTCCAGGGAACGGTTAAGCTGCGACAGGGCCACCACCGGCACCTGCAGCTCTTTAGCCAGCGCCTTCAGCGAGCGGGAGATTTCGGCGATCTCCAGGGTACGGTTATCGGAGAGCGACGGTACGCGCATCAGCTGCAGGTAGTCGATCATAATCAGGCCAATGCCGCCGTGCTCGCGGGCGATACGGCGGGCGCGGGAACGCACTTCCGTCGGCGTCAGGCCGGAAGAGTCATCGATATAGATATTGCGTTTTTCCAGCAGAATACCCATGGTGCCCGAAATTCTCGCCCAGTCTTCGTCATCGAGCTGGCCGGTACGAATACGCGTCTGATCGACGCGCGACAGCGAGGCCAGGGTACGCATCATAATCTGCTCAGATGGCATCTCGAGGCTGAAAATCAGGACCGGCTTATCCTGCAGCATCGCCGCATTTTCGACGATGTTCATCGCAAACGTCGTTTTACCCATCGACGGACGCGCCGCGACGATGATCAAATCCGACGGCTGCAGACCCGCGGTCTTTTTATTCAGGTCGTCATAGCCGGTATTCACGCCGGTGACGCCGTCGTGCGGCTGCTGGAACAGCTGCTCGATACGCGCAACGGTCGCATCAAGTACTTCGGCGATATTTCTCGGACCTTCGTCTTTATTCGCGCGGCTCTCAGCGATCTTAAAGACCCGGGACTCCGCCAGATCGAGCAGGTCTTCGCTGGTGCGGCCCTGGGGGTCGAAGCCCGCTTCGGCAATTTCGTTCGCTACCGAGATCATTTCGCGGACAACGGCTCGTTCGCGCACGATATCGGCATAAGCGCTGATGTTCGCCGCGCTTGGCGTATTTTTGGAGAGTTCAGCCAGATAGGCGAAACCGCCTACGCTGTCCAGCTGCCCCTGGCGCTCAAGCGATTCCGCGAGCGTAATAAGGTCAATCGGGCTGCCGGTTTCCTGCAGGCGGGCCATTTCAATAAAGATATGACGGTGCGGACGCGTGTAAAAGTCTTCTGCAACAACGCGCTCGGCGACGTCGTCCCAGCGCTCGTTGTCCAGCATTAAACCGCCCAACACCGACTGTTCCGCTTCAATCGAGTGCGGCGGTACTTTCAACCCGGCGACCTGCGGATCGCGAACTCGGGGTTCAGTCTGGGGTTTGTTGAAGGGTTTATTTCCTGCCATATTGAATGGAATTCCCGGTATAGAAATTGGCTCGAAAGGTTACCACATAGTTCAGGAGGAAGCATGGCAACACGTATTGAATTTCACAAGCACGGTGGCCCCGAAGTTCTGCAGGTGGTGGAGTTTGTGGCAGGGGATCCGGCAGAGCACGAGATACAGGTAGAAAACAAAGCTACTGGTATCAACTACATCGATACCTATATTCGCAGCGGCCTCTATCCGCCCCCTTCGCTTCCGAGCGGATTAGGTACCGAAGCCGCCGGCGTAGTAAGCAAGGTCGGGCGCGGCGTCACGCATATTAAAGCCGGCGATCGCGTCGTTTACGCCCAGTCGGCGCTGGGCGCCTACAGCTCGGTGCATAATGTCCCCGCCGATAAAGCCGCAATTTTACCTGCGGCCATCTCTTTCGAGCAGGCCGCGGCCTCCTTCCTTAAGGGTCTGACGGTCTATTATCTGCTGCGTAAAACCTACGAAATCAAAGCCGGCGAGACGTTCCTGTTCCACGCTGCGGCCGGTGGCGTCGGGCTGATAGCCTGCCAGTGGGCAAAAGCGCTGGGCGCCAGGCTCATCGGCACCGTCGGCAGCGCGCAAAAAGCGCAGCGCGCGAAGCAGGCCGGAGCCTGGGAGACGATCAACTATCGTGAAGAGAATATCGCCGAGCGGCTGAAAGAGATTACCGGGGGTAAAAAGGTGCATGTGGTCTATGATTCCGTGGGCAAAGACACCTGGGAAGCTTCGCTCGACTGTCTGCAGCGCCGAGGATTGATGGTCAGCTTCGGCAACTCCTCCGGACCGGTTACCGGCGTTAATCTGGGGATCCTCAACCAGAAAGGTTCGCTGTACGTTACCCGCCCTTCTCTGCAGGGCTATATCACCAGCCGCGAAGAGCTGGTAGAAGCCAGTAACGAGCTCTTTTCGCTGATCGCCAGCGGGGTGATAAACGTCGACGTTGCCGAGAGTCAAAAATATCCGCTGGCCGACGCGCGACGCGCGCACGAGGTGCTCGAAAGCCGCGCCACCGAAGGCTCAAGCCTGCTGCTACCGTAATGGGTAAATCGAGGCAAGGTTAACGCTGCCAACGCTTCTGTAGTTCGAAGTATGACGGGAAGCCCTCACTAAATAATTCGGGCTACAGGAAGGCGGCAAGATAGCGAATCCCCGGGAGCTTACTCCGGTAAGTGACCGGGGTGAGCTAACGCAGCCAACGCCCTTGTAGTTCGAAGTATGACGAAAGGAGGCCCTCCCTAAATAATTCGGGCTACAGGAAGGCGGCAAGATAGCGAATCCCCGGGAGCTTACTCCAGTAAGTGACCGGGGTGAGCTAACGTAGCCAACGCCCCTGTAGTTCGAAGTATGACGGGAGGCCCTCCCTAAATAATTCGGGCGACAGGCAGGCGGCAAAATAGCGAATCCCCGGGAGCTTACTCCGGTAAGTGACCGGGGTGACAAATCTGTCTGGAACAGATTTGAACGCTGCGAGCAGCGGCCCTGATAAGGGTGAGGCTCATGGATGAGCCGAATAACGAGGCAGCCAACGCACCTGTAGTTCGAAGTATGACGGGAGAGTCGGGAGGGTGGAAAAGTTTAGGGCTTCCATTCGGAAGCCCTTACTTTTTTTAGTTCGGCTGTATGTAGGGTACAGCGCGATGAATTCATTAACGTGCTAATAGTGACAGATTTCATAAGCAAAACCTACGCCGTATTATGCAAAATTCCTCAGGTTGTGACCTACCACTCACTACCTTAATAACGCCAGCGGTTGTTGCTACGGTAGCGGGTGATTTTTGGTTTATTTATCGCCCGAATCACCCATACCACCGCAACGGCCAACAGCAGCCACGGCAGCAGTTTAATCATCATCGCAAACAGTCCGCCGACGAACATCAGCGCCGTCGCCGCAACAATCGCGGCAATAATGCCCAGCAGCGACACGCCGGTCACCAGCAGCATCACAAAAAACCCAATAATAAATAGCAGTTCCAGCATCGTCTTCTCTCCTCGGCAATAGCCCTCTGCACTCAGGCATTACAAGAAGCGTGCCAATTATAATTTATTGAATTTAAAGAAAAACGCCCTGAAGTTAACTTCAGGGCGTGGCGTATTTGACTAAATTTTAGCGAAACGTTAACGCTTATCGGCCACCAGCTTCAGCGCGTGTTCCAGGACGTTAATATCCGCCCCGGCCTTGTGCGCGTTTTCACTCAGGTAGCGACGCCACTGGCGAGCGCCGGGGATCCCCTGGAACAGGCCCAGCATATGGCGGGTCACATGGCCAAGATAGGTCCCGTTGCTCAGCTCACGCTCAATATACGGATACATGGCGCGCACCACGGCAACCGGGTCAGCATCCGCGCCACTGGCCGCAAAAATCTCCCGGTCAACCGCGGTCAGCATGCCTGGATTCTGGTACGCCTCGCGCCCTACCATCACGCCGTCCATATGCTCAAGGTGCAGCTTCGCCTCTTCCAGCGAGCGGATCCCACCGTTGATCGCCATCGTCAGATGCGGAAAATCACGCTTTAGCTGATAGACGCGCGGGTAGTCCAGAGGCGGGATCTCGCGGTTCTCTTTCGGGCTCAGGCCGGAAAGCCAGGCTTTGCGGGCGTGGATGATGAACATATCGCATTCACCTTTCCCGGATACGGTATCGATGAAATCACACAGGAACGTATAGCTATCCTGGTCATCAATGCCAATGCGCGTTTTGACCGTTACCGGAATCGAGACCACGTCGCGCATCGCCTTAATGCAGTCGGCAACCAGCTGTGCATTACCCATCAGGCAGGCGCCGAACATCCCGTTCTGCACGCGGTCAGACGGGCAGCCGACGTTGAGGTTAATCTCATCGTAGCCGCGCGCTTGCGCCAGCTTCGCACACTGCGCCAGCGCAGCCGGATCGCTACCGCCCAGCTGTAGCGCAACGGGATGCTCCTCTTCGCTGTAGGCCAGATAGTCGCCTTTACCGTGAATAATCGCCCCGGTGGTCACCATTTCGGTGTACAGCAGCGTATGGCGTGACAGCTGGCGCAGGAAGTAGCGGCAGTGCCTGTCGGTCCAGTCGAGCATCGGTGCGATGGAAAAACGGTGGGCAGCAAAAGCGGTAGAAGTTGATTCTGGCATCATGGCGAATAAACAGGCATCCGGGTAAAAAGAGGCGCTACTATAGCACAAAGATAAACCACAGGCGCATAGCGCCAATGGCCATATCCCGGGGTGGAAAAAACGCTATTTCCTGCGCGGCTTGCCGTCGTGAGGACCGAAGAACTGCGGTGGATGGTCAACCCAGCGATCCTGGCGCGTCGCGGCGTAGCTGGGGTTAAGCGGATAGTAGATCCGGTTAAATTTTTTATTCGCTTCGCCGACCACCAGCAGGCACACCTCCTCTTCGGTGTTGTTCAGGAAGGTATGGCATACCCCGGTACCGGCGGGAAAACCAACGCTATCCCCGGGCTCCAGCTTCCACAGATAGCCGTTTATCCACACTTCCGGATACCCTTCCAGCACGTAGATAAACTCTTCTTCATCGCTTTCCGCATGCGGATAAGAGGTTCGACGCCCAGGCAGCAGGCGTTCATGATGGATCCCCAGCCGGTTTAGCCGTAAACCTCGGGCCAGCGGCGCGCCGATGGAAAAGAGCTCGTTGCTGTCAGGATTGGTGGCATCATCCGGCCCCTCCAGCTCGCGCCAATGTCGAATACAATCAGGTCGTTTCATCGTTTTCTCCCGAAAATGAGATGCATCAGGTATAGCACAAACCGTGGGTTCTCGGCGTTTTGCCTGGATCGTGATAAAGTAACAACTTCATCGTTACGCAACCAGAGGATGCTCATGGATAAGTCCACTTCGCAAGAAATGTTAGCGCATGCTGAAAAGCTCTGCGCGCAGCGGGGCGTGCGCCTGACTCCGCAGCGCCTGGAAGTGTTGCGCCTGATGAGTCTGCAGCAGGGGGCGATCAGCGCCTACGATTTGCTCGATCTCCTGCGCGGTAAAGAGCCGCAGGCCAAGCCGCCAACGGTCTACCGGGCGCTGGAGTTTCTGCTGGAGCAGGGTTTCGTGCACAAGGTGGAATCAACCAACAGCTACGTGCTGTGCCATCTGTTCGATCAGCCAACCCATAGCTCAGCGATGTTTATCTGCGATCGCTGCGGCGTGGTGAAAGAAGAGTGCGCGGAAGGCGTAGAGGACATCATGCATACGCTGGCGGCAAAAATGGGCTTCGCCCTGCGCCATAACGTGATTGAAGCGCACGGCCTGTGCGCGGGCTGCGTCGAAGTAGAAGCCTGCAACACGCCGGGGCACTGCCACCACGACCACACCATCCAGATTAAAAAGAAAGCCCGCTGAGGCGTTAGCCGCAGCGGGAATCAGGGGATTTTCGTACATCCTTGTACCGTTCGGGCAGGCAATAACAATGCGTTAAAACAAAGGGTTAACGCTTTATGTCCGATCGCTACCAGCGATAGTCATTTTTGGTTTCCCAGTCAGACACTTCTTTCTCTGCCTGATCTTTAGCGTAGCCGTAACGCTCCTGGATTCTACCGACCAGCTGGTCGCGCTTGCCCTCGATGACGGTCATATCATCGTCGGTAAGCTTGCCCCATTGCTCTTTCGCCTTACCTTTTAACTGTTTCCAGTTACCGCCGATTTCGTCTTTATTCATAATTCAATCCTCATCGTTCGGTGAGTTAACAGCCCGCTGTGTGCCGGACGTATGATTAACTATAGATGAGAATTCTGGGTTAACTTTATTATTCGGAATCTTTAACCATCTTTACGACAAAACACGTTATGAAAACCAGGTTCCACGCTGCCAGTGCCGCCGCCAAATCAGCGCCAGCGACAGGCCCCGCAGCGCCAGGAACACCGCCAGCGCCAGCCACAGGCCGTGGTTACCGAGCACCGGTAGCGTCAGCAGGGTTAAGGCAAAGCCCACGGCGGCTACCGCCATGCTGTTACGCATTTCGCTGCCGCGCGTCGCGCCGATAAACATCCCGTCCAGCAGATAGCACCAGACGCCGATCGTCGGCAGAATCATCTGCCACCACAGATAGCGGTCGGCAAGCTGCTGGAGCGAGGGTATCGAGGTCAGCAGAGCGATAATCTGCTCGCCCGCCACGCTGTAAACCAGCGCAAACGCCAGCGCGACCGTGCCAGCCTGTCGACAGGCCGCCCGCCATACCTCCAGAAGCTTGCTGCCGTCGCGCGCGCCGTAGGCCTGCCCGGAGTGGGCCTCCACGGCGTAGGCAAAGCCGTCCAGCGCATAGGCGGTGAAGGTTAGCATGGTCATCAGAATGGCGTTCACCGCCACGATATCGCCCCCCAGACGCGCGCCGAAAACGGTCACCGCGCCAAAGCAGAGCTGCAACAGCAGCGAACGCAGCATGATATCGCGGTTGAGGGCCAGCAGCCGCCGGATATCGCCGCGCCAGGCGCCCTTGAGCATAGCGAACGACACGCCGCGAAGCGTCAGCACGCGTTTCGCCATCAGCAGGCCAATGATAAAGGTGGCGTATTCGGCGCTCACCGTCGCCAGCGCTGCGCCCTGCACGTTCATATGCAGGCCCATCACCAGCCACAGATCGAGGACAATATTCAACAGGTTGCCGACAACCAGCAGGATCACCGGCGCGCGGGCATACTGGACGCCCAGCAGCCAGCCCAGCAGCACCAGGTTAGCTAACGCTGCCGGAGCGCTCAGCCAGCGGATCTCGAGGAAACGCCGGGCCTGCTCCAGCACCGCTTCGCTGCCGCCGACGATATGCAGCGCGAGGTTAATGAGCGGAATACGAAACACAACGATCAGCAGACCGGCGGCCAGCGCCAGGCCAAGCGGCTGCACCAGCGCGCGCGCCAGGCGAACGGGATCCTTTGCGCCAAACGCCTGCGCCGTCAGGCCGGTGGTACTCATTCGCAGAAAGAGCAGCAGCATGAACAGGAAGCTGGTAGCCGTCGCTCCGACCGCCACGCCGCCCAGGTAAACCGGACTATCAAGATGGCCGATGACGGCAGTATCTACCAGGCCCAGCAGCGGGACGGTGATATTGGAGAAAATCATCGGTAGCGCCAGGCGCCACAGGGCCTTATCAGCAGCATTAAAAAGCATGGGGAAAGCCCGAGCGAAGAGATAGCGCAGCATCATGCATCAGACGATGCTGCGTTAGAGAAGGCGCTTACAGCCACTCGCCGTTGCGGATAACGCCAACGGCCAGACCTTCAATGGTAAAGCTTTGCTCGCGTAGGTTCACCACGATCGGTGAAAACTCGCTGTTTTCCGGCAGAAGTTCGACGACGTTACCCTGCTTTTTAAGGCGTTTAACCGTCACTTCTTCATCGATGCGTGCGACCACAACCTGCCCGTTGCGCACATCCTGCGTTTTGTGTACCGCCAGCAGATCACCGTCCAGAATACCAATGTCTTTCATCGACATACCGCTGACGCGCAGCAGGAAGTCGGCGCTCGGCTTGAACATTGCCGGGTCGACCTGGAAGTGGCCTTCGATGTGCTGCTGCGCCAGCAGCGGCTCACCGGCAGCTACGCGGCCAATCAGCGGCAGGCCGGGCTCTTCTTCAGTCAGCAGACGAATACCGCGGGAGGCACCGGAAACGATCTCGATTGCGCCTTTACGCGCCAGCGCTTTCAGATGTTCTTCCGCCGCGTTTGGGGAACGGAACCCCAAGCGCTGAGCAATTTCCGCACGCGTCGGCGGCATGCCCGTCTGGCTGATATGATCCCTGATGAGATCAAACACCTCTTGCTGCCTGGTCGTTAACGCTTTCATTCCGCCCCCTGGGTGTATATACAGTTATGCTGTGAGTATATACAGCTAACGGTGATTTTGGAATCAAATTTCACACATAAATCAGGAGATTCTTTTGTTTTGATGCCCGCCGGAGCAGGTTAACGCAGAAGGGATAGTGGTGAGGCGCTGCGGCTCCACGCGGGACAGAAAAATGCGTGGAGGGAGGCTCGCCGGCCTCCGGCCCGTGGACGCTAAACCGGGGCGGTGGGCGGCAAACCACATAGCCTGATGCTAGCGGCGCTTAGCGATAGTGCGACCACAGCAGCGTAACCCAGACGATCAGCGCGATGGCGATCGCCAGAAATACCGCCGCCGAGCCCATATCCTTCGCCCGTCCGGAAAGCTCATGGTGCTCGGAGCCAATCCGGTCCACCACCGCCTCAATCGCGCTATTAAGAATTTCGACTATCATCACTAACATAACCGAGCCTATCAGCAGCACGCGCGTAACGGCGTCAACATCCAACCAGCAGGCGATCGCAATGGCAATAACGGTGGCGATACCTTCCTGACGAAAGGCGGCCTCATTTATCCATGCCGCACGAAAACCTTTCCAGGAATACCCTGCAGCTTTAATGATTCGGGTTAACCCGGTGGTATTATTGGCCATCAAAAGAACCTTTTTATGTAAATGACGTCAATGAGTGTACGCGTTTGCCGCGTGGCGACGGAAATTTTGCGCACTTTCTGTTATTCTTGCCGCGCATTTGCATGATTAACCAGAGGCTTCACATCGTTTATGTCCGGCTGGCAACGAATTTACTATAAATTACTTAATTTACCATTACGGCTGCTGGTAAAAAGCAAGTCTATTCCCGCAGAGCCTGCTCAGGAATTAGGACTGGATACCTCGCGTCCGATTATGTACGTTCTGCCCTATAACTCGAAGGCAGACCTGCTGACGCTGCGCGCGCAGTGCCTGGAGCATGATTTAGCCGATCCGCTCGAGCCGCTCGAAATCGACGGCACCCTGCTGCCCCGCTACGTCTTTATCCACGGCGGCCCGCGCGTATTTACCTACTACACGCCGAAAGAAGAGTCCATCAAGCTGTTCCACGACTACCTGGATCTGCACCGCAACCACCCTGACCTCGATGTGCAAATGGTGCCGGTGTCGGTGATGTTTGGCCGTGCGCCCGGGCGCGAAAAAGGCGAGCTCAATCCGCCGCTGCGCATGCTTAATGGTATTCAGAAATTCTTCGCAGTGCTGTGGCTGGGCCGCGACAGCTTCGTGCGCTTCTCGCCGCCGGTGTCGCTACGCCGAATGGCGTCCGAGCACGGAACCGACAAAACCATCGCCCAGAAGCTGGCCCGCGTGGCGCGTATGCACTTCGCCCGCCAGCGCCTGGCCGCCGTCGGTCCGCGCCTGCCCGCCCGTCAGGATCTGTTCAACAAGCTGCTGGCGTCAAAAGCCATCGCCCGCGCGGTGGAAGACGAAGCCCGCAGTAAGAAAATCTCCCACGAGAAGGCGCAGCAAAATGCGATCGCGCTGATGGAAGAGATCGCCGCAAACTTCTCCTACGAGATGATTCGCCTGACCGACCGCGTGCTGGGCTTTACCTGGAACCGTCTGTATCAGGGCATTAACGTTCACAACGCCGAGCGCGTGCGGCAGTTGGCGCACGAAGGGCACGAGATCGTTTACGTTCCGTGCCACCGTAGCCATATGGACTACCTGCTGCTCTCCTACGTGCTCTACCACCAGGGGCTGGTACCGCCGCATATCGCCGCCGGCATCAACCTCAACTTCTGGCCGGCAGGGCCGATTTTCCGCCGCGGCGGCGCGTTCTTTATTCGCCGTACGTTTAAGGGCAACAAGCTCTACTCAACGGTATTCCGCGAATATCTTGGCGAGCTGTTCAGCCGCGGCTACTCGGTGGAGTACTTCGTCGAGGGCGGACGCTCCCGTACCGGGCGCCTGCTGGACCCGAAAACCGGCACCCTGTCGATGACTATTCAGGCGATGCTGCGCGGCGGCACCCGGCCAATCACGCTGGTTCCTATCTACATCGGCTACGAGCACGTGATGGAAGTCGGAACCTACGCCAAAGAGCTGCGCGGCGCGACGAAAGAGAAAGAGAGCCTGCCGCAGATGCTGCGCGGCCTGAGCAAGCTGCGTAACCTCGGCCAGGGGTACGTTAACTTCGGCGAACCGCTGCCGCTGATGACCTGGCTCAACCAGCACGTGCCGGAGTGGCGCGAATCTATCGATCCTATCGAAGCCATTCGCCCGTCCTGGCTGACGCCGACGGTAAATAGCATCGCCGCCGATCTGATGGTCCGCATCAACAACGCCGGCGCGGCAAACGCCATGAACCTGTGCTGTACCGCGCTGCTGGCATCGCGCCAGCGTTCGCTGACCCGCGAGCAGCTGACCCAGCAGCTGGAGTGCTATCTCGATCTGCTGCGTAACGTGCCCTACTCTCCGGACGCGACCACGCCGCCGGCTTCCGCCAGCGAGCTGATTGACCACGCGCTGAAGATGAATAAGTTCGAGGTCGAGAAGGACACCATCGGCGACATCATTATTCTGCCGCGCGAGCAGGCGGTGCTGATGACCTACTACCGCAACAACATTGCTCATATGCTGATGATGCCTTCGCTGCTGGCGGCGATTGTGACCCAGCATCGGCGGATCACCCGCGCGGAGGTGCTGCGTCACGTCGAGATGTTCTATCCGCTGCTGAAGGCCGAGCTGTTCCTGCGCTGGGAAAAAGAGGAGCTGGCGAGCGTTATCGATGCGCTGACCGCTGAGATGCAGCGCCAGGGCCTGCTGGTGCTGAGCGATGATGAGATAAGCATCAACCCGTCGCACTCCCGCCTGCTGCAACTGCTGGCCGCCGGCGCGCGTGAAACGCTCCAGCGCTACGCCATCACCTTCTGGCTGCTGAGCGCAAATCCTTCGATTAACCGCAGTTCGCTGGAGAAAGAGAGCCGTACGATGGCCCAGCGCCTGTCGGTTCTGCACGGTATCAACGCGCCGGAGTTCTTCGATAAGGCGGTATTCAGTACGCTGGTACTGACGCTGCGTGACGAAGGCTACATTAGCGATACCGGCGACGCCGAGCCGGAAGAGACGCTGAAGGTTTACCAGATGCTGGCGAACCTGATTACCTCGGATGTGCGCCTGACGATTGAAAGCGCCGCGCAGGATGAAGCGTAGCGCCTGAGACCTGCCCCGGCCCTGCGCATCGCAGGCCGGGGAGTTATAACGAAGACTGGGGAAACTACGCCATGTAGCCCATCGCCAGGCCGAGGAACAGCACCAGCCCAACGTAGTTATTGTTTAAAAACGCTTTGAAGCAGTCGTCGCGTTCACGACGGAAAATCAGCTTCTGCTGCCAGAAAAACAGCCCCGCCGCGATAAACAGCGACCAGTAATATTCCCAGCCCAGGCCGTTCAGCCAGCCTACCGCCCCCATTAAGACCAGCACCGCGATCTGCAGCATGCCGATAATCAGGCGGTCGTTTTCACCGAACAAAATCGCCGTTGATTTGATGCCTATTTTAAGGTCATCGTCCCGGTCTACCATCGCATACTGGGTATCGTAGGCCACCGCCCACAGAATGTTGGCGAGGAACATCAGCCAGCAGCTCAGCGGCAGCGATTCGCTCACCGCGGAAAAGGCCATCGGAATCGACCAGCCAAACGCCGCGCCGAGCACCACCTGCGGCAGGTGGGTGTAGCGCTTCATAAATGGATAGACCCACGCCAGCGCCAGCCCCGCCACCGACAGCAGAATGGTCATGGTATTGAGGGTCAGCACCAGCAGGAACGAGAGCACCACCAGCACGGCAAACAGCGCCCGGGCCTCTTTCTCCGTCACGTCGCCGCTGGGCAGCGGGCGACGCGCGGTGCGTTTAACGTGACCGTCAAACTTACGATCGGCATAGTCGTTGACCACGCAGCCGGCGGCGCGCATCAGCCACACGCCGGCGACAAAAACGGCCAGAATCCACAGCGGCGGGATACCCGGCGTTGCTACCCATAGCGCCCACAGCGTCGGCCACAGCAGCAGCAGCGCGCCGATCGGCTTGTCAGTACGCATCAGGCGATGAAACGCCAACAGCTTATTCTGCGTCAGACTCCACTCCATTTTCTCTTCCTCTTAATACAGCGGCGATGCCGGCAGAAACAGTTCTGTCAGCAGCAGCGGTTTACCGCTCAGCCGAAGGCGGGAACGACGCCCCCAGAGCTCCGCATAACGCCCAATTTCAATAAAATCACGGGTTAACGTCGAAGACGTGAACAAATAGCGGCCCAGCGGCGTCTGTCCAAGCTGCTGCAGCGCCAGTTCGGGACCACTCAGCGTCGATTCCGGAACGAGAGTGCGCCCGGCCAGCCAGGGTTCATTATCGGCGCAGAGAATAATTTCCCGCAGCCAGTAACGCGCTTCATCCGGCAGCAGCGCTTCTTCGCCAACCAGCGCTTCACGTCCAACGAACGCTTCGTTGACCAGCATAACGCTAACCTTTTTCCCCTGCTGCTCAAAACGTTTGGTCATTGAGTCTTCCAGCAGCAGCCAGTCGCGCAGCGCGGGTTCGAGCGGGGGCATAGCGGCAAAATAGCGCAGCGCACGCAGTTGCGTAAGCGCAGGATGTGACATGCCTGATTCTCCGATACATAACGTGGAGGCATTGTATCGCAGAATAGGCCGATCGGGGCGGGCAAACATCAAGATACGATCTTCCGCGCAACAGCCATGCAACAGCAGCCGCGCGCGAGAAAAAAAGGTGCGTCCAGGCGGACGCACCTAAAGGCTGTGCCTAAACATCAGCATTGTGGGGAGACGATCACCCCTTGCCTTTTACACTGCTGATAAAGGTGGAACGGGCAGATTTCGAGCCGAGGCGCTCGGCTTCGTTCATCAATTTGAGGGCTTTGTCGATATCACCTTTCGCAACCGCCTGCTTGATGCCGTTGTTAAAGTAGGTTTCCGTATCGTCCAGCATCGGCTCGCTCTTCGCCGCCGGTGCGGCGACCGGAGCAACGACCGGAGCAACGACCGGAGCGGCGGCCGGCGCGCTGTATACCGGCGCGGCCGTATTGCCGACGGTAACCGGACCCGGGCCGGAGGAGCCAAACAGCGGGCCAACCAGCACGCTGGAGCCGGAAGAGGTTTTCACCTTCAGACCCAGGGTACCTTCGGTGGTATGTTTGGCAATCGGGTCCGGAATATCCGGTACCGCGTTACCCGTACCTTTGGCGTAGGCCTTCGCCGGGTCGATTAATTTGGTGGTCTGCTGCAGATCCTGCGGCGTGGTAAAGACCAGGACGTAAATCTTTTGCTGGCCCAGCGCCGGCGTCAGACGCATCACCCCTTCGAGGCGATCTGAGCTCATTACGCCCGGCTCGAGGTAGGTAAAGTAGCTGCTGGGGAAGTACGCAGATGGCGTCATATTCTGGTCAAGAATCAGCACGTTCGGCGCAAAAACGCTGGTCTGCTTGTTCACTTCGCTGGTCAGGGTAATGGTCAGCTCACCGATGTTCGCCGGAACGCTATAGGCGGCGACCGGCCCGGTGATGCCGGGAATATTCAGCGACTGTCCTGCCGTCGCGAGATTGGTGACCTGAGATTTTGACTGATCGACCGGCGTCCAGGTTAACTGCTGTAGCGCGGAGGCGGGGATCGTCGGTGCGGCAGCGGTATTCTGCGGCACAAAGTTCACATCGGCAAAACTGACTGCGGGTACGCTGGCCAGCAGGCCGGCGGACAGGCAGAGGGCAACGAGACTTTTCTTCATTTTCATTGTTATCACCTCAATTCCGATGGCCGAGCGGTAGCCAGGCAATAGCCCGCTGGGCCTAAACATAGAGGGGCTTGCGCCCCTCTTTTGGTCATGACAGGTCAGGCAGGATTACCACCAGATTTCCATCTGGGCACCGAAGGTCCACTCGTCGTTATCGCCACGGCTGAAGGTCTTCGCAGAGGTGTCGTTATACGCCACGCCGGAGCTGTAGCCAGTACCGGAGTCACCGTCCGCGTAGCCCCATTTCTCATCCCACTTGGCGTAGGTTGCGAATACGCGGATTGCCGGACGCGACCAGATGCTGTCGCCAGCCTGCCACTGCTGTGCCAGGGTGATTTTGTACTGGCTGTTACGATCGCCGGTACGCTGAGATTTGACGTTGTCGTAGCCGACTTCCATCAGGGTGCTCATGATCGGCGTCCATTTGTACATAGGACGTACGCCGACGGTCCACCACTGGGTACCGTTGTTGTTGTCGCGGTCAATATCCTGATACATACCGACGTACATCAGATCCCAATCGTCAGCCAGGGAGATCGCGCCGTGGTCCAGCACACGCCACATGGAGCCATCGTTATCGATGCTGCCGCCCTGCGGAATGCCTTTACCGTTGGAGGTCATCGCGTCGGTTGCGTACTGCAGTACAAACTTGTTGTAGCCTTTCAGCATGCTTTGCGTGTGTTCAGCAGTCAGCATCCAGCCATCTTTCGAGGCGTCCGGCTGCAGGTAGTAGTCGTCTGGAATGTTGGTGTGACCGTAGTCAACACCCAGTTCCAGAGTACCGCCCGGGTTGATTTCCATACCGGCTAAACGCACGTCGAAGACGTCGTTCGGCACGATGTTGTCATAAATACGGTTACCCTGCGCATCGCGGTCAGCGAAGGTGGCAGAACCGCCGGACTCAGAAGAACGGGTTGCCGCCATAGACAGCTTACCGAAGCCCAGATCGATGTTTTCGATACCCGCACCAGGACCTGAAATATCCCAGTAGTAGAAGTCGATCATGTGAACGTCATGACGCTGGTAGAAACGCTTACCGGCCCAGATGGTGGAACCTGGCAGCCAGTCGATCAGGTTTTTACCCTGCACGTTGGCTTCACGGAATGCCGGGCTGGTTGATTCCCAGTCATTCTGCTGCGATACGGAGTACGCGACGTTGGTATCGAAGTAGAAGCTCTTATCACCTTCTTTCCATACTTCCTGGCCCAGTTTTAATTCCGCATAGGTTTCACATTCGTTACCAAGACGGTATTTACTTTGAGCACCGGTTGCCTGGAAGCACTGCTGTTCACCGCCGCTGCCGGTCCAGCCGATACCGGAACGAGCATAGCCGTGGAAATCGACGGCCATCGCCTGAGCAGACATAACGCCTGCCGCAACGGCTACCGCCAGTGGAAGTTTGCGCAGAGTAATCATCATTCTATCTCCTGAGATCATTGCTTTTCTTTGAACGCTTCGCCTGTTGTTGCGCCTGTTTTTCGGCGCTCCAGGGTGCACGTTTTTTTTAATGGGAAGCCTTACACGCCCGGCTCTTGATGCAGCCGACGACAAGCGGTGCCATCCTCACGGAATAAATGGCAACGCTCCGGCGGCAAGCCGATGGCGAATGTGGCTCCCTCTTTTACCAACACCACGTCGTTCTGGCGGTAGACCAGGTTTTGACGGATGGCGGGGATCTGGATATGAATTTGTGTTTCGTTGCCAAGCTGTTCCACCACCTGAATCACACCTTCGAGGGTGACGTCAGCGATATCGCTGGGCAGCAGATGTTCCGGGCGAATCCCTAAGGACATATTCGCGCCGACCTGAACGCGGGCGCTGTCCACCGGCAGCCAGATTTGCTGGCGGTTAGGCAGTTCCACCTGCACCTGTTCAATGGCGGTAGCGGTGACTTTAACCGGCAGGAAGTTCATCTTCGGCGAGCCAATAAAGCCTGCGACGAAGCGATCGGCCGGGTAGTGATACAGCTCAAGCGGTTTCCCGACCTGCGCGACGCGACCGGCATCCAGTACCACGATTTTGTCAGCGAGGGTCATCGCCTCGACCTGATCGTGGGTCACGTAGATCATCGTGCGCCCAAGGCGCTTATGCAGACGGGAAATCTCGATACGCATCTGCACGCGCAGTGCGGCATCGAGGTTTGAAAGCGGTTCATCCAGCAGGAAGACGCGAGGCTCCGCCACCAGGGTACGACCGATAGCCACGCGCTGACGCTGGCCGCCGGAAAGCGCCTTCGGCTTACGCTCAAGCAGGTGCGCCAGCTGCAGCACCTCAGCCACCTGAGTGACGCGCTGGTTGATCACATCTTTTTTGGCGCCGGCCAGCTTCAGGCCGAAAGACATATTTTCCGCGACGGAGAGATGAGGGTAGAGCGCGTAAGACTGGAAGACCATGCCGATGCCGCGTTCTGCGGGTGGGATGTCGTTCATCCGGGTTTCGCCGATAAACAAATCACCGCTGGTTATGGTTTCCAGCCCGGCGATCATACGCAGCAGGGTAGATTTGCCGCAGCCCGATGGCCCGACAAACACCACGAACTCCCCTTCCTGGATGTCGAGATTGATATCTTTCGATACCACCACGTCTCCCCAGGCTTTCGTTATATTTCGCAGCTGTACGCTCGCCATGCCCATCTCCCTTCGTTACAACCTGTCACTTAAAGACACATTCAAGATGGGCTGACTATGCGGCATTCATTAACCTGGTAAATCCTCCACCCCCGGCTTTTTTATGGGGGAGGAGACGGGAGGATGAGAGATTGCCTCTCACTGCGGGGGATGGCGCGCCAAAGTCAATTTCGTGACACAGGTTGCAAAAATAGTCTCCTTTTTATGTGCTCCACGCCCCAATACCGGCATTTCTGCAAGCCAGATCACACAAACCACGGGTGGGGCGTAGACATGGGGAGGATGGAAAGGGGTTGTTAAAAAAGGAAACTCATCACCGTTAAGCCACCTAAGTGTATCCACGAGCACATCACCAAAAAGGACTGGTATATGAAAATCAAAACCGGCGCCCGCATCCTCGCGCTGTCAGCACTGACCACGATGATGTTTTCCGCCTCTGCCCTCGCCAAAATTGAAGAAGGTAAGCTGGTAATCTGGATTAACGGCGACAAGGGCTATAACGGCCTCGCTGAAGTGGGAAAAAAGTTTGAAAAAGACACCGGGATTAAGGTCTCCATCGAGCACCCGGATAAGCTGGAAGAGAAATTCCCGCAGGTTGCGGCAACCGGCGATGGCCCGGACATTATCTTCTGGGCACACGACCGCTTCGGCGGCTACGCGCAGTCCGGCCTGCTGGCCGAGATCGCCCCGGACAAAGCTTTCCAGGACAAACTCTATCCGTTCACCTGGGACGCGGTACGCTATAACGGCAAGCTGATCGCTTACCCAATCGCGGTTGAAGCGCTGTCGCTGATTTACAACAAAGACCTGGTTCCG
The DNA here is from genome assembly GCF_902705905.1 of Klebsiella sp. 18074. NCBI lineage: Bacteria > Pseudomonadati > Pseudomonadota > Gammaproteobacteria > Enterobacterales > Enterobacteriaceae > Klebsiella > Klebsiella sp. 18074. The sequence goes on along the minus strand of NZ_CACSIS010000020.1, from coordinate 33,407 downwards.
AATCCGCCGAAAACCTGGGAAGAGATCCCGGCGCTGGATAAAACGCTGAAGGCGAAAGGTAAGAGCGCGCTGATGTTCAACCTGCAGGAACCGTACTTCACCTGGCCGCTGATCGCCGCCGACGGTGGCTACGCGTTCAAGCTTGAAAACGGCAAATATGATGTGAAAGACGTCGGCGTGAACAGCGCTGGCGCGAAAGCGGGTCTGACCTTCCTGGTCGATCTGATCAAGAACAAGCACATGAATGCTGATACCGATTACTCCATCGCTGAAGCGGCCTTCAACAAGGGCGATACCGCGATGACCATCAACGGTCCGTGGGCGTGGGCGAACATCGATAAGAGCAAAATCAACTACGGCGTGACGCTGCTGCCAACCTTCAAAGGTAAAGCGTCTAAACCATTCGTTGGCGTTCTGAGCGCCGGTATCAACGCCGCCAGCCCGAACAAAGAGCTGGCGAAAGAGTTCCTCGAAAACTACCTGCTGACCGATCAGGGTCTGGATGAAGTGAACAAGGATAAACCGCTGGGCGCCGTGGCGCTGAAATCCTTCCAGGAGAAACTGGAAAAAGATCCGCGTATCGCCGCCACCATGGCGAACGCCCAGAAAGGCGAAATCATGCCGAACGTTCCGCAGATGTCCGCTTTCTGGTATGCCGTACGTACTGCGGTTATCAACGCAGCTAGCGGTCGTCAGACCGTCGATGCCGCGCTGAAAGATGCACAGGCTCGCATCACCAAGTAATACGGTTTCCCTTATTTCTTAGGAAATAAGGTTTATTGAATACGTTGTTACACGAAATCATTCGCGCTACATCGAGGCGACAAGAATGCAAATCCCCAGGAGCTTACATAAGTAAGTGACTGGGGTGCGCATCCGCAGCCAACAAAGAGGTAGCGCGAAGGATAAAGTGTAAAGAGGATGATCCCCATGGATGTCGTTAAAAAGAAACACTGGTGGCAAAGCCCGCAGCTGACATGGTCTGCGATTGGCTTGCTGTGCCTGCTGGTGGGTTACCTTGTTGTTTTGATGTACGCCCAGGGGGAGTACCTGTTTGCCATCCTGACGCTGATTTTAAGCTCGGCTGGCCTGTATATCTTTTCCAATCGCAAGGCCTATGCCTGGCGCTATGTCTATCCGGGTCTCGCCGGGATGGGGCTGTTCGTCCTGTTTCCGCTGATCTGCACCATTGCTATTGCCTTCACCAACTACAGCAGCACCAACCAGCTGACCTTCGAGCGCGCTCAGGAAGTGCTGATGGACCGCTCCTTCCAGGCTGGCAAAGCCTACAACTTCTCGCTGTACCCGGCGGGAGATGAGTGGAAGCTGGCGCTGACCGATGGCGACAGCGGCAAAAATTACGTTTCCGACGCCTTTAAGCTCGGCGGCGAGCAGAAGCTGGCCCTGAAAGAAGCCGATGCGCAGCCGGAAGGCGAGCGCGCCAACCTGCGCGCGATCACCCAGAACCGTACCGCGCTGAACCAGCTGACCGCCGTGCTGCCTGACGACAGCAAGGTCATCATGAGCTCACTGCGTCAATTCTCCGGCACCCAGCCGCTGTATACGCTGGCGGCCGACGGCGAGCTGACCAACAACCAGAGCGGCATCAAATACCGGCCGAACAACAAAGTCGGCTTCTATCAGTCCATCAACGCCGACGGCAGCTGGAGCAGCGAGAAGCTCAGCCCGGGCTACACCGTGAGCATTGGCTGGGATAACTTCACCCGCGTCTTTACCGATGAAGGGATCCAGAAGCCGTTCTTCGCCATCTTCGTCTGGACGGTAGTCTTCTCGATTCTGACCGTGATTCTGACCGTCGCGGTGGGCATGATCCTCGCCTGCCTCGTACAGTGGGAGTCCCTGAAAGGAAAAGCGATTTACCGCATCCTGCTGATTCTGCCCTACGCCGTACCGTCGTTTATCTCGATTCTGATTTTCAAAGGGCTGTTCAACCAGAGCTTCGGTGAGATCAACATGATGCTCAGCGCGCTGTTCGGCATCAAGCCGGCCTGGTTTAGCGACCCGACCACCGCGCGTTCGATGATCGTTATCGTCAACACCTGGCTGGGCTACCCGTACATGATGATTCTGTGCATGGGCCTGCTGAAAGCTATTCCTGACGACCTGTACGAAGCGTCGGCAATGGACGGCGCCGGTCCGTTCCAGAACTTCTTTAAAATTACGCTGCCGCTGCTGATCAAGCCGCTTACGCCGCTGATGATCGCCAGCTTCGCCTTTAACTTTAACAACTTCGTACTGATTCAGCTGTTAACCAACGGCGGTCCGGATCGCCTCGGCACCACCACGCCGGCCGGCTATACCGACCTGCTGGTGAGCTACACCTACCGCATCGCCTTCGAAGGCGGCGGCGGTCAGGACTTCGGCCTCGCGGCGGCTATCGCTACGCTGATCTTCCTGCTGGTAGGCGTGCTGGCGATTGTTAACCTGAAAGCCACACGAATGAAATTTGACTAACTGGAATGGCCAGGCGTCATTGGCGCAGCCAGTTTGGGCTCGGCCAGCGCGCAAGAACCGGAGCGTACGCGTAGTACGTGAGGATGATGAGCACTGCCCGAGTTCAAAATGGCAAGCGAGATAGCCTGGAGCAGTATCAAGGGGAATAAAAATATTATGGCTATGGTACAACCTAAATCTCAGAAGCTGCGTCTCTTCACCACGCACCTCCTGCTGCTCATTTTTATCGCGGCGATTATGTTCCCGCTGCTGATGGTTATCGCCATCTCCCTGCGCGAAGGTAACTTCGCCACCGGCAGCCTGATCCCGGATCAGATCTCCTGGGAACACTGGCGTCTGGCGCTCGGCTTTAGCGTTGAGCATGCGGACGGCCGCGTAACGCCGCCGCCGTTCCCGGTTCTGCTGTGGCTGTGGAACTCGGTGAAGGTTGCCGGGATCACCGCCATCGGTATCGTGGCGCTCTCCACTACCTGCGCCTACGCTTTCGCCCGCATGCGCTTCCCTGGCAAGGCTACCCTGTTGAAAGGGATGCTGATTTTTCAGATGTTCCCAGCGGTGCTGTCGCTGGTTGCCCTGTACGCCTTGTTTGACCGCCTCGGCCAGTATCTGCCGTTTGTCGGCCTCAACACCCACGGCGGCGTTATCTTCGCCTATATGGGCGGCATCGCGCTGCACGTCTGGACCATTAAAGGCTACTTCGAAACCATCGACGGTTCGCTGGAAGAAGCGGCCGCGCTGGACGGCGCGACGCCGTGGCAGGCCTTCCGTCTGGTTCTGCTGCCGCTGTCGGTGCCAATTCTGGCGGTGGTCTTTATTCTGTCGTTTATCGCCGCAATTACCGAAGTCCCGGTTGCGTCCCTGCTGCTGCGCGATGTGAACAGCTATACCCTGGCGGTTGGCATGCAGCAGTACCTCAACCCGCAGAACTACCTGTGGGGCGACTTCGCCGCGGCGGCGGTGCTCTCCGCTATCCCGATTACCGTGGTCTTCCTGCTGGCGCAGCGCTGGCTGGTGAACGGCCTGACGGCGGGAGGAGTGAAAGGTTAAGTTTGATACACCCGCCCCAAATTTCAGAGGAGGGACGGTGACTTAGTTGCTGTACACGAACCCCAACCGGGTACGGCAACTACCGCCCTCAGCTGAAAAGTAAGGCAAATGCCACTGCTATCCTCAACTGGACCCTACATAAATTAAATTTGTGACTGTTGGTCAGCGGCCCTGGAGGCCGCTTTTTTTTATTCGCGTTTCAGGCGGTTGGAGTTGCACAGCCACAGCGTAATCACCAGCAGCAGGATCGCCGCGGAGTAGATCAGCACCGCCATCGGCGACTCGTGGTCGACGATAATCAGGCGCACAATCGCGGTAATACCGATGTAGACGAAATAGCGCAGCGGGAAGTGAAAGCCCGACTCAAAGTATTTCACAATCAGCGCGATAAACTCGAAATAGAGAAAATAGACCACCAGCCCTTCCACCAGCTTGTACTTGCTCACCGGCTCCGGGGTAAACAGCACGTGCGCCAGATGGAAGGTCTCCTTGCCGAGAAAGACCACCAGAATCACGCCCAGGCACAGCAGCGCCAGATTCAGAACGGCCTGCATGGCCTTCGCAACAAAACTCACCAGCGGACGATAGACCGACGGCATATTCATACCTCTTATATTCATTGTTCCTGGCGATCTGTATAACGCAAAAACGTGACCCAGATCGATATTATTCGTTAATTTTTTGCGTCCGTTGCGCCAAATGTAACAATCACTTGCCACACTGGCGGGTTAAAAAGGAGACAACCATGCTGACAATACGTACGGCACAGCGGGAGGACGCAACCCTGCTCGGTGAAATGGGCAACGCCAGCTATCGCCACCACTTCACCCACCTCTGGCACAGCGCCAGCGAGCTGGAGCACTTTCTCCAGCAGGAGTATGCCGCCGAAGCCTTGCAGCGCAGCCTGGCCGAGACAAACTGCCGCTGGCTGATTGCCGAAGCGCAGCGCCCGGTAGGATTCGCCAAATACGCGCATCGCCAGCAGATTGAACCCGATGGCCCGCAGGGCACGCTGCTGCATAAGCTCTATCTGCTGCCCGGCGAAACGGGGCATCGCTACGGCGAACGGCTTTTTAGCGCCATCGAAGCGCGGGCTAAAGCTGAGGGCGAGCGCTGGCTGTGGCTGGAGGTGCTGGCCGCCAATAGCGGCGCCCGGCGCTTCTATGAGCGCCAGGGCATGCGGCATCTTAAAGACACCGTCTTTCGCTCCGCCACCCAGCAAAGCACCCTCCATATTCTGGCCAAACGGATCGGAGAGGAATGATGCCTACGCTTCGTGATACCGGCGTTCGCAACGTCGAAAGCGGTGAAAATGTGGTGATCTACCAGCCCGCTAACCTGTACGACTGTCGCCTCGGCGATAACGTCTTCGTCGGCCCTTTCGTCGAGATTCAGGGCAATACGTCGGTTGGCGCGGACACCAAAATCCAGTCCCATACCTTTATCTGCGAGTACGTGACGCTCGGCGAGCGCTGTTTTATCGGCCACGGGGTGATGTTTGCCAACGATATGTTTCGCGACGGTAAGCCCAACGCCGATCGCGAGAGCTGGGGAAGAATCGTGGTGGGCAACGACGTCTCTATCGGTAGCGGAGCAACCATTCTGGCGGTCAGCATCTGCGATGGTGCGGTGATTGGTGCGGGCAGCGTGGTCACCCGGTCGATTACCGAGAAAGGCGTGTGGGCGGGAAATCCGGCGAAATTATTGCGCCGTCTGCCATAAAAAATACCGGCCCTGAGGCCGGCATTGAAGCGGATTAACGCTGATTACGCGCGCCAGGATTTATAGCGGTTAATCAGACCGTTGGTCGAGCTATCGTGGCTGCTGACATCCGCGCCATCTTTCAGCTCCGGCAGAATGCGGTTAGCCAGCTGTTTACCCAGCTCAACGCCCCACTGGTCGAAGGTGAAGATGTTGAGGATCGCGCCCTGGGTGAAGATCTTATGCTCATACAGCGCAATCAGCGCGCCGAGGCTGAACGGGGTGATTTCACGCAGCAGGATCGAGTTAGTCGGGCGGTTACCTTCGAAGACTTTGAACGGCACCACGTGATCCAGCGTTGCCGGATCTTTACCCTGATCGCGATACTCCTGCTCAACCACGTCACGCGCCTTGCCGAACGCCAGCGCTTCAGTCTGCGCGAAGAAGTTGGACAGCAGCTTCGGATGATGGTCAGAGAGCGGGTTGTGCGTTACCGCAGGCGCGATGAAATCGCACGGCACCATTTTGGTTCCCTGGTGGATCAGCTGGTAGAACGCATGCTGGCCGTTGGTACCCGGCTCACCCCAGATAATCGGGCCAGTCTGGTAGTCCACGGCGTTACCGCTGCGGTCAACGTATTTGCCGTTAGATTCCATGTTGCCCTGCTGGAAATAGGCTGCAAAGCGGTGCATATACTGGTCGTACGGCAGAATCGCTTCGGTTTCTGCGCCGAAGAAGTTGTTGTACCAGATCCCGATCAGCGCCAGCAGCACCGGCAGGTTTTGCTCCGCCGGCGTGGTGGAGAAGTGTTTATCCATCGCGTGCGCGCCGGACAGCAGCTCAACGAAGTTGTCAAAACCAACGGAGAGGATGATCGACAGGCCGATCGCGGACCACAGAGAGTATCGGCCGCCAACCCAATCCCAGAATTCAAACATGTTGGCGGTGTCGATACCAAACTCGCCCACCGCTTTACCGTTGGTGGAGAGCGCCGCGAAGTGTTTCGCCACGTGTTTGTCATCGCCAGCCGTTGCCAGGAACCAGTCGCGTGCGCTGTGGGCGTTGGTCATCGTTTCCTGAGTGGTAAAAGTTTTTGATGCCACCAGGAACAGCGTCGTTTCCGGGTTCACGCCTTTCAGCACTTCCGCAATGTGGGTGCCGTCGACGTTGGAAACAAAGTGCATATTGAGGTGATTTTTGTACGGACGCAGCGCTTCGGTCACCATAAACGGACCGAGGTCGGAGCCGCCGATACCGATGTTAACCACGTCGGTAATCGCCTTGCCGGTATAGCCTTTCCAGCTGCCGGAGATGATGGCTTCAGAGAAGGTTTTCATCTTCTCCAGCACCGCGTTGACTTCCGGCATCACATCTTTGCCGTCAACGATGATTGGGGTATTGCTCCGGTTGCGCAGCGCGACGTGCAGCACGGCACGGTCTTCGGTGCGGTTGATTTTCTCGCCGGAGAACATCGATTTGATGGCGCCTGCCAGATCGGTCTCTTTGGCCAGATCCTGCAGTTTCGCCAGCGTCTCTTCGGTAATGCGGTTTTTGGAGAAATCCACCAGCATCAGATCGTCGAACGTTGCGGAAAACTTAGTAAAACGATCGCTATCGTTAGCGAAAAGCTCGCTGATAGTGACGTCTTTCATTTCATCAAAGTGTTTCTGTAGCGCCTGCCAGGCAGATGTCTGCGTTGGGTTGATGTTTTTCATGAGCAATACTCTTCTGATTTGAGAATTGTGACTGCGGTCGATTGTAGCGCCGGAGGCAAAAAATTGTGATGATTTTTGTGTTATGCCGTTGACGCGCGTCAGGAACAGGGTCAGATCAGGGTAAAAAACCACTACCAGTATAGACATAAATGCGGGAAAAACGTCCCGCACCAGCGCGCGGGGGGATCCGCCCACGGGCGCCGGGCAGAGCGGCGGACTCTCGGTCACCGGGCGGCGGCCCGCCGGAGTGCGGCCGGGCTCATCATAAGGCTTTTTGCTGTTAATCGCCCGCGCATGAAAAATCCGCATAACCGCAGCGTTGACATACTCCCTCTGAAGCCTTTATATAGCTGCACTGCCTGCATATAACGAGGTATGTATTGCTCGCGCATTTCACGCTACAGCGAAAGGGTATTGCAGGGGGGATCATGACCAGCGCCCCCAGGCAAAGTGAAAGACGTCGGTAATTGCCAGAAGAGGTGCGTTGCCCAGGTAACCGTATTGGAGGAACCAGTCCGGGGAAAATACGTGAGGGGGAGCAACGCCGAGGTGAAAGAGCGTCTGGTACGTTCATCACCGGCCACAGGGGCTGAATCCCCTGGGTTGTCACCAGAAACGTTCGCAGTCGGGCGTTTCATACTCAGGAACTGACGCAAAGGTCGGGGAACGGGTCTACAAGGTGGAGCACTTCTGGGTGACATCGTAGCTGTTTATCCCTCTGCGCCCACCCTGTTTTTCGCTCTTCCCTTGTGCCATGGCTGAATAATTTGGCCTGGCTTATTAAGACATTTTATGACTGTTAGGTTGTGTCCAGCCCAAACCCAATCAGGAATCGTTTTAATAAGTCAGGCCCCCCTGACACGAGGTTGTTATGACAGATTTAGTTGTAGCCAAATTCGGCGGCACCAGCGTTGCCGATTTCGATGCCATGAATCGTAGCGTTGACGTTGCGATGATTGATGAAAACACTCGTGTAGTGGTGCTGTCTGCCTCTGCGGGTGTAACCAATCTTCTGGTTGCGTTAGCCGACGGGCTGGAACCCACCGAGCGTTTCGATAAGCTTGAGGCGCTGCGCCAGATCCAGTTCAATATTCTCGAACGCCTGCGCTATCCCAACGTGATCCGCGAAGAGATCGAGCGTCTGCTGGAGAACATCACCACCCTGGCGGAAGCCGCGGCGCTGGCATGCTCGACGGCGCTGACCGATGAGCTGGTTAGCCACGGCGAACTGATGTCCACCCTGCTGTTTGTCGAAATCCTGCGCGAGCGCGGCATTGCCGCCCAGTGGTTTGACGTCCGTAAAGTGATGCGCACCAGCGATCGCTTTGGCCGCGCCGAGCCCGATATCGCCGCCCTGGCTGAGCTAACCCAGCTGCAGCTGACGCCGCGCCTTGCCGAAGGTCTGGTCGTCACCCAGGGCTTTATCGGTAGCGAAGCCAAAGGCCGCACCACCACCCTCGGTCGCGGAGGCAGTGATTACACCGCCGCCCTGCTGGGTGAAGCCCTTAGCGCCAGCCGCGTCGATATCTGGACCGACGTCCCGGGCATCTACACCACCGACCCGCGCGTTGCCTCGGCGGCAAAACGGATCGACGTTATCGCCTTTGCTGAAGCCGCCGAAATGGCGACGTTTGGTGCCAAGGTGCTGCATCCGGCGACGCTGCTTCCCGCGGTGCGTAGCGATATACCGGTCTTCGTTGGCTCCAGCAAAGAGCCGAAAGCCGGCGGCACCCTGGTGTGCAATAAAACCGAACATCCGCCGCTGTTCCGCGCGCTGGCGCTGCGCCGTCGCCAGACCCTGCTGACCCTGCACAGCCTGAATATGCTGCACTCCCGCGGCTTCCTCGCCGAAGTGTTCGGTATTCTGGCGCGCCATAATATCTCCGTGGATCTGATCACCACCTCAGAAGTCAGCATTGCCCTGACCATGGACACCACCGGCTCAACCTCCGCCACCGATACCCTGCTCACCCAGGCGCTGCTCACCGAGCTCTCCTCCCTGTGTCGCGTAGAGGTAGAGCAGGATCTGGCGCTGGTCGCCCTGATCGGCAACGATCTTTCGCGCGCCTGCGGCGTCGGCAAAGAGGTCTTCGGCGTGCTGGAGCCGTTCAACATTCGCATGATCTGCTACGGCGCATCCAGCCATAACCTCTGCTTCCTGGTGCCGGGCGTCGATGCTGAGAAGGTCGTGCAGAAGCTGCATCATAATTTGTTTGAATAATATTCCTCCACGCGATAAATATTACCTATAGCCGGGCTCGAACCCGGCTTTTTTATAACTATATCAACACAACCTACTCGCCATCGTTCGGGCAGCGGGCACAGCCGGCCTGGAAGATGACGAGCCAATTGCAAGGAAACCAACATGCTCGCTATGCTGACACGGCTGTTCCCGCTCTGGGCGCTGCTGCTCTCCGTTCTGGCCTATTACACGCCGGGCACCTTTACCCCCATCGGCCCCTGGGTCACCACCCTGCTGATGCTCATCATGTTCGGGATGGGCGTCCACCTGAAGCTGGAAGATTTTAAGCGCGTGCTGTCGCGCCCGGCGCCGGTTGCGGCGGGGATTTTTCTGCACTACCTGGTGATGCCGCTCGCCGCCTGGGCGCTGGCGCTGCTGTTCCGTATGCCACCGGAGCTGTCGGCCGGGATGGTGCTGGTGGGCAGCGTTGCCAGCGGAACGGCGTCTAACGTAATGATCTACCTGGCGAAAGGCGATGTGGCGCTCTCGGTCACCATCTCTTCCGTCTCCACGCTGGTTGGCGTGGTGGCAACGCCGCTGCTGACGCGCCTGTACGTCGATGCGCATATTCAGGTCGATGTGGCGGGTATGCTGCTCAGCATCCTGCAAATCGTAGTTATCCCGATTGCGCTGGGGCTGGTTATTCACCACCTGCTGCCGAAGGTGGTCAAAGCGGTCGAGCCGTTCCTGCCCGCGTTTTCCATGCTCTGCATTCTGGCGATCATCAGCGCCGTCGTCGCCGGCTCCGCTTCGCACATTGCCTCCGTGGGCCTGGTGGTGATTGTCGCGGTGATCCTGCATAACGCCATCGGGCTGCTCAGTGGCTACTGGGGCGGGCGTCTGTTTGGCTTTGATGAGTCGACCTGCCGCACGCTGGCCATTGAGGTGGGGATGCAAAACTCAGGACTGGCAGCGGCGCTGGGGAAAATCTACTTCGGCCCCCTTGCCGCCCTGCCCGGCGCGCTGTTCTCGGTCTGGCACAACCTTTCCGGGTCGCTGTTGGCCGGCTACTGGTCCGCTAAACCCACCGAGAAGAAAGCGAAGTAGCGCCCTGCCTTCACCGCCCGGACAGGCCGCTCACCGCGCCTGGCCGGGCGTTTTCCCGTCCTCACTGCGCTTAGCGCGGTATCCAGACTGTCAGTCAACCCGGTATTGCCGTACACTGAATTATCGGCTGACTGAGGGTTCTACTATGGCACTTCCCCGCATTACGCAACAAGATATGACCGAGCGCGAGCAGCGCGAGCTGAAAACGCTGCTTGACCGGGCGAGAATCGCGCACGGCCGTCTGCTGACTAACGCAGAAACCAACGCCGTAAAAAAAGAGTACATCGATAAGCTGATGGTGCTGCGCGAAGCTGAGGCCAAAAAGGCCCGCCAGTTAAAGAAAAAGCAGGCCTATAAACCCGACAGCGACGCGTCATTCTCCTGGTCGGCGAGCACGCCGACGCGCGGCAGGCGCTAACGCCCCTTCTTTTTACGTCCCGGCTGGTTAAAACGTTTGCCGTTTGCCGCCGGGCGTCCTTTCTCGCTGCTCTTTTCCACGTTCACCACCGGGCGCTTGATGCCCGCCGTTTTCGGCTTCGCTTTCGCCTTCGGTTTGGCCTCAGAGGAGGAGTTCTCAATCAGCTTAAACAACGCAACCAGCTCATCGTCCGTCAGGTCACGCCACTCGCCGAGGGGTAATCCCGACAGGCCGATATTCATAATCCGCGTGCGCTCAAGCTTCATGACCTCGTAGCCAAAGTGTTCGCACATCCGGCGAATCTGCCGGTTAAGTCCCTGAACCAGGGTAATGCGGAAGACGAACGGCGCTTCTTTTCTCACCTTGCACTTCTTTGTCACCGTGCCGAGAATCGGTACGCCCGCCCCCAGTCCGCGCACGAACTCGTCGGTAACCGGCTTATCGACGGTCACCAGGTACTCTTTTTCGTGATCGTTACCGGCGCGTAGGATCTTATTCACCAGATCGCCATGGTTGGTCAGGAAGATCAGCCCCTGAGAGTCTTTATCCAGTCGGCCGATCGGGAAAACGCGCTTGCTGTGGTTCACAAAATCGACGATGTTGTCGCGCTCGCTGTCCTCGGTGGTGCTGACGATCCCCACCGGTTTATTCAGCGCGATAAACACCAGATCTTCCGCCTCACGCGGCTCAATCAGCTGGCCGTTAACCTTCACGACATCGCCAGGGGCAACCTGATCGCCAATGGTCGCACGCTTGCCGTTGATGAAAACGTTGCCTTGTTCAATGTAGCGATCCGCCTCGCGACGCGAGCAAATGCCGCTTTCACTGATGTATTTATTGAGTCGGGTTGATGAGTCGGGCAGCATAACGTCTCCTAAAAACACTTCATCCTTCAAGTTGTCTCCGTATTGGCCACGCTCACGCATCCCGGCCACATAGATTGCTATGCTCCCGGGCGCTCGCTCTCCTGCCGCCTCGATAAAACTTGAATGCTTTTATGTGTAAAACGAGAAATATACCTCAGCCGGCGGGCAATCGAAAATAATCACGCGCCGGCGCCGTGGCGCTAAATGTGATCTGCCGCGTCTTTCGACACAAAAGTGTCCCGTGGAACCTTCTGCAACTTTGTCCGGCGAAAATAAACAGAATCAAGCGATTAGGCAATCTGGCACAAAGGTGCCGTCAGCCGGCGGGCTGATAATCAAATGTGCAATATAAACGTCCGGCATAGCGCAATGAAATGGGGGAAAATTGCTTTGTGGTCGGCCGCTGATGGGGTTATATCAGATCAAGGCAGCAACAACGTGATTTGCACAAATGTGCAGGAGCCCGCAGATGACCACCGAAAATAGCGACGATATCCGCTTAATCGTGAAAATTGCCCAGCTCTACTACGAGCAGGACATGACCCAGGCGCAGATCGCCCGCGAGCTGGGTATTTACCGCACCACGATCAGCCGTCTGCTAAAACGCGGCCGCGAGCAGGGTATCGTCACTATCGCCATCAACTATGACTACAACGAAAACCTGTGGCTGGAGCAGCAGCTGAAGCAAAAATTTGCCCTAAAGGAAGCGGTGGTGGCTTCCTGCAGCTCAACGCAGGAGGAGGACCAGCTCAATACCATCGGTCAGCACGGCGCTCAGCTGGTCGATCGGCTGCTGGAGCCCGGCGATATCATCGGCTTTTCCTGGGGACGCGCGGTGCGGGCGCTGGTCGAAACCCTGCCGCAGGCCAGCCAGTCGCGCCAGGCTATCTGCGTGCCGATTATCGGCGGCCCCTCCGGTAAGCTGGAGAGCCGCTACCACGTCAATACCCTGACCTATAGCGCAGCGGCGAAGCTGAAGGCCGAGTCGCACCTCGCCGACTTCCCGGCGCTGCTGGAAAATACCCTGATCCGCAACGGCATCATGCAGTCCAGGCACTTTCAGACCATCTCATCCTACTGGGACAATCTGGATGTTGCGCTGGTAGGGATCGGCTCACCGGCGATCCGCGACGGCGCAAACTGGCACGCATTTTACGGCAGCGAAGAGAGCGACGATCTCAACGCCCGCCACGTCGCCGGCGATATTTGCTCGCGCTTTTACGATATTAACGGCGGCATCGTTGAAACTAATATGAACGAAAAAACGCTCTCTATTGATATCGCCAGGCTCAAGCACGCGCGCTATTCGGTGGGCATCGCCATCGGCGAAGAAAAATATAGCGGGATCCTCGGCGCCCTGAACGGCGGCTACATTAATTGTCTGGTGACTAACCGGGAAACGGCTGAGCTATTGCTGAAATAAAATAAGAATATCTATTCCCGCAGCCCGTGCTGCGCGGACCCCCTTTATCTAAATAACGAGAAGACGATAATGAAAACATGGCTAAACCTCAAAGATAAAATAGTTATTGTCACCGGCGGCGGCTCCGGAATCGGCCTGGCCATCGTCGATGAATTAATTGAGCAAGGCGCCAACGTGCAAATGACGGATATTCACGGTGGCGACAAATATCGTAACAGTGAGAACTATAGGTTCTGGCCCACCGATATTTCCCGAGCCGACGAAGTGAACCACAGCGTCGAGCAAATTATTCAACGCTGCGGACGTATTGATGGCCTGGTGAATAACGCCGGGGTTAATTTCCCCCGCCTGTTAGTTGATGAAAAGGCGCCCGCTGGCCGCTATGAGCTGAACGAAGCGGCCTTTGAGAAAATGGTCAACATTAACCAAAAAGGCGTCTTTTTAATGTCGCAGGCGGTCGCCCGGCAGATGGTGAAGCAGCGCGAAGGGGCGATCGTTAACGTTTCGTCAGAAAGCGGGCTGGAAGGCTCGGAGGGCCAGAGCTGCTATGCGGCCACCAAGGCGGCGCTGAATAGCTTCACCCGCTCATGGTCGAAGGAGCTGGGAAGACACGGTATCCGCGTGGTGGGCGTCGCGCCGGGCATTCTGGAAAAAACCGGGCTGCGTACGCCGGAGTATGAAGAAGCGCTGGCCTGGACCCGCGGCATCAGCGTTGAACAGCTGCGCGAAGGCTATAGCAAAAACGCCATTCCCATCGGCCGCTCCGGGCGCCTGAGCGAGGTTGCGGACTACGTTTGCTACCTGCTGTCAGAGCGTGCGAGCTATATAACCGGAGTAACCACTAACATCGCTGGCGGTAAAACCCGCGGTTAAGGAGATCCTATGGTCAACGCTATTTTCTGCGCTCACGGCCAGCTTGCCTGCGCCATGCTGGACTCCGTTCGTATGGTCTATGGCGACGTCAACGTCAGCGCCGTGGAGTTTGTCCCGGGAGAAAATGCCGGCGATATCGCCGCTAAGTTGGAAGAGTTAGTAAGCACTCACAGCAGTGATGAGTGGCTGATTGCCGTCGATTTACAGTGCGGCAGCCCGTGGAATGCCGCCGCAGGGCTGGCGATGAAAAACCCGCTGCTGCGGGTGATCAGCGGCCTCTCTTTGCCGCTGGCGCTGGAGCTGGTGGATAACCAGCAGGCCATGACCGCCGACGCCTTGTGCGACCATTTGACCGCGATTGCCAGCCAGTGCTGCGTGGTCTGGCGGCTCCCACAAACCGTTGAGGAGGATTTCTGATGAACATTACGCTCGCCCGCATCGATGACCGGCTGATCCACGGCCAGGTGACCACCGTCTGGTCCAAAGTGGCCAACGCTCAGCGCATTATTATCTGCAACGACGATGTTTATAACGACGAAGTGCGCCGGACCCTGCTCCGCCAGGCCGCGCCGCCAGGGATGAAGGTCAACGTCGTGAATCTCGAAAAAGCGGTTGCCGTTTATCATAATCCACAATATCAAAATGAATCCGTTTTTTATTTATTTACCAATCCGCAAGACGTTTTAACGATGGTGCAGCAGGGAGTCAAAATAGCCACGCTAAATATCGGCGGCATGGCCTGGAGACCGGGAAAGAAACAGCTCACCAAAGCCGTTTCATTAGATCAAACGGATATTGACGCATTTCGCCAACTGGACCAGCTCGGCGTTATTCTGGATTTACGCGTGGTGGCTTCCGATCCATCTATTAATATTCTCGACAAGCTCGCTCAGCAGTCCGTTACAGAATAAAAAACGCCTGTTTACTACCCGTTCGTGGCGCAGGCGTTGCGGCGAAAAATAAATACATCACCGTCAGCATAAATAACCACGTGACTGGTATATGTGCCGTAACAGGCAGGGTTCCCTACACTTTAAAGGTTATAATTATGGAAATTAGTACCCTACAAATAATAGCCATATTTATTTTTTCCTGTATTGCCGGAATGGGCAGCGTACTGGATGAATTCCAGACCCACCGCCCGTTAATCGCCTGTACGGTGATTGGTCTGATTCTCGGTGATTTAAAAACCGGAATTATGCTCGGCGGCACGCTGGAGCTGATTGCCCTCGGCTGGATGAACGTCGGCGCGGCGCAGTCTCCGGATTCAGCCCTGGCCAGCATCATTTCAGCCATTTTAGTCATCGTCGGCCAGCAAAGCATCGCGACCGGTATCGCCATCGCTCTGCCGGTTGCCGCAGCCGGACAGGTGCTGACCGTCTTTGCCCGCACCATCACGGTGGTCTTCCAGCACGCGGCGGATAAAGCCGCCGAAGAGGCCCGCTTTCGCACCATCGATCTGCTGCACGTCTCGGCGCTCGGCGTTCAGGCACTGCGCGTCGCCATCCCGGCGCTGGTGGTGTCGCTGTTCGTCAGCGCCGATATGGTCAGCAGCATGCTGAATGCGATCCCGGAATTCGTGACCCGCGGCCTGCAAATTGCCGGCGGTTTCATCGTCGTGGTCGGCTACGCCATGGTCCTGCGCATGATGGGCGTGAAATATCTGATGCCCTTCTTTTTCCTTGGTTTTCTCGCCGGCGGTTACCTCAACTTTAGCCTGCTGGCCTTCGGCGGTGTGGGGGTCATCATCGCGCTGATCTATATCCAGCTCAATCCGCAGTGGCGCAAGCCTGAACCCCAGGCTAGCGCCGCCTCTTCCACCGCCCTTAACCAACTTGACGACTGATGGAGCCGACCATGGAACAGAAAAAACTCACGCAAGGCGACCTGGTTAGCATGTTTCTGCGCTCCAACCTGCAGCAGGCCTCTTTTAACTTCGAACGTATTCATGGCCTGGGATTTTGCTACGACATGATCCCGGCAATCAAACGCCTCTACCCGCTGAAGGAGGATCAGGTTGCGGCCCTCAAGCGCCACCTGGTGTTCTTCAATACCACGCCCGCGGTTTGCGGCCCGGTACTGGGCGTCACCGCCGCGATGGAAGAGGCGCGCGCCAACGGCGCGGCGATTGACGACGGCGCGATTAACGGCATCAAGGTCGGGCTGATGGGGCCGCTGGCGGGGGTCGGCGACCCGCTGGTCTGGGGAACCCTGCGCCCGATTACCGCCGCACTCGGCGCCTCGCTGGCGCTCTCCGGAAATATTCTTGGCCCGCTGCTGTTCTTCTTTATTTTCAACGCAGTACGTCTGGCCATGAAGTGGTACGGGCTGCAGCTTGGCTTTCGCAAAGGGGTCAATATCGTCAGCGATATGGGCGGCAACCTGCTGCAAAAACTCACCGAAGGCGCCTCAATCCTCGGCCTGTTTGTGATGGGCGTACTGGTGACGAAGTGGACCACCATCAACGTACCGCTGGTGGTCTCCCAAACTCCGGGCGCTGACGGCGCCACCGTCACCATGACCGTGCAGAACATCCTCGACCAGCTTTGCCCTGGCCTGCTGGCCCTGGGCCTGACGCTGCTGATGGTGCGCCTGCTCAATAAGAAGGTGAACCCGGTCTGGCTCATTTTCGCCCTGTTCGGCCTCGGGATTATCGGTCACGCGCTGGGCTTCCTGTCCTGATCTTTCGCCCCGGCGCTACCGTCGGGGCGGCTTCAATAAACTAACCCCGCAAGAGTAAGGGGATGAGGTGGTAAACATGAAAACTACGGCTCTACGTCTGTATGGCAAACGCGATCTGCGCCTGGAAACTTTCGAACTCCCGGCGATGGAGGATGATGAAATTCTCGCCCGGGTGGTCACCGACAGCCTGTGCCTCTCCTCATGGAAAGAGGCCAATCAGGGCGAGGACCACAAAAAGGTCCCGGACGACGTTGCGCTCAATCCGATCGTTATCGGGCATGAGTTTTGCGGCGAAATCCTCGCGGTCGGCAAAAAGTGGCAGCACAAATTCCACCCCGGCCAGCGCTACGTGATTCAGGCCAACCTGCAGCTGCCGGATCGCCCGGATTGTCCCGGCTACTCGTTCCAGTGGATCGGCGGTGAAGCCACCCACGTGGTGATCCCTGACGAGGTGATGACCCAGGACTGCCTGCTCCCCTGGGAGGGCGATACCTGGTTTGAAGGCTCGCTGGTCGAGCCGCTCTCCTGCGTTATTGGCGCCTTCAACGCCAACTATCACCTGCAGGAAGGCACCTATAACCATACGATGGGCATCCGGCCGCAGGGGCGTACGCTGATCCTCGGCGGCACCGGCCCGATGGGCCTGCTGGCCATTGACTATGCCCTGCACGGCCCGATCAACCCCTCTCTGCTGGTGGTCACCGACACCAATAAGCCCAAGCTGAGCTACGCCCGTCGGCACTATCCCTCAGAGCCGCAAACCCTGATCCACTACCTCGACGGCCATGACGCCAGCCGGGAGACGCTGATGGCGCTGACCGGCGGCCACGGGTTTGACGATATTTTCGTTTTCGTGCCGAAAGAGGAGCTGATTACCCTGGCCTCTTCGCTGCTGGCCGCCGATGGCTGCCTGAACTTCTTCGCCGGCCCGCAGGATAAACAGTTTAGCGCGCCGGTTAACTTTTACGACGTCCACTACGCCTTTACCCACTACGTCGGCACCTCCGGGGGCAACACTGACGATATGCGCGCCGCCGTGGCGCTGATGCAGGAGAAAAAGGTGCAGGCGGCGAAGGTGGTAACCCATATTCTTGGGCTCAACGCTGCGGGCGAAACCACCCTCGATTTACCGGCCGTCGGCGGCGGCAAGAAGCTGGTTTATACCGGGAAATCGATTCCGCTGACCCCGCTGGGCAGCATTGCCGATCCGGCGCTGGCGGCAATTATAGAGCGCCATCACGGGATCTGGTCCGGCGAAGCCGAGCAGTATCTGCTGGCCCACGCGGAGGATATTACCCATGATTAATCGCGATACTCAGCTCTGCATGTCGCTGGCCAGCCGTCCGGGCAACTTCGGTACCCGTTTCCATAACTATCTGTATGAAAAGCTGGGGCTGAACTACATCTACAAAGCCTTTACGACGCAGGATATTGCGGCGGCGGTACAAGGCGTTCGGGCATTGGGCATTCGCGGCTGTGCGGTATCCATGCCGTTCAAGGAGAGCTGCATGCCGTTTCTCGACGCTATCGACCCTTCTGCAAAGGTGATTGATTCAGTCAATACCATCGTCAACGATAGCGGCAGGCTGACCGGCCTCAACACCGACTATATCGCGGTGAAAAGCCTGATCGACAGCCACAGTCTGGCGCGCACGGCGAAGGTGATGATTCAGGGCAGCGGCGGCATGGCGAAGGCGGTCATCGCCGCGTTTCGCGACGCTGGCTTCCGCGATGTCATTATCGCTGCCCGCAATCGCGATAGCGGCCTGGCGCTGGCAAAACAGTACGGCTTCCAGTGGCAGCCGCAGCCTGAGGGAATAACGGTGGATATTCTGGTCAACGTCACCCCTCTCGGCATGGCGGGGGGAGAGTACGTCGAGACGCTGGCCTTCAGCCAGGCCATGGTTGAGGGCGCCGACGTGGTGTTCGACGTGGTGGCCCTGCCGCCGGAAACGCCGTTGATCCGCCTGGCGCAGCGGCTGGATAGACGCACCATCAGCGGCGCGGAGGTGATTGCCCTGCAGGCGGTAGAGCAGTTTGTGCTGTACACCGGCGTGCGCCCGGACGAGGCGCTGGTTAACGAAGCGGCGGCGTTTGCCCGCGCGGGCTAAACGCCCGCATCGCCCAGGGATACCCGGGTCGTGATGCATAGGTTGCGGCAGCGTGGTGTGCCGCAACCTGACAACATCGTGAGCCACGTCAGCGAGCGCAGGGGCAAGCAGTGGTAGGATCGCCAGCCGACTTTGTCATTATGACCAGACCATAGACGTTCAGGCGCAGCGGCGCGTTTTGCGACTACGCCACCGCGCAAACGGCCTGAATGACGATGGTTATCACGGAGAAAAGATGGAACTACTGCTACTGAGTAACTCAACCCTGCCCGGCAAGGCATGGCTGGAACATGCCCTGCCGGTCATTTCCGGGCAGTTGAACGGCCGCCGTTCGGCGGTATTTATCCCTTTCGCCGGCGTCACGCAGACCTGGGATGATTACACGGCAAAAACCGCCGCGGTCTTTGCCCCTCTGGGCGTGAGCGTCACGGGCATTCACAGCGTCGCGGATCCCATCGCGGCGATTGAGACCGCCGATGTGGTCATCGTCGGCGGCGGTAATACCTTCCAGCTGCTCAAAGAGTGCCGCACGCGCGGCCTGCTGGCGCCAATCGTTGACGTGGTCAGGCGCGGCGCGCTGTATATCGGCTGGAGCGCCGGCGCCAATCTCGCCTGCCCGACCATCCGCACCACTAACGATATGCCGATCGTTGACCCGCAGGGGTTTGACGCCCTGGGGCTGTTCCCGCTGCAGATTAACCCCCACTTCACCAACGCCCTGCCGGAAGGACACCAAGGCGAAACCCGCGAACAGCGGATCCGCGAGCTGCTGCTGGTGGCGCCGGAGCTGGTGATTATCGGTTTACCGGAAGGAAACTGGATTCAGGTTGCGCAGGGACACGCCACCCTCGGCGGCCCGAACCCAACGCTGGTGTTTACTGCCGGAAAAGAATCGGTTTCTGTCGCCGCCGGCCACCGGTTTTAACCGCCTTCCCCCTCTCCCCGGCGGGGAGAGTTGCGGACCAGGCTTGCGCTGCGCCTGCGGGGTTTTCCCGGGGCGCTACGGCCGGCAGCGGCCTTAGCGCTTAATAATCATCCCGCTCGTCATCTTCGTCCGGCTGCTCCATCACGCTGTAGGCGACCGAACAGAACAGAGAGTTGAGACGCTTCATATCGCCCAGCAGCCCCAGATGCAGCGAGCTGGTTTCAATGCTCTGCACGTTCTGCTGGTGCAGGCGATCGACGTGCGCGTGCGCGTAGCGGCGGTTCATGATGCGGAAACGGTGCTTGTTGCGACGCAGGCGCCGGGCGCTCGGGACGTCGCTGGAGAAGAAGACCGACATCGCCAGCTGGAGGTTGCTCAGCAGCTGATCGTACAGGCCGTCGAGCTCCTTCAACCCTTCAACGGAGAAGGCCCGCCGCGCGGCCAGCGATTTATCGGCAATTTCGCTGCCCATTCTCTCCACGATATCGGAAGCCTGCTCGAGGTTGAGCGCCATTTCAATAATCTCCGCCCAGCGGCGTGACTCCTCTTCGGCGAGCTCATCTTTCGGCATCCGCGCCAGATAGAGCTTGATAGCGGTATAGAGGACGTTAATATCGTCCGCCATTCTGCGCAGCCCCTTCTCCTCCCGCGGCTCGCCGTGCATCACCTTACGCAGGCCGTCCAGCATCTGCTCCATGGCGTCGCCAATGCGCAACGTCTCACGCGCAGCGTTGGCCAGCGCCAGGGCCGGCGTATCCAGCGCCGAGGGATCCAGATGCTTCGGCTTCAGGTGCAGGTCCTGCTCGGGCTCTTCCTGAATCAGGCGCCTGCAGAGCCGGGCCATCGGCTCGGCGAACGGCACCATCGCCACGCAGCGAATCAGGTTGTAGAAGACGTGGAAGTAAATCACCAGCTCCGCTTCCGGTAAAGGCAGCTTGTGCATCGCATCCGCCAGCAGGTGGACAAAAGGCAGAATAATCAGGCTGCCCACCAGCTTAAACAGCAGGCTGCCCAGCGCAACGCGGCGCGCGGCGGCGTTGGCGGCGCTGTTGTTGATCATCGCCAGGATCCCGGAGCCGAGGTTCGCGCCGATAACCAGGCACAGCGCGACCGGGAACGAAATCACGCCGGTGGAGGTGAGCGTTGCGGTTAGCAGCACCGCCGCGAGGCTGGAGTAGCTCACTATCGCGAACATGGCGCCTATCAGCGCATCCAGCATGATATCACCGGTCAGCGACGCGAATATCACCTGCACGCCGTTGGCCTGGGTGATGGGGTGCACCGCCTGCACGATCAGCTCCAGCGCCAGTAAAATCAGCCCCAGCCCGATACCGACCCGCCCCAGCTGGCCCGCGCGGGTCTGCTTGCGGCCAAGGAAGAAAATCACACCGATAAAAATCAGCAGCGGCGAGAGCCATGAGAGGTCGAAGGTCAGCACCCTCGCCATCAGCGCGGTCCCCACGTCGGCGCCCAGCACAATTACCAGCGCCGGGGCCAGCGCGACCAGGTCCTGAGCGACAAACGAGGTAACCAGCATGGTGGTAGCGTTGCTGCTCTGGACCAGAGCCGTAACGCCAATACCGGCGCAGAAGGCGAGCGGTTTTTTCTCGACGCTACTGCTGAGAACGGAACGCAGGCGTGCGCCATAGACGCGCATCACGCCGGTACGAACGATATGGGTGCCCCAAACCAGCAGGGCGACGGCAGAAAGCAGGTGCAGCAGAGTTAACACGGATTCTTGTTCTCCTTATTACCCGACGGATAAATGCGGACAGCCCCGTCGGGAATTCCCCCGGCGGCGCTACGCTTAGCCGGGCTACATCGCCCAGAGCAATCCCGGTCAGTGCAGATGGCCCTGAACCAATACTCCAGTATAAGGGTTTAGCCGCAATAAAGAGACAGGGCGCCTTTTGGGCGCCCGCTAAGTTGTAAGTGAAGATAACCGATTTGCGACAGGCCGCAGGCTAGTCCGCGTCGTAGCCCAGGTTCGGCGCCAGCCAGCGCTCAACTTCGCCCGGGGTCATTCCTTTGCGTAGCGCGTAATCCTCAACCTGATCGCGCTGGATCTGCGCCACCGCGTAGTACTTGCTGTCCGGATGGCTGAAGTACCAGCCGGAGACCGAGGCGCCCGGCCACATGGCGAACGATTCGGTCAGCTTCATGCCGGTATGCGCCTCCACGTCCAGCAGCTCCCAGATCACGGCTTTTTCGGTATGCTCCGGGCAGGCCGGATAGCCCGGCGCCGGACGAATCCCCTGATAGTTTTCGCGGATCAGCTCCTCGTTGCTCAGGTTCTCGTTGGCGGCATAGCCCCAGTAAACCTTACGCACCCGCTCGTGCAGATATTCCGCAAACGCTTCGGCCAGACGGTCGGCGATCGCTTTGACCATGATTTTATTGTAATCATCGTGCTGAGCGTCAAAGGCCTCGGCCAGCGCGTCCTCCTCCAGCCCGCCGGTTACCGCGAACGCGCCAAGATAGTCGGCCTTACCGCTCAGCTTCGGCGCGACAAAATCGGCGAGGCAGTAGTTGGCAAATCCGACCTTCTCGGTCTGCTGGCGCAGGTGATGGCTGACGGTCAGAACATGGGTGCGCGTCTCGTCACGGTAGATTTCGATGTCGTCGCCAACGCGGTTAGCCGGGAATAACCCCACCACCCCACGCGGGTTCAGCGACTTCTCGGCGCTCAGCTTATCCAGCAGGTCGTTGGCATCTTTAAACAGCCGCTGCGCCTCTTCGCCCACCACGTCATCCTCGAGGATACGCGGGTATTTCCCGGCCAGCGACCAGGTCATAAAGAACGGCGTCCAGTCGATGTAGTTACGCAGCGTTTCGATGCTGGCTTCGACCTCCTGCACGCCGAGGCGATGGGCCACCGGCGGCGTATAGCTCCCCCAGTCAAACGCCAGGTCGTTATCCCGGGCGGCCTCCAGGGTGACCGGCGGAGTACGTGGCTTCTTGCGCGCATGCTGGATACGCACGGTTTCGTACTCTTTACGCGTACGGGCAACGAAGTCATCGCGCTGGGTGTCGGAAAGCAGCGCCGCCACGACGCCAACGGTACGCGAGGCGTTCTGCACGTAGACCGTCGGGCCGCTGTAGTTCTGCTCGATTTTTACCGCCGTATGCGCTTTAGAGGTGGTCGCGCCGCCAATCAGCAGCGGCAGGGTAAAACCCTGGCGCTCCATCTCTTTTGCCACGTTGACCATTTCATCCAGTGAGGGGGTGATCAGCCCGGAGAGGCCGATCAGGTCGGCATTCACTTCACGGGCGGTTTTGAGGATTTTATCTGCCGGAACCATCACCCCAAGATCGATGATTTCGTAGTTATTACACTGCAGCACCACGCCGACGATGTTTTTACCGATGTCGTGCACGTCGCCTTTGACGGTGGCGATCACCATCTTGCCGTTGCTGGAACCCTTCTCTTTGCTGGCCTCAATATAGGGCTCGAGGTAGGCCACCGCCTGCTTCATCACGCGGGCCGATTTCACCACCTGCGGGAGGAACATTTTGCCCTCGCCGAACAGGTCGCCCACCACGTTCATGCCGTCCATCAGCGGGCCTTCAATCACCTCGATGGGGCGGGTCGACTGCTGACGCGCCTCTTCGGTGTCGAGCTCGATAAATTCGGTGATCCCTTTCACCAGCGAGTATTCAAGACGCTTTTTAACGTCCCAGCTGCGCCATTCCGCCTGCTGGGTGTTGGCGGAGTCGTCCGTTTTGCTGCCGCGATATTTTTCCGCCAGCTCCAGCAGGCGATCGGTGCCCTCGGCGTGACGGTTGAGGATCACGTCTTCGACGGCATCGCGTAGCTCGGCGGGCAGGTCGTCATAAATCGCCAGCTGCCCGGCGTTCACTATCCCCATGTCCATGCCGTTACGAATGGCGTAGTACAGGAAGACGGCGTGAATCGCCTCGCGGACCGGATCGTTGCCGCGGAAGGAGAACGAGACGTTGGAAACGCCGCCGGAAATCAGCGCATGCGGCAGCTCACGTTTGATATCTTCACAGGCGCCGATAAAGTCCTGCGCATAGTTGTTGTGCTCTTCAATACCGGTCGCTACCGCGAAGATATTGGGGTCGAAGATAATATCTTCTGGCGGGAAGCCCACCTCTTCGGTCAGAATTTTGTACGCCCGGCGGCAAATCTCGATTTTGCGCGCGCGCGTATCGGCCTGGCCCTGCTCGTCGAAGGCCATCACCACCACGGCGGCACCGTAGCGTCGCACTTTTTTAGCGTGATGGATAAACGGCTCGATCCCCTCTTTCATTGAGATAGAGTTGACGATGCCTTTGCCCTGAATGCACTTCAGGCCTTTTTCGATGACTTCCCACTTCGAGGAGTCGATCATGATCGGCACGCGGGCAATATCGGGCTCACCGGCAATCAGGTTGAGGAAACGCACCATCGCCGCTTCCGCGTCGAGCATCCCCTCGTCCATGTTGATATCGATAATCTGCGCGCCGCTCTCGACCTGCTGGCGGGCAACGTCCAGCGCTTCATTATATTTTTCTTCTTTAATCAGCCGCTTGAACTTCGCAGAACCGGTCACGTTGGTCCGTTCGCCGACGTTAACAAACAGGCTGTCATCGCCGATATTCAGCGGCTCGAGGCCGGCAAGGCGGCAGGCCACCGGCAGGCTGGGCAGCGCGCGCGGAGCCAGCCCGGCAACGGCGCGCGACATGGCCGCGATATGCTCCGGCGTCGTGCCGCAGCAGCCGCCGACGATATTCAGGAACCCGGATTCAGCCCATTCACGAATTTGCGCGGCCATGGTATCGGCATCCAGATCGTATTCACCAAAGGCGTTCGGCAGGCCCGCGTTGGGGTGCGCGGTGACGTAGCATTCGGCGATGCGCGAGAGCTCCTGCACGTACTGGCGCAGCTCGTCCGGACCCAGGGCGCAGTTGAGGCCGAAGGTGAGCGCATCGGCGTGGCGCAGCGAGTTGTAAAAGGCTTCGGTGGTCTGCCCGGAGAGCGTACGGCCGGAGGCATCGGTGATGGTGCCAGAAATCATGATCGGCAGATCGACACCCAGCGCCTCAAGCTCCTCTTTGACCGCAAAGATTGCCGCTTTGGCGTTCAGGGTGTCGAATACCGTCTCAATCATAATCAGGTCGACGCCCCCTTCCACCAGCGCCTTCGTTGACTCACGGTAGGCTTCCACCAGCCCGTCGAAGGTGATGTTGCGGTAGGCCGGGTCGTTGACGTCAGGAGAGATGGAGGCGGTGCGGTTAGTCGGCCCGAGGACCCCCGCGACGTAGCGCGGCTTTTCCGGCGTGCGGGCGGTCCACTCGTCGGCGCTGGCGCGCGCCAGCTGTGCCGCGGCAAAGTTGATTTCCGCCGACAGGGATTCCATCTGGTAATCCGCCATCGCGATAGTCGTCGAGTTAAAGGTGTTGGTCTCAATGATATCCGCGCCGGCCTCGAAATAGGCGTCGTGAATAGCGCGGATCACATCCGGCTTGCTGAGCACCAGCAGGTCGTTATTGCCTTTCAGGTCGCAAGGCCAGTCGGCAAAGCGCGCGCCGCGGAACTCTTCTTCACTCAGACGATAGCCCTGGATCATGGTGCCCATGCCCCCATCCAGAACCAAAATACGTTTTTTTAACTGCTGATGCAGTTGCTCAACTTTGCTGCTCACACTCGCTCCCGACAACGCTCAACCAGACCCCAGAAATACACAAAATCATTCAAGCTGGGTCAAGGCGGCAAGGCGGCCCCAGGCGCTTAGACAAGCAGGTAACCGGGGATGAGCCAGAGCAGCCAACGCAGAAACAGTTTGAAGGATGAAGTGTCCATCCATACTGGCATAAACCACAGGGTCGGGAAAGAGAGCGGCGGGCAATATGAGACATGTTCAGCTTCACTCATCCGATCAGTCGGGTTGTGATTGCAAAACGGGCAAATAAAACGAAAACTATTTCCACGATACAGAAAAAAGGAATCTGCGATGGTCACTCCCGTTCCCGCAAAGCGCGGCAGAAAACCCGCGACTCCCGCCGCCCCTCAGGCCAGCGGGCAAGTTCAGTCGCTTACCCGTGGGCTAAAATTACTCGAATGGATTTCTGAATCGCACGGTAGCGTCGCGTTAACCGAGCTGGCGCAGCAGGCCGGCCTGCCGAACTCGACAACCCACCGCCTGCTGACGACCATGCAGCAGCTGGGCTTCGTGCGCCAGGTAGGCGATCTCGGGCACTGGTCCGTCGGCGCCCACGCCTTTGTGGTCGGCAGCAGCTTTCTGCAAAGCCGCAACCTGCTGGCCATCGTGCACCCCATTCTGCGCCAGCTGATGGAGGACTCCGGCGAAACGGTCAACCTGGCGGTGCTGGATCAGGGCGACCACCAGGCGATTATCATCGACCAGGTGCAGTGTACGCAGCTAATGCGCATGTCGGCGCCGATCGGCGGCAAGCTGCCGATGCACGCCTCCGGAGCGGGTAAAGCTTTCCTGTCGCAGCTAAGCGAAGAGCAGGTCACCGGCCTTCTACACCGCAAAGGCCTGCACGCCTACACCCACGCCACCCTGGTATCGCCGCTGCATCTGAAAGAGGACCTGGCCCAGACGCGCAAGCGCGGCTATTCGTTCGACGACGAAGAGCATGCCCTGGGCCTGCGCTGCGTCGCGTCCTGCATCTATGACGAACACCGCGAGCCGTTTGCCGCGATCTCCATCTCCGGGCCTATCTCCCGGATGACCGACGATCGCGTTACCGAGCTCGGCGCGCTGGCAATTAAGGCCGCCAAAGAGGTGACCCTGGCCTACGGCGGAGTTCGCTAAGATGAGCGATCTGCAGGCCCTCTGGCAGCAGCGCTATCCCGGCGCCTTCTGCTGGTCATTTGGCGATTCTCCCGCGCTGGCTGACGAGCTGGTGGCGCTGGTTATCGCCGGGAAAAAGCGCGGCACCTGCGGCTCGCTTGCCAGCTATCGGCAGGAAAATCCGCCGGTGACTCCGGGCTCGTTGCACATCGTGCTCAACGGAGCGGGCGAGCCGGCGTGCGTCATCCGCACCCTGGCGCTCAGAATTATTCGCTTTAATGAGATGACCGCGGATCTTGCCGCACTGGAGGGTGAAGGCGATTTGAGCCTGCGCTACTGGCAGCAGGCTCACCGGGCCTTCTTCGAGCGTGAAGGGAGCTGGTCACCGGAGATGGAGCTGGTTTACGAAGAGTTCGCGCTGATCGACGTCGCCGACGCGCTATCGCCC
This sequence comes from Klebsiella sp. 18074, assembly GCF_902705905.1. Taxonomy (NCBI): domain Bacteria; kingdom Pseudomonadati; phylum Pseudomonadota; class Gammaproteobacteria; order Enterobacterales; family Enterobacteriaceae; genus Klebsiella; species Klebsiella sp. 18074. Next base: position 6,670 of record NZ_CACSIS010000020.1, on the reverse strand, counting down.
TGAGCCGCAACTCCGCGGCTCGTATTAACCTTTCGCTTAACCCGCCTGCTGCATCGCGCCATAACGCACGCAAAAGCGCTGGCGGCGGCGGTAGGCGTAGACATCCTCCACGTGGCCGTTGCGGATGCGCGTCTGCAGCTCGCGCCAGTAGTCGGCCCGCAGCAGATCGGCGTGCATCTCCTCGAGCAGCGGCCCGATACGCGGGTCCGCGCAGAGCCAGTGGCGGAACTCCTCCGGGAAAACGTCCCCCGGCGACACGCTGTACCACGGCTCGCTCGCCAGCTCGTCTTCCGGATAGCGCGGCGGCGGGATCTCGCGGAAATTAACCTCCGTCATGTAGCAAATCTCATCGTAATCGTAGAACACCACCCGGCCATGGCGGGTCACGCCGAAGTTTTTGAACAGCATGTCGCCGGGGAAAATATTAGCGGCGGCCAGCTGGCGAATGGCGTTGCCATACTCCTCGACCGCATCGCGCAGCGCCTGGCCATCGACCTGCTCCAGCCAGATATTCAGCGGCACCATCCGCCGCTCGATATAGAGATGGCTGATGGCAATCCGATCCCCGAGGTCGGTAATTTTAGCTCCGGCTTCCGACTGCAGCAGCGCCATCAGCTGCGGCGCGATTTGCCGCTTATCCAGCACGAAGTTTTCAAACTCCTGGGTATCGGCCATTCGCCCGACGCGATCGTGCTCTTTAACCAGCTGATAGCAGGCTCGGACGTGGGCAGCGGTCATCTCCTTTTGCGGCGCAAAGCGGTCCTTGATGATCTTAAATACCCGGTCGAAACCCGGCAGAGTAAAGACCAGCATCACCATCCCGCGGATGCCAGGCGCCTCGATAAACTGCTCGTCGCTGCGAGCAATATAGTGCAGATATTCACGGTAGCTTTCCGTTTTTGCGTGCTTCTGGCAGCCAATCGCCATGTACAGCTCGGCGGTGGTTTTCCCCGGTAGGATATCGCGCAGCCACTCGACCAGCGCGCCGGGCAGCGGGGCGTAAACCATAAAATAGGAGCGCGCAAAGCCAAAGACGATGCTCGCTTCCGCGTGGGTGGTCAGGCAGGCATCAATAAACAGCTCCCCTTCATCGCTGCGGTGGACGGGCAGCAAAAAGGGCAGCGTTGCCACCGGCGTCACCAGTTTGCCTACCAGCCAGGCCGCCTTATTGCGATAAAAGAGTTCGTTGGCTATTTGCAGATGAGAGCGGGAGAGCATCTCGCTGCCGAGTGCCTCCACCAGGCAGGCCGTGATATAGCCAATATCCCGCGCCTTGTTTTGCCACGCCAGCCGCAGGGGAAGATCGGATAGTACCTTGCTTAATAGCGTTTCCCAGCCGCGCCCGGGGAAAAACGTTTTCGCCAGCGGACGGGGAATTGAGCGAAAGCTGCGCTCCGGCTGCGAGCTGAAAATAAAAAGCCGCTCGGGAGTCAGCGAGCGGTGGTCAAACAACCGGCAATAGACGGAATTGAAGAAGCTCTCCGCAATTTCGAAGCGAGGGTAGTCCGGTAGCAAATGGGTGTAGTGCTCTTTCACCCGCAGTAAAAAGTCGGCGTCGGTACTTTTGCCATCAGTAATGCAGCGCAGCTGTTCAACCACCAGGCCGACGTGATGGTCGTAGAGGTGAATACGCTGTTTCATCGCCTGCTGTACCGCGTGCCAGTCGGCGTGCTCAAAGCGCTGCTGCGCGCCCGAGGTCACTTCGAGGAAACGGCCATACTGGGCGTCAAAGCCCTGCAAAATAGTCTGTGCAATCAATAGTTCCAGGCCACGCGTCATACCTTCCCCCTCACCCAGCCCTCTCCCCGGCAGGGAGAGGGGGAAAACAGTCAGAACTGCTCTTCTTCCGTTGAGCCGGTCAGCGCGGTGACTGAGGAAGCTCCGCCCTGGATAATGGTGGTCACCTTATCGAAGTAGCCGGTGCCCACCTCCTGCTGGTGGGAAACAAAGGTGTATCCCTCCGCAGCGGCGGCAAACTCCGGCTGCTGCACCTTCTCAACGTAGTGCTTCATCCCCTCACCCTGCGCATAGGAGCGGGCGAGGTCGAACATGTTGAACCACATGCTGTGAATGCCCGCCAGGGTAATGAACTGATATTTGTAGCCCATGTCGGAGAGCGCCTGCTGGAAGCGAGCGATGGTGGCGTCATCGAGGTTTTTCTTCCAGTTAAACGACGGCGAGCAGTTGTAGGCCAGCAGCTTGCCCGGGAAGCGGGCGTGAATAGCATCCGCAAAGCGCTTAGCCTGCTCAAGATCCGGCTTAGACGTTTCGCACCACACGAGGTCAGCGTACGGCGCATAGGCCAGGCCGCGGCTAATCGCCTGCTCAATGCCGGCATGGGTGCGGAAAAAACCTTCATTGGTGCGATCGCCGGTAATAAACTCACGATCGTACGGATCGCAGTCAGAGGTGATCAGATCCGCAGCATCGGCGTCAGTACGGGCGATGACCAGCGTCGGTACGCCCATGACGTCGGCCGCCAGGCGAGCGGCCACCAGTTTCTGGATAGCTTCCTGCGTCGGAACCAGCACCTTACCGCCCATATGGCCGCATTTCTTCACCGACGCCAGCTGATCTTCAAAGTGAACCGCCGCTGCACCGGCCTCAATCATCGATTTCATCAGCTCAAACGCATTCAGCACGCCGCCGAAGCCGGCTTCAGCATCCGCCACGATCGGCAGGAAATAGTCGGTATAGCGCGGATCGTCGGATTCAATACCGGTAGACCACTGGATCTGATCGGCGCGACGGAAGGTGTTGTTGATCCGATCGACCACCGCTGGCACCGAGTTCGCCGGGTACAGCGATTGATCCGGATACATGCTGGAAGCCAGGTTGGCATCCGCCGCGACCTGCCAGCCGGAGAGATAAATCGCCTCGATCCCCGCCTTCGCCTGCTGCAGCGCCTGCCCACCGGTCAGCGCGCCAAGGCTGTTGATATAGCCCTTTTTCGAGCCGCCATGCAGCAGCCGCCACATTTTGGCTGCGCCAAGCTGCGCCAGGGTACATTCCGGGTTGACCGAACCGCGTAATTTCACCACTTCTTCTGCGCTATACGGGCGGGTGATGCCTTCCCAACGCGGCTGTGTCCACTCTTTGTTTAATTCTTCTATTTGCTGGGTACGAGTTTTCATGTGCAGATGCTCCATAGGGTCACGAGTGGGTGAATTACGCCAACAGGCGGTAGCCAGGCAACGTTAAGAAATCAATCAGTTCGTCTGAGGTGGTGATTTGTTCCATCAGCCGCGCGGCATCGTCAAAGCGGCCGCTACTGTAGCGGTGCTCACCCAGCTCCTCCTGAATAACCATCAGCTCTTCGCCAAGCCACTGGCGGAACAGCGCTTTGGTCACCGGCGTCCCGTCGCTCAGCGTCTTCTGATGGTGGATCCATTGCCAGATAGAGGTGCGCGAGATTTCGGCAGTCGCCGCATCTTCCATCAGGCCATAAATCGGTACGCAGCCGTTGCCGGAGATCCAGGCTTCGATGTACTGCACCGCCACGCGAATGTTGGCGCGCATCCCGGCTTCGGTACGCTCCCCGTCGCAGGGGGCCAGCAGCTGTTCGGCGGTAATGGGCGCATCCTGGTCCCGGCTGACGCCCAGCTGATTGGTCCTTTCGCCCAGCACGCGGTTGAAAACCGCCATCGCCGTATCCGCAAGTCCCGGGTGGGCAATCCAGGTGCCGTCATGGCCGTTTTTAGCTTCCAGCTCTTTGTCGGCGGTAACTTTGCCGAGCACCTGGCGGTTGCGTTCAGCGTCTTTGCTGGGAATAAATGCCGCCATGCCGCCCATCGCAAACGCGCCGCGCTTGTGGCAGGTTTTAATCAGCAGGCGTGAATAGGCGTTGAGGAACGGCTTGTCCATCGTCACCACCTGGCGGTCGGGTAAAACACGGTCAGCATGGTTTTTTAACGTTTTGATATAGCTGAAAATGTAATCCCAACGTCCGCAGTTCAGGCCAACGATATGGTCACGCAGCGCGTGGAGAATTTCATCCATCTGGAACACCGCCGGCAGCGTTTCAATCAGCAGCGTCGCCTTGATGGTGCCGCGCGGCAGTTCAAAGCGATCTTCGGTGTAGCTGAAGACTTCGCTCCACCAGGCCGCTTCCTGCCAGGCCTGGGTCTTCGGCAGATAGAAATAGGGGCCGCTTCCTTTCGCCAGCAGAGCCCGGTGGTTATGGAAGAAATAGAGCGCGAAATCAAACAGGCTGCCGGGAATCGACTCCCCGCGCCAGGTGACGTGCTTTTCCGGCAGATGCAGGCCCCGCACCCGGCAAACCAGCACCGCAGGATCGGGCTTCAGCTGGTAGATTTTCCCCGCTTCGTTGGTATAGCTGATGGTGCCGTTGACCGCATCGCGCAGGTTAATCTGACCATCGATGACTTTGTTCCAGTCAGGCGCCAGCGAATCCTCAAAGTCAGCCATAAATACTTTCACGTTGGCATTCAGAGCGTTAATCACCATTTTGCGTTCAACGGGACCGGTGATCTCTACCCGGCGATCCTGTAAATCGGCCGGAATACCGCGAATCGTCCAGTCACCATTACGAATGGAATACGTTTCCGAAATAAAGTCAGGCAGCTTCCCGTCGTCGATATCCTGCTGCTGCTGGATACGTACCGCCAGCAGCTTATTGCGCTCAGGCGTAAAGCGGCTCACCAGTTCCGCCAGGAACTCCACCGCCTCGGGCGTTAAGACCTGCTTTTCCTGCTCGCCATAGGGCTGGCCAAAGGCCAGTTCGTCAGTGATTGTCGCCTGTTGCGTCATTGTGCAGCTCCTCTTGGTTGATCCAGTTGGCGCGAGTGAAAGATCGTTGTCTGGTTTTCGCTCAACACAATTAAGACTACGCATTATTTTTCCAAAATCAAAAACAATTTCCATTTTAATTTTAATATCAATTCAACATATTGATAACATTAAAATTAAAGTTTATTTCGTACATGAATTGAATTTCGGAAACAAAAAAGGCACCCGAAGGTGCCAGAGGCAAAATGCTGAAACGCTTTAGGATCGCGTTGGCTGGAGGATTAATCCAGAGTCGGGTTCATATTCCGCAGATCGTATGGCGTGATTTGGTAGACATAGTAGTTCAGCCAGTTGGCAAACAGCAGGTTTCCGTGACTTCTCCAGCTGGCCCGCGGTGTGTTTTGCGGGTCATCATGCGGGAAATAATTGGTCGGAACTTCCGGGCTGAGTCCCGCTTCCACATCGCGGAAAAACTCGCCCGCCAGGGTACCGGCATCGTATTCAGGATGCCCGGTGACGAAGGCAATGCGCTTATCTTTGCTGGCAAACAGATAGGCATCGCCCTCTTCGGTTTCTGCCAGGATCTCTAAATCGGTATAGTCGCGGATCAATGCGGCCGGAAAATCGGCATAGCGCGAGTGTGGCGCGAGGAAGGTATCGTCGAAACCGCGGGTCAGTAGCGCATGCGGATGCAAAATATGGTGTTCAAATACGCCGGAGATTTTTTCAGTGCGGGTTTGCTTGGGGATGCCATAAAGGATATTGAGCGCGGCCTGTACGGCCCAACAGACAAAAAGCGTTGAGGTGACGTGATCCTTTGCCCACTCCAGCACCTGCTTGATCTGCGGCCAGTAGGCCACGTCGTTGAATTCGACCAGCCCCAGCGGCGCGCCGGTGACGATCAGGCCATCAAAGTTCTGGTCGCAGATGTCCTCAAAGTTGCAGTAAAAGTTGTTCAGATGCTCGGTTGGCGTGTTGCGAGATTCACGCGCGTCGATGCGCAGCAGCTGGATATCAAGCTGAAGCGGAGAGTTCGATAGCAGCCGCAGGAACTGGTTTTCGGTCTCGATTTTCTTCGGCATCAGGTTGAGGATAAGCACCTTCAGCGGGCGAATTTCCTGGGTCGTTGCGCGCGTTGCCGTCATCACAAAGACGTTCTCACTACGCAAGAAATTGACGGCCGGTAGCTCGTCCTGCACCCGAATAGGCATAACTTTATTACCTCATAGCATACGTATAAACGTTTAGACATCCAGACAGCTAACAATAACCAGGAATAAGCAAAATGTCGAGTCTGCAAGCGGAAGGTGAGAAAGTTTCAACCACGCACGGGACAGAATACAGCGATTAATCGGCAGGAAGCATCATGAATAATAGCGCTGCGCCGCGCGAATCGGCAAAAAGTGGGCAACGGCTGATAACAGGGTGCTATGTGGTGGGATAGAGCAGCATTTTGACGCTACATTTCACCGCTGCAGGGGCGGAAGAGAGAGGGATTTTTCGGCGTTTTGCGCCTGAAGGGGCAGGGATCGCGGCGCGCAGCGCCCGATCCGGGCGGCGTCCGGCCGCTTTTCCTGAACCGCAGACAACAAAAAACCCCATGCCTGCGCATGAGGTTTCTTTGTTTGTTTGATGCCTGACAGTTTATGGCGGGCCTCCTGCCCGCCACCCTCCGGGCAGCACTGCGTGCTGTGCAAATCCGCTCCCGGCGAATTTGTCCTCCTCAGGAGAGCGCTTACCGACAAACAACAGATAAAACAAAAGGCCCAGTCTTTCGACTGAGCCTTTTGCTTTATTTGATGCCTGGCAGTTCCCTACTCTCACATGGGGAGACCCCACACTACCATCGGCGCTACGGCGTTTCACTTCTGAGTTCGGCATGGGGTCAGGTGGGACCACCGCGCTGTTGCCGCCAGGCAAA
>NZ_CACSIS010000019.1:0-111864 GCF_902705905.1 Klebsiella sp. 18074 | reverse complement strand
GATTATCCGTCCGATGTATTTCTGGAACGACGTGCATTCAACCTGGCTGGAAGCCGGCTATCAGCGCGTTGACTACGATCAGGGTGGCGACAACAAGGGCTGGAAGCTGACGCTGTCGCAGAACATCTCTATCGGGATGGGGCCTGAGTTCCGGCCGATGCTGCGCTTCTACGTCACCGGCGGCCAGGTGGATAATAAACATACCGCTAAGGTCAACGGCACCAGCAGCGACCAGCTGGATTCGCTGAACGTCGGCGGCATGTTCGAGGCCTGGTTCTAAGTCAGAAAGCAGTCCCGGGCCGCGGCGTGAATGCCGCCCCGGGACGCTTTAAGGCCCGAATATATTACCGCTGGCTCATCCGGCGGGCGATTCGCTCAAGCTTGATCATCAGCAGTAGCGTCACACCAACCAGCACAATGGTCAGCGCCGAGCCGTCGGCAATATTACCGCGATCGGTCAGGCTAAAAATGGCGACCGGCAGGGTCGTCCAACCCGGGGGGTAGATCATGACCGTCGCCCCAAGCTCACCCATCGATAAAGACAGGCTCAGCGCCAGCGCGGAGATCATCCACGGCGCCATGAGCGGCAGGGTCACGTAGCGCAGGCGATACCACGGCGACGCGCCCAGGCTGGAGGCCACGTTTTCTATATCCGCAGAAATACGTGCCAGGCCGGTGGCGACATTGCTGAAAGTGAAGGCTGAAATCAGTACGAAGTGCGCCGCCAGCACAATCCAGAAGGTACCGTTCATCTGCAGGGGCCCCTGACTGAAAGCAACCAGAATCCCCAGCCCGACAGAAACCGAGGGGATCGCACTCGGCAAATAAAACGCCAGGCCGAGATATTTTTGCAGCGTTACCCCGTACTGACGCAGGGCCAGCGCCGCCCACATCCCGCAAAGTAGCGCCAGCAGGCTGGCGCAAAAGCCGACCGTCAGGCTGGAGAACAACGCATCCCACGCCGCCCCTCGGAACGCATTGACGAAGTGTTCCAGGGTAAAGCCGGACGGCAGCAGGCCGTTCCACTGCTTGCTGAGGCTGGACATCAGGATCACCGCCAGCGGCAGAAAGAAAAACCCGGCGAACAGCACGACCGCCAGCGCTCCCGCCGCGGTACGGCCTTTACGCGACCAAATTAACATTCGTTATCTCCTTACCCCGGTACGCGCCGCGGCCAGTCGATAAAGCATAAACAGCCCCAGCGACAGCAGAATATTGATCAGCGCAATCATGCAGGCCACGCCGTAATCAGACTCCAGAATGGCTTTGCTGTAGACCATCATCGGCAGGGTATTTACCCCTTTCGCGCCAATAAACAGCACGATGCCGAACTCGTTGGTGGTGAGCAGCAGACACAGGCTACCCCCGGCCATCAGCGCCGGCAGCGCCGCCGGGAAAATCACCTGCGTAATCACCCGCAGCGGATGGGCGCCGAGAATGCTCGCCGCCTCCAGCTGGCTTCGATCGATCTGGCGCAGCCCCGCCATCAGCGGACGCATCACCAACGGGGTGAAAACGGTAATTTCCGCCAGAATGACCCCCTGAATCGAGTAGAGGAAATCGACCGGCGGAAGGGTAAAGGCGAACAGCGACATCAGAGTGCCGTTCAGCAGCCCCGCTGAGCCATAGATAAAGGTAAATGCCAGCGTAATCAGAAAGGTTGGCAAAGCAATAAAGGTATCGATAACCCGCCCTATTAGCTGACTCCCTGGAAACGGAATGAACACGAGGATCAGCGCCAACACGCTGCCAAGCACCAGGCAGCCAAAGGTAGCCAGCAGCGCAATTTGCAGCGTATTGAACAACGCACTGATAAACCGGCGAGAATTCATCACCTGCCGGAAGGTCTCCAGGCTCAGGTGGCCGCTGGCATCGCGCAGGGCCTGTTCGGCAATCAGCATCAGCGGATAGAAAAACAGGGTGACCAGCAGCAGCAGCGGCAGTAACAGCCACAGCAAAGGCCGAAGGCGATGTGCCGGGCGCGGGAGAGTTAATATCTGCGGCATCTTTACACCTCAATCAGCACAGCATCGCTCGGTTCAAAGTACAGCACCAGCTTGTCACCAGCACGGAGGAGTGGGTTCACGTGCGTCATCACGATCCGTACCGCTTCGCCCGCTACATCACACAGCAGATGAGTCAAATCACCCTGCCAGTGAACCGATGTCAGCGTCGCATTGAGCCGGTTGCTGGCCTCTGAACGCGGCGTCAGGCTCATGTGCTGCGGACGAATGCACAGCAGCTTGTTACTACCATGCTGTCCACCCTGGCTGAAGGCGCTGATCAGGCCGCCGCCGCAGCTGGCGTTGACCAGCCCCGGGCTGGCGCTATCTTTCAGCGCCGTCGCCTGCAGGATGTTGGCGCGACCGAGGAATTCAGCGCTAAAACGGTTGGGCGGATAGTGATAGAGCTGACGGGTTTCGCCATGAGCGATCAGCGATCCGTCCTTCATGATGCCAATCCTGTCGGCCAGGGTCAGCGCCTCCGTCTGATCGTGGGTAACGTAGAGAATAGTCAGCTCCGGCAGCTCGCGGTGCAGGCGGGCAATCTCTTCCACCATGTTGTGGCGAATTTGCGCATCCAACGCCGAGAGCGGCTCATCAAGCAGCAGCACCCGCGGGCGTACCGCAATGGCGCGAGCAATTGCGACGCGCTGCTGCTGGCCACCGGAGAGCTGGTGCGGGTAGCGGGTTGCATACTCCGCCATCCCAACAATTTTCAGCGCCTCTCTCACCCTGTCGGCAATCAGCGGTTTCGGCTGCCTCTGCGCCCGCAGGCCGAAGGCCACGTTATCCTCCACCTTCATATGTGGGAATAAAGCGTAGTTCTGCACCACCATCCCCAGGCCGCGCTTATAGGGCGGTACATGGGTCACATCGGTCTCACCAATGAGAATCCGCCCGCCCGCCGGCTGCACAAACCCGGCAATGGCTCGCAGAACCGTAGTTTTTCCGGAGCCGGAGGGGCCAATCAGCGCCAGGACTTCGCCCGGCTCAATGGTCAGTGACAGCGGCTTGAGCACCACGTTGCCGTGATACGACACGCGCAGAGAATCGAGCGTTATCCCGGAAGTCCCCGTCGCCGACGGGGAGGAGGCCGTTGATTTCATCAGCATCAGGCTTACTCGCTGTCGGTCACTTTATGCCAGCGGGCAATATCCGCCGAGAGCGATACCGCGACATCATCCCAGTTGGGTTCCCAGCTTTTCACGCCATCCAGCGCCGACTTCGCTACCTGATAGTTGCCGTCGGTCGGCGTGACGTCACTGCGCACCGGCAAACCCCAGGAGAGGGCGCTGACGCTCACTTGCGCCGGCTTATCGAGCAGGAAGTTAATCAGCTTTTTACCGTTCTCTGACTGCGGGCCGTTCTGGACCAGACCCACGGTATACGGCAGGGCCAGCGCGCTACGCTCCCCTTTATCATCCGCCGGCCAGAAGATTTTGACGTTCGGGTTCCGCGCCATCTGCGAGAGGTTCATCTGCAGGTCGCCGTTCGCCACAAACAGCTCCCCTTTATTCACCAGCGCGGTCAGTTTGCCGGTGGAGGCCGAAGGGCCGACGTTATTGGCCTGTAGCTTACCGAGATATGCAAAACCCGCGTCTTTACTGCCCAGACTGTGGAATGCCTGCAGCATCACCGCGGTTCCGTCACCGGCCTGGCCCGGCGTCGAATACTGCAATTTATTCTTAAAGCGCCCGTCCAGCAGTTCCTGCCAGCTTGCCGGTGCGGCCTGCAGAAGCTGGCGGTTATAGATAAAGGTCAGGTAGTTGTTCACCAGCGGCGAGTAATGACTGCTGGCGCCAGGAATCGACTCGCTACCCTGCGGCATAAATTCAGCTAACAGATGCTCTTTAGCCGCGCGTTGGATAAACGGCGGGACCGTCACCAGCACGTCAGCCTGCGGATTGGTTCGCTCTTTCGCCAGGCGTTCAACAATCGCCCCGGAACCGCCTTCAACATACTGTACTTTGATGCCCGTCGCTTTAGTGAAGGCGTCGAACTGGTTCTGATACCAGCTGTTATCGCCATCATGCAGGCCGTCAGCGGAATAGACAGTGACCACCCCATCGGCCCAAACCGGGGAGCTGGTCAGGACAAATACGGACAGCAGAGCAAGTCGGGAAAGTTTCATCGTGTAAGCCTCATCGAGTTAGTCATTAATCTGGTCTACACCAGATTTGTTTTAACGCTACCGAGGGTTTATGACAAAACGATGAATGAAGTGTGTCGAAAGGATTAAAACGGGGCGCGCGGTTGGTTTTCCCCGGAGGCGGCGCAGACGCGCCTTCTCCGGGCTACCTGCCCGCAGATGGCCGATCGGCGCAGCGCCAGCGGGGAGATAGCACACGCAGGGAGAGCGGAATCAGTGGGTATCAACCTCGATGCGCAGGCTATCGTGGCGCCAGTACTCAATATCATAATCGAGGATCCTCCCGTGCTGATCGTAGTTGAGTCGGCGCAGCAGCAGGGCCGGACGCCCTTCCATTACGCCTAGTGCCTGCGCAGCCTGCACTGGCATCGAGGTTGGGTAGAACGACAAATGCATGCTGGTATAGATCAGATCGTAATGGGCTTGATAGATTTCGGTCAGACTGCCGTTGAGATCGTAGCGCAGTAGCTCCGGCACGCGGGCGGGGAGGCAGTGGTTTTCGCTGTAGCAAATCGCCCGGCCGTCGGCATAGCGCAAGCGCGTCAGGAGATACACCTGATCGAATGCCTGTAGCGCCAGGGGCGTCATCACATCCAGCGGTACCGTCGTTAAGCGGCCGTCCAGCAGCACGGTTTTCGGCTCCCGCCCCTGCTCCAGACACAGCTTATGAAAATTGGTATTTTGCGTGGGATCCAGCCAGAGGCGCTCCGGCGTCACGAACCAGCCGCGGCGGTCGGCGCGATAGATAATGCCGCTAGCTTCCAGCTGCGCCAGGCTCTCACGTACCGTAATTCGCGTGGTATTAAAAATAGCGCACAGCTCGCGCTCCGACGGCAGCTTATCGCCGCTTTTCAACGCGCCATTTTGGATACGAGCCTGTAGCTGCGCCTTAATCAGCAGATACTGCGCCGTCTCGCCAGAAGGTGATTTCATGTTTACTCACAAGCAGATGTGTTATCGCCATTATACCTGGCCAGATGAATTTTTTGTTGCAACGTGACTTTTTCTTTGACCTTTTGCCGTAACCATCGCCATCATAAACGCAAATCTGGTATAGACCAATGGTGAAAAAATGACTTCGCGTAATTACCTGCTGCTGACCCCCGGCCCGCTTACAACTTCCCGTACGGTGAAAGAGGCCATGTTGTTCGATAGCTGTACCTGGGATGATGATTATAATCTCGGCGTGGTACAGACCATCCGCCAGCAGCTGGTTCAGCTGGCGACGCCGGCCGAGGGCTATACGTCGGTCCTGCTGCAGGGCAGCGGAAGCTACGCCGTCGAAGCGGTGCTCGGGAGCGCAATTGGCCCCGATGATAAGGTGCTGATCGTCAGCAACGGCGCCTACGGCGCGCGCATGATTGAGATGGCAGAACTGATGAGGATTGCCAGCCGCGCCTACGACTGCGGCGAGGTTACCCGCCCGGATAGCGCAGCGATCGAACAGATCCTCCAGGACGACCCGGCGATCACGCATATTGCGATGGTGCACAGCGAAACCACCACCGGCATGCTCAACCCGATCGAAGAGGTTGCGGCGCTGGCGCAGCGCTACGCGAAACGCTATATCGTCGATGCGATGAGCAGCTTTGGCGGCATCCCGCTGGACGCGTCGGCGCTCAATATCGATTACCTGATCAGCTCGGCGAACAAATGTATTCAGGGCGTCCCGGGCTTTGCCTTCGTCATTGCCCGCCGCACGGAACTGGAAAAGTGCAAAGGCCGCTCGCGCTCGCTATCGCTGGACCTGTACGCCCAGTGGCGCTGCATGGAGGATAACCACGGGAAATGGCGCTTCACATCCCCAACCCATACCGTACTGGCCTTCGCCCAGGCGCTGAAAGAGCTGGCGCAGGAAGGCGGTATTGCCGCACGCCATCGGCGCTATTGCGCCAGCCAGCGCCGCCTGGTTGCCGGTATGCGCGAGCTGGGCTTCCAGCCTCTGCTGGACGACGCGCTGCACTCACCGATTATCACCGCCTTTTACTCTCCGGACGCGCCGCAGTATCGGTTTGCTGATTTCTATCAGCAGCTGAAAGCGCAGGGTTTTGTCATTTATCCGGGCAAAGTCTCGCAGAGCGACTGCTTCCGTATCGGCAACATCGGCGAAGTGTACGATGCCGACATTACCGCCCTGCTGACGGCTATCGACAGCGCGATGTACTGGAAAAACTAAGGAACTGCCATGAACCGTATTACCGCACTGATTCTTGACTGGGCCGGCACCACCGTAGACTTTGGTTCCTTTGCGCCGACGCAGATTTTCGTTGAAGCCTTCCGCCAGGCGTTCGCTCTCGACATCACCCTCGAAGAAGCCCGCGTGCCGATGGGGCTCGGCAAGTGGCAGCATATTGAAGCGCTGGGGAAACTCCCCTCTGTCGACGCCCGCTGGCAGGCAAAGTTCGGCCGCGCAATGTCTGTCGCCGACATCGATGCTATCTATGCCGCCTTTATGCCGCTGCAAATTGCCAAAGTGGTTGATTTTGCTGCCCCGATCCACGGCGTTGTCGATACCATTGCCGCGCTTCGCGCCGACGGGCTGAAGATAGGCTCCTGTTCCGGCTATCCGCGTCCGGTGATGGAAAAGCTGGTACCCGCCGCCGCCGCCCAAGGCTACGCGCCGGACCACTGGGTCGCCACCGACGATCTCGCTGCCGGAGGGCGTCCGGGCCCGTGGATGGCATTACAGAACGTGATTGCTTTAGGGATCGATGCGGTTGCCCACTGCGTGAAGGTGGATGATGCCGTGCCGGGGATAAGCGAAGGGCTAAATGCCGGAATGTGGAGCGTCGGACTGGCGGTTTCCGGTAACGAGTTTGGCGCAACCTGGGAAGAGTATCAGGCAATGACGGCGCAAGAGATTGCCGGCCGCCGCGAACGCGCCGCGGCAAAACTTTACGCCGCCGGCGCACACTATGTGGTCGATACACTGGCCGATCTGCCGGCCGTGATTAGCGCGATTAACGCCCGCCTGGCAAAGGGCGAACGCCCGTAGAGTTTCACGGGCGGCGTAAACACGCCGCCCGGCTGTACTTATTCCCCGCTGCTCTCATCCCCAAATCTGGCTCTTTCTAGCAAATATGACCATCCTGTAATGCCGATCACACTTTACTGCTGGCAACGGATTTGTTCAGGAAAGACAGCCGGATCATTAAGCTTTTTTCTCCACGCCCGGAATATATTAACTCTATTCCAGTAACCAGGATTGGCGAATAACGAAACCACGGAGAAAGATAAATATGGCAGGTCTTTATTATGGTGTGGCCTATTACGATGAGTACATTCGTGAGGAGCGTCTGGAAAAAGATATCGAGATGATGGTTGCCGCTGGCATTAACGTTGTCAGAATTGCGGAATCCACCTGGAGCACGCTGGAGCCTGAAGAGAATACGTTTAATTTCTACCATATCGATCGCGTGCTCGACGCCATGCACCGCGCGGGCATCTCCGTTATTATCGGCACGCCAACCTACGCCATCCCAGGCTGGCTGGTGCGTAAGCACCCGGATGCGCTGGTCACCACGCCAGGCGGTCATGAAAAATATGGCCGTCGGCAGATTATGGATATCGTTAACCCGCATTTTCTTCAGCATGCCGAAAAAGTTATTCGCGCTCTACTTAATCATGTTCGCCATCATCCAGCTATTATTGGCTATCAGGTTGATAATGAAACAAAGCATTATGACAATACCGGTGAATATATTCAGGCTGCGTTTAAAGCATCGTTGAAAAAAAAGTTTCCGAATATCCGTCAGATGAACGATGCCTTTGGGCTTGAGTACTGGAGCAATCGCATTGATTGCTGGGAAGATTTTCCCCCTGTCGCCAGCACCATCAACGCCAGCCTCGGCTGCACTTTTGCCCGCTTTCGCCGGGAGAAGGTCGCGGAGTATCTGGCCTGGCAGGCCGATATCGTGCGGGAATACGCGCGTCCAGAGCAATTTGTTACGCAAAACTTCGATTTTGAATGGCGCGGCTATTCTTTTGGGCTTCAACCGCAGGTCGATCATTTCTCTGCCGCGCAGGCTATGAGCGTTGTCAGCGTTGACGTTTATCATCCCGGTCAGGACCATCTTAGCGGGCGGGAAATAGCCTTCAGCGGCGATGTGGCGAGAAACCTGAAAAATGGGCGCAACTATTATGTTATGGAGACGCAGGCCCAGGGCTTTGCCAAATGGACTCCGTGGCCCGGCCAATTACGCTTACAGGCATTCAGCCATATCGCCAGCGGTGCCAGCATGGTTTCTTACTGGCACTGGCATTCCATCCACAACTCCTATGAAACCTACTGGAAAGGGCTTATCAGCCATGATTTCGCCCCAGGCCCTACTTACCAGGAGGCAATGACTATTGGTCAGGAGATGGCTCAGTTGTCCGGCGTTCTTAACGAACTGCGCGTGGAAAACGATGTAGCGATTCTGATCAGCAATGATTCGATGGAAGCCATGAACTGGTTTAAACCCGATACTCCGCAGCCTGGGCTGAACAACCACGGTCATTACGTTTACAACGATATCCTGCGACGGTTCTGGGATGCGCTTTATAACAATAATGTCGCGGTGGATATCATCAACTCCCTTGACCCGCAGAACAGTCAATATAAGGTCGTGGTTATCCCGGCGCTCTACTGTGCAACTGATGAACAGCTTGAGCGTATCAATCAGTTTGTTGAAAACGGCGGTAAAGTGCTGATTGGCTTTAAGTCCGGATTTTGTGATGAGAATGTCAAGGTGCGCGCTGAAACCCAGCCTGCGATAGTGAATAAATGCTGCGGCGTCAGCTACAGCCAGTTCGTCATTCCAGAAAACGTGGGGCTGCGATCTGAAACTAAGGCGCTGGTTTGCGCCCCTGATGAACACCCGGAAATGTGGATGGAGTTGCTGACGCCGATTGCTGAAAAGACCGCCGTTCTGCTGCGTTATGACCACCCGGTCTGGGGAAAATATGCCGCCGCCACGCTGTCGAATTACGGTAAAGGGCAAGCGCTCTATGTTGGCTTCCTGCCCTCCAGCAAGGTGATATTTGACCTGTTTAGCGCGCTCTCATCAGATACGGTGCTGGTCTCCTCTACGCCAGAGTATCAGTGGCCGCGGGTTGTTCGCCGCGCCGTAAACAGCCGGGGCGAGGCGGTGCAATTTATTTTCAATTATTGCGCCACGCCTGCAACAATCAGTACTGAGGCTGAAGTGACGGAACCACTGAGCGGGAAGCGATATCATCAGGGAGAACGCGTTGAGATTGATGCCTGGGGCATGCGGTTGTTTGTGAAATCACGGTAATTTTCGCGAGGTGGTGTATGTGTTTTACCTTTGATGCGTATCTGGTGGCTGGATTCACACCGGTTATCCGTAGCGGTCCCCTCGATACCCCGATAGACCGTCCGGACGGAATGGAAGGGTATATTATTAATATTACCGTGAGGGGAAAAGCATGGGTAAAAACTAAAGAAGGCACATACATTACCTGCGAAAAAAATGACTTACTCATTTTTCCACCCGGCGTGCCGCATCATTATGGCCGAGATGAAAACAGTGATTGCTGGGATCACTTTTGGATTTACTTTATTCCCCGTCCTTATTGGCATAATTGGCTCACCTGGCAAGGTAGCGAAGGTGAACCTGGCAAGCTTACGTTAAAAAGTGAGCACGATGGTGAATTAATGAAGGCGCTGTTCAGCGAGGCGATTACCTTCTTTTCTGACGGCGACACGCTGTCGGAGGCGATATCGATGAACGTCCTTGAACGTATCATCCTGAATTGTTATCGACTACAGGAAGATACACAGAAGAAAACGCGCGATGCCAGAGTGGAGGAGGTATGTCTCTATCTGAACCGGCATATCACCGAGGATTTGAGCATCGCCGACCTTGCCGCGCAGGTCTGTTTGTCGCCGTCTCGTCTGTCTCATCTGTTCCGCGAAGAGACTGGGCAGACCATTAATGAATGGAAAGAAGAACAGCGGATATATCGCGCCAAAAATATGCTGCAAAATACCGCACTTTCTATCTCTGATATTGCACAATTAAGCGGATATAACGATGCATTTTATTTCTCAAGGATTTTTCGTCGCCACTGCGGAGTCTCCCCTCGGCGATACAGAAATAATTATATCAAGCTTATTCCGGATAAAAGAAGCAACTCCAGTGGCACTTGAATTTTAATAAACACTACCTTTAAAAATAAAAGGTTTACTCTAATGAATACGAATAGCACCGACAAAACCATTAATTTTGGCGGGTGGTCTGCGTCAGTCAGTAATGAAAAACAGCCGAAACCCCCAGTACTTTTAGGTCTTGCCGTCGGAATCGGCGCGCTGCTGTGGCTGGCCCCATTTATGGGACTCAATTCCGTTCTGAATCCGGCTAAGCTCAGTCGAATTATCGGCGGGGGTTCAGAGGTTAATAATTTTCTTGCTCTGCTTGGCACCCTCGGCGCGGTCACCTCAACGATTACCACCATTATTATCGGTGCGCTGTCTGACCTCACGCGCTCCCGCTGGGGCCGCCGGACGCCGTGGATTTTATCCGGTTCGGTACTGACCGCCCTGGTGATGGTGGGGCTGGGAATGATTGAAACCAAAGAGCTGCTGTGGATTTTTATCATTCTCTGGTGCTTATTACAGACCTTTATAAACTTTGTCGTTGCACCGCTGATCGCCGTCATTGCTGACCGCATCGCGCCAAAACACCGGGGGTTAATTTCCTCCATTTATGCGGCGGGTTTTATCATCGGTCAGTACGGTGGCCCGGTGGTTGGCGGGTTCTTTCTTAGCGATAGCAATCCAGAGCTGGTCAATACCGGTTATTACGTTCTGGCGGTGGCGATGCTGCTCTCCGGCCCGGTCGCGGCGATCATTATCAAAGAGCCATCCAGCCTCGGCATGCCGCGGCAAAAAATCGACCGCAGCAACTTTGCCCAGTACTTTATTTTTCCGGTACGCAATGCGCGCGACTTTTACCTGGCGCTGTTTGGCAAGATGCTGATTGCCATCACGATTACCGCTTTTAGCGTTTACCAGCTCTTTTTCCTGACCAGCGGAATGGGGCTCAATAGCGCCGATGCCGGGAAGTATATTTCTCTGGCGGGGGTCGCCACGATGATAACCGCGCTGATCTTTGCCCCTATTTCCGGGCCGATTTCCGACAAACTGCGCACCCGCAAAAAACCGGTGTTTCTCGCCGCCGTGTTGATTGCCGTCGGGACGGTGATTCCGTTTATTTACGCACAGCCCGCTGCAATGATCTGGTACGGAGTCGTCGCTGGTATTGGCTCAGGGATTTTCTTTTCGATCGATCAAGCATTGAATCTGGAGGTGCTGCCTAATCCCGAGAACTCAGCAAAAGACCTCGGCATTCTGAATTTTGCCAATACTGGTGCGCAAATTCTGGGGCCCGTATTAGGCGCGATTCTGTTTAGCGTGGTGGGTAACCAGTATCTGCCCATCTTGCCTATTCTGGCCGTTATCGCGCTGGCAGGTGGTGGACTGATTATGATGATAAAACAGGTAGATTGAACGCTATCCCCCGGCGAGCACTGCGCCGCCGGGGTTATTTTTATGATGAAATCCGCACCTTCGTTGCCACCAGCAGCCCGGTCAGCAGCATCAGGGCGCCCGAGATAATCAGCGGCGACAGCAGGCCCAGGTGGTCGAGCGCCACGCCGCCAACCGCGGCCCCGCAGGTATTCGCCAGCTGAATCACCGCAACCTGGATCGAACCGGCCTTTTCCGCCTGGTCCGACAGCGAACGGGTGATCCACGTTGACCAGCCCACCGGGATCAGGGCGAAAGCAAAGCCCCAGATAATCGCCACCGCGGAGGCCACGATCTGGCTTTCTCCCCACAGCACCAGCACCGCCGCACTGGCCGCCAGCACCAGAGGCGCCGTCGCTAAGGCGGTTTTCACCGAGCGCTTCAGGAGCATCGACGACAGCGAGGTCCCGACAAAGCTGGCAATTCCAAAGCTCAGCAGCACCAGCGTCAGGCCATCAACGTCAAAGCCCGCGAGGGTCATATAGACCGGGCGAATGTAGGTAAAGAAGGAAAATTGGCCGGCGAAGGCCATGAAAATAGCGCACATCCCGGCCATTACGCCGGGACGCTTCAGCAGGCTCAGCATGTTTTGCTGCTGATGCGGCGCTTCGCCAGGCAGCGAAGGCAGTACCTTCAGTACCCAAATCGTGCACAGCACGCCCATTACCGCCGCCGCGTTAAAGACGTTGCGCCAGCCAATAATGCCGCCGAGGAAACTGCCCAGCGGCGCGGCAATTACCAGCGCAATCGACACCGCCCCGAAGATAACCGACAGCGCTTTTGGCACCACCCGCATCGGAACCAGACGCATGGTCAGCGACGCCGACATCGCCCAAAATCCCCCTAGCGCCAGCCCCAGGCAGGCGCGCCCCACCAGCAACAGCCAAAAGCTGTTGGCAAACGAGACCAGCAGGCAGGAGAACGTCAGCAGCACGGAAAACAGGATCACCACATAGCGGCGATCGGTGGTGCGGATAAGGGTCGTAATAAACAGGCTGGCAAACATCGCCACAAACGCGGTCGTGGTGACCGACTGTCCGGCCATCCCCTCGGAAATGCCTAAATCCTGCGCCATCGGCGTCAGCAGGCTCACCGGTAGGAACTCAACGGTAATCAGGCAGGCGACGCAAAAGGCCACCGCAAAAACCGCCGACCAGTTTGGCCGTGAAACTTCATTGCTCTGCGATTTGCTCGTGGTGCGGATATGTTCTGTCATGGCGTAACCTGAAGCTAAAAACGTACGGAAAAGCAGCGCAGTCTATCATCAAAATTGTGACGAATTTAACATTTTGACAGCTTTTCTTTCATTATCACGCTCAGTCAGATAGCCACAGCGTAATTCATGGATAAATTCAACGACGAGACAAATGGGAAGCGCAATGACTCGTGATATTAATGCAGATAAAACACCCCCTCTTCCGGCAGGAAGAGCTGGTTATAGCGCAGCTGGAAAGCGTTGAGTTCCTGCGGATCGGGCTCTATTTCGCGCATAAAGCCAAGCGTCAGGCGGATTTGTGCATCGGTGATTGGCGCGGCAAGCCGGGCTTTACGCAGCAGACGGTACCAGCTTTTCAGATTCTCTTCGCTGCCATCAACAATACAGACCTGCCAGATTAGCAGCACCTGCGCGGCATTCTGCAGATGGGCCTCATCGGGGCGCTCAAGGTAGCGAATAAACTCGGTTCCAGCCGTTTTACCAAACTGGTCGATCATCGACTCAATCGCAACCGGCGTAATCCCCAGTCGTTCGTTTAAGCGTTTGATCGCCCGGCGGGAATCAGAGGTCAACACCCGAAATCCGACCACAAACACCACGCCAAGCGTTGCCAGTATTATCCAGACCATACGTTCTCCTTAAATCAGCCGCTCATCATAGCGGGAAACACCCGGTCTCGACAGCAGGCAGCGCCAGATTAGTGAACTGAAAAAAGGGAAAAAACGACATGCAGGCAGGCCTGCGGACGCCAGCTCTTAACCGGCTAAATTCAGGGATGACTAAGGGGGGTGGCTGCAAGAGACCCGTCAACGGCAGTTGGCAAAAACGGGAGAAACGGGAGAAACGGGAGAAACGGGAGAAACGGGAGAAACTCATTGTTAGTTTCATGACGAGTTTTATTTCTCGCTATACCATTTCAATTTATACTCTAAATAATTCAAGTTGCAGGACGGCGGCAAGGGAGTGAATCCCGATGAGCTTACACCAGTAAGTGATTCGGGTGAGCGAACGTAGCCAACACACATGCAACTTGAAGTATGACGAGTGTATAATACTATTCAACAACCCATACATATCTTTTATACAATACGCCAACTTATTATTGATTCTGCCTGGAATACATTTTTTACGTGACATCTGTAATAACGCTAGCACTCCCCTTCACCTTGACTTTAAGATTATTCGCGCAAACTCACCATCCTTTACCATTAATTTAAGGAGTAGCATCGATATAAATATCAATAAGGGCTCAGGAGGATATTAAATGCCAGTAGATGAAAGGATAAGACCCACATCAGGAACGGCGATAAACCCAGGTGGCGTAAGACAACTAACAATTGGTGAGATCGCTCTGGCGAAAACGCTTTTTGGCGAAAGCCTCAACTATAGTCGGATTTGGGTACACCGTGAAAGCTACTTACCCTTTAACCTTCAACCCGTTGATGTGGCTATGACCCCTAACGGTGAACTATGGTTCAGAGAAGAAACATATTCACCAGATTTCTCATTAGAGCGAGAACTCGCAAAGAAACATATATTCATGCATGAAATGGTTCATGCATGGCAAACCCAAAAAGGCATGTTTGTCAGGACAAGAGGGTTATTCTCTCGCTTCGCTGATTATAGCTACAGCCTGGATAAAGCAGACTTTCTCCATTATGGGTTAGAGCAACAAGCATCAATCGCCAGTGATTATTGGCTATTGATTAATTATGGTTTCGAAGGTAACCGCGAATTATATGAATATCGTGATTATACGTCAAATAAGTCTCTTTATAATTTAATTCATAAATATAAATCCGTTATGAAAGGATTCCCCGGATGAAAAGACTCTTCATTGCTCCTTTAATCTTCCTTCTTTCGGGTTGTCCAGGAGGTCAGCCAGCCCCTTCTCAGCGTAGCGTCTTTGTTCATGGGAACACCCTTTGCTTTAGTGTAAATAAAAATGACACTTTAGAGTATTACAATATCTATTATTACCCAAAAGGTCATTATACGGTTATTAAAAGCAATGACCAAATAAATGTATCCTACCCCAACACATGTTTTAAATTTAAACTAAAAAATGGTTATCAATACAATATCTATTATGGTCTGAACGGTAAGCAGCACACAGATTCATTCTTTATTGATAACGATGGGAGATTATGAAAATGTCATTACCAGCGTATTTATTTTTATATGACGAGAGTGGAGTTCAGGTAAAAGGCGACTGCCTGATGCCAGGTAGAGAAGGCGCCATTGAAATCATGAACAGTAGCTACGGCGTAAGGCAAGGTGTAGATAGTATTATCTGGAAGCATGACAGGGACACGACAGCACGATCCTGTTACCGGCCATAAACAGTTAGATAAAACGAGCCCCTTTTTTGCTATTGCTGTTTGTGAATCCAAACGCTTACAGAAAGCCGTAATAAAATATTATGCGATTATAGAGGCAGGTGTTGAAGTAGAACTATATAAAATCACATTAGATAGCGTAGTTATTTCTTCGGTTGATTTTACACATGTCTACTATCCTGGCAGCTCTTCTCCGAATATGCATGAAGTTATAGGATTAAGATTTAGAGGGATTGAATGGAACTATCTTAGAGGGAATATAAAGTACGATGATGCATGGATGAAACCAGCAAAAAACCATCGGTAGATCAGGAGTGGCCAAAATGCCCCCTCCTTACAGCAGATATAAAAAAAGCCCGGCGGGAAGGCCGGGCAAGGTTACCAATACCTGATGCCTCAGGCGGTCTGCAATCTTTGTTTCTTCTTCTCACGGCGAATTTTACGTTCTTCGAATACCGCCACGATAGCCATCAGGCAGATACAACCGATGGCCGCTGCGTCCAGCGCTGCGAAGGTGCCCGCCCAGCCGGTGAGGCCGAAGACCGGCGTGCCGTCGGCAATCATCCCGAGGCCCAGCTTGGCGAAGCTGTCGCCAATCAGGTAGGCGAAGGTGCCTTTGATACCGTCCGCTGCGCCAATCGCTTTTTTCGGCACAAAACCGACGGCGGCGACGCCGATCAGCAGCTGCGGGCCAAAGACTAAAAAGCCGAGGGCAAACAGCGACATCAGATAGACATACTGATTGCTGGCATGCTGGTAAACGCCGAGCGTCGCAATGATCAGCGCCAGCGCGACGCAGGCAACCAGCGCCCGGCGGCCGTTGGCCAGATCCGACAGCCAGCCCCACAGCAGGGTACCAACCAGCGCGCCGACTTCAAACAGGGTAAAGCCCTGAATCGCCACCTCTTTTGACAGCTTCAGCTCCTGGAACGCGTAAACGGTTGACCACTGGTCGATGCCGATACGCACCACGTAGAGGAAAATATTGGAGAAGCACAGCAGCCAGATAACTTTGTTTTTCAGCACGTACTCGACGAAGATCTGCCACTTGGTCATCGCGCTATCTTCGGTCTCTTTATCCTCTTCGCTGATCTCCTCCCCGAACAGCTCTTCGGCATTGCCGAGGCCGTAGGATTCAGGGGAGTCGCTACCAAAACGCAGGCCGATAAAGCCCACGACCAGCGCGATAATCGACGGGAAGATAAACATCCCGATGACGTGACCGTCGAACAGGTAGTTGGCGCCAAACAGCGCGACCCCTGCCGCGCCCGCGCCGCCGAGGTTGTGGGAGATATTCCACATCCCGAGGTACGATCCGCGCTTGCGTCGCGGCGTCCACTTGGTAATCGTCGAGTAACTGCACGAGCCGCCGGTGCTCTGGAAGAAGCCGCTCAGCGCGTAGAAGGCGATCATCAGAAACAGGCTGGTCGACCCGGCGCCCATGCTGGCGCTGAAGCCGAGCATACAGATGGCGGAGAGGATCAGCATAAACGGCAGGAACTGCTTGGTATTCTTGCCGTCTGCGTAGTAGGAGACCAGCGTTTTACCCACTCCGTAGGTGATGGAGAAGCCCAGACCAATCATCCCCAGCTGCGTCATGCTCAACCCGTAGGTCGAAATCATATCGTTTTGAGCGATGTTAAAGTTCTTGCGGATCAGATACATGGTCAGGTAGCCAATAAAGACCACCAGATAGGACTGCATGAACGGTTTAAACCACATCTTGCGCCGCACGTCGAGCGGCAGATCCAGGGTCGGTTTACGTACCTGGTTTAGAAAGGCCAGCATAGGACACTCCAGGTTTTCCCTTGATGCCTCAGGCCTCAGGTACGTTGGCGACGCTCGCCTGCCGCCTTCCTGCAACATGAATTATTTTGGGAAAATGCTATTGAATGACCGCTATTGTAAAAACTGGCCGTGCGGCTTACCTGAGACAGCGTCCAGGTGAAACCGGGAAAATTTCTTAGTTTTGCCGCACTCAGGGCAAAAAGGAGAGCCAGGTCACGCTTCGCTGGCGGTTCTCGGCGCCTGGGCGTTTAAAAATGGCAGCAGCAGCAGCGCCGAAATGCCGGCGGCAATGGTAATCACCACAAAAAAGCCGCTCCAGTGCCAGACGTCCATCACCTGCGCCAGCGGCCAGCCGGAGAGCGAGGCCCCCAGATAGGCAAATAGCCCGACAAACCCGGTTGCCGCGCCCGCCGCGTCCCGATGTGAGCACTCCGCCGCCGCCATGCCGATCAGCATCTGCGGGCCGAAGACAAAGAAGCCGGTGGTAAAGAAGCAGGCGGCCTGCATCACATAGCTGGCAAACGGCATCAGCCACAGGCCGCCTACCGACAGCATTATCCCGGCGGCAAAAATCAGGTTCATCGGTCCGCGGTTGCCGTTGAACAACTTATCCGAGCCCCAGCCGGCCACCAGCGCGCCGATAAACCCGCCCAGCTCAAACATGGTCACCGCCGAGTTGGCGGTCACCAGATTGACCCCCAGGGTCTCCGACATGTAGAGATTGCCCCAGTCGTTAATCGCCGCCCGCACCACGTAAACCAGCACGTAGCAGAGCGACAGCAGCCAGATATAGGGGTTTGTTAGTACGTACTTGTAGAGGATCTCCCTGCGCGTCAGGCCCTGCCCCTCCTGCTGCTGGGCGATCTCCAGCTCATCGTGACGCCAGTCGCCTACCGCGGGCAGCCCCACCACCTGCGGCCGGTCGCGCAGCCGCCAGCAGAGAAACAGCCCGGCGAGGATTGCCAGCATCCCGGCAATCATCATCCCGGCGCGCCAGCCGTAGTGCAGCGCCGCGGCGCCGATGACCATCGGGATCAGCGCGCCGCCGACGTTGTGGGCGGTGTTCCACAGCGCCCACCAGCCGCCGCGCTCGGTACGGGAGTACCAGGACGTCAGCAGGCGGGCGCACACCGGCGAACCCCACCCCTGGAAAAAGGCGTTCAGCGCCCACAGCAGCGCAAAGGCCCACAGCGAGGTGGAAAAGCCGAACAGGATATTGACCACGCCGGTCGCAATCAGGCCGAGGCCCATAAAGTAGCGGGCGTTGGAGCGGTCGCTAACGATGCCGGATAAAAATTTAGACAGCCCGTAGGTGATGTAAAACAGCGTCGCCAGCAGGCCGATGTCGCTGCGGGTCAGCACGTTGCTGGCGAGAATTTCCGGCACCGCGGCGTTGAAGCTTTTGCGCGTGAAGTAGAACAGCGCGTAGCCCAGCCAAATGGTCAGCAGAATATGGCGCCGCCAGTAGCGATAGCGTTCGTCGAGGGCCTGCTTATCGACTATCGGCGCGGCGTCGGGCGGGGATTTCATAAAGGTAAACATCTTCGTTCCTCAGGCGTAGCGCAGCGGCAGGCTGACGCAGACGCGCGTGCCGTGGGTGCAGGAAATGGTTAAGGTCCCGCCCAGCGCCGTCACGCGCTCGCGCATGCCGATCAGGCCAAAGCCGTGCTGTCCGGTGCCCGGCGGCAGCCCGCTGCCGTCATCCTCAAGCACCAGCATCAGCCGCCCATCCTGCTGCCAGCCCTGCAGCGTAACCGCGCTGGCGCTGGCGTGCTTAACGATATTATTCAGCCCCTCCTGGCAGACGCGGAATAGGGTAACGCGCAGGCTCTCACTCAACTCGGGTTCATCGATGCGCCAGTCGAGGTGGCTGACTATCCCGCGATCTTCGAGCTCCATTTCGCGCATCAGCGAACGTACCGCCTGCTCAAGGGTCAGATCGTCCAGCTGCCGCGGGCGCAGGCGCCCCAGCAGGCGGCGCACCGAGTCATAGACGCCCAGGGAGAGCTGCTCGATGAGCTGGCTGCTCTGCCTGACGCCGCCGTTCTCCGGCGCCAGGCGCTGGACGATCCCGGCCTGGGTGCGAATGGCGGTGATGGTCTGGCCGATATCGTCGTGCAGCTCGCGCGCCACGTCGCGGCGCACGCTCTCTTCGGTTTCCAGCAGCCGCTCCGCCAGCCGGCGGTTGCGCGCCAGCTCGCTTTGCAGCGACTGGTTCAGCTCACGCAGGCGCTGAATGCCGGCCCCCAGCAGCAGGCCGGTCAGGCTTTGCGCCAGCAGAGAGAGCAGTAAATCCACCGGATGGTCGTGCCAGGTCTGGCTGGCGATGAGGGCAATCGCGTTCATCAGGGCGGCAATCAGCGCCCCCTGCCAGCCATAGTGCCAGGCCAGGGCGATAATCGGCAGCGCCAGGCAAAACGGCGTAAAGCGCGAGAGCTCGGCGGGCAGCCCCAGCTGCAGCCAGAGACTGACCATAAACAGCAGCAGATACCAGATCAGGTGCCGCCCGCGCCAGTTCACCGGCTGCGAAACCAGCGCGGGCCCCAACGGACGCCAGACGGTGCTGGTGAGGTAATGCCAGATGACCAGGCAGGTCGGCGCCAGCGTCAGGCCGCCGGTCAACGTCAGCAGCAGGGCGTTGAGGCCGTCGCTGCCTTCGCCGAGCCACGGCAGCGATTGCAGCAGCGCGGCGGCGATCAGCGCGCCGCCCTGGCGCAGCAGGGTCAGCCAGTCGCGCTGCTGGCGATAGCGCGAAATCAGCGCCACCGGCAGCAGGGTCAGCAGACTGCCGATCATCAATATTATCGGATGGGCCAGGGCCACTTCCTGCGCCAGCCAGAAGATCAGCAGCCATTCCGCCCCCAGCAGCACCGGCCAGTAGCCGCGCGGGCACTGCAGCATCAGGCCAAGGCGCAGACCGAAGGGAAAGAGCAGCACCGCGAGGTCCGGGCGCGCCACCACGTGCAGGCTGATGCTCCACAGGCAGAACCACGCGGCGGAGAAGATAAAGAAGCAGCCGACGACCGAGAACAGTCGCGAGAATAGCGCCTTCACTGCCAGCTATCGAACATGCGTCGCGCCAGCTCAACGTCGTTGCTGACGCCGAGTTTTTCCAGCAGGTTAGCGCGATGAACGTGGACGGTCTTTGGCGATAGCCCAAGCTCGGCGGCAATCTCCTTCACCGCCATCCCCTGGGCCAGCTTTTCCGCCACCTGCCGCTCGCGCCTGGTGAGCGGGTCCTGGCGGCCGGCCGCCAGCTTCATGGCGATATCCGGCGTCAGGTAGCAGCCGCCGGTCGCCACCGTGCGGACGGCGGCAATCAGCTCATCCGGACTGCAGCGTTTGGAGAGAAAGCCGCGAGCGCCGGCGTTCAGCGCCTGCTCCACCAGCGCCGGGCTGTCGTGGACCGAGAGCATAATGGTCGCTATGCCTTTGGGCAGCTGGCTCAGCAGCTCGAGGCCCGAGATATCCGGCATCGAAATATCGCAAATGCAGACCTGCACGCCGCGGCCCGGCAGACCCGCCAGCGCCTCGCGGCCGGAGCCGAACTCCGCCACCACCTGGAAATCACTTTCCAGCGCCAGCAGCTGCGCAAAACCGGAGCGGACGATGAGATGATCGTCAATAAGGGCAATGGAGGTCATGGCGTTTCCTGGCGGATAAAAAAACGCGCTTACCTTAACGATAAGCGCGTTGCTGTTCAAGCCTTGAGCACTATTATCCGCCTCAGCCACCGATGCCGGTGGTCACGCTGAAGGCGCGGGTCTGCTGCGGCGCCAGCGAGATCAGGCTGCCGTTACGCTGCGCCGCCAGAAATCCTTCGGGACGACAGGTGGCCGGCAGCGCAAAAGCCGCCACCTGCTGATCGCCGTTATAGAGGATCCAGCGGGTCACATAGTTCAGCTCCGCGCTGGAGAAGCGGGTGATGAACGTGGTGCCATCCGGGGCCGTCATGCGAAATTCAGGCCTGTCGGTGTAGCGATCGAGCCTGTCGGCGAAAAAGACGATTTCCGGATCGTAATAGTGCGGCTCGTTCAGCGCGGCCAGCGACGCCTCCCCCTGCAGAATACGCCGGTTGAACGCCAGCCACCGCTCGGTCGGCCGCACGTGGGCCGGTACCGACTCACGCAGCGCGAGCGCGTCGTCGGGGATATTCTGGCTGAAGCGGGCCCCAGCGACATAGGCATAGTTCATATGGCACATATACTGCAGCGGCATCGCAATGGAAGCGAGGTTGGTGACCGCCATGTGAATATCAAAGAGCGCGCTCTCTTTATGCACGACCACCGCAGGCTGCGCCCGATAGTGATGGCCGAAGCCCATGACGTATTCATAGCGCCCTGTCACCCGCAGGCTCTCCTCCTCCAGCTCCAGCCAGGCTTCATCCATCGCGGCGCAGGCCATCTCGCCGTGCAGCGGATGCGTA
Source organism: Klebsiella sp. 18074 (assembly GCF_902705905.1). Classification (NCBI taxonomy): domain Bacteria; kingdom Pseudomonadati; phylum Pseudomonadota; class Gammaproteobacteria; order Enterobacterales; family Enterobacteriaceae; genus Klebsiella; species Klebsiella sp. 18074. The sequence goes on along the minus strand of NZ_CACSIS010000019.1, from coordinate 90,412 downwards.
TCCTCCGGCGAAGGGCAGCCATTCGCCAGCAGCCCGGAGTGGAAGGCGAAGCAGCCGTAGGTGGTTACCACTTCCGTCGCCGGCTTCGGCTCGCTGAACATATTGCGCATCGTCAGGTCGCGACCGTCGAATTCGGCATCCCAGATCATTTGCCCCAGCCAGGGCAGGATAACCAGGTGGCCGCGCGAGTTCTCCACCCGCAGGCCCTCTACGCCGCTGGCGTAACGGAACGCGGTCACCGTAAAGGCATCGTTTGCCAGCAGTACCCGAGGATGCTCGGTAAACAGCTGACGCCATAGGGTTAAACGTGTCGTCATGATGATTCTCCTCAGGAGGCCGTCGCTTCGGTCAGCGCGCGGCGCGCTTTGCACTCACGCCAGAAATAGATGCCCACGTAGATGAAGCACAGCATCGGCACCAGGAACGAAACCTGCAGGGAGTGGAACATGTCCGCAACGAAGCCCTGAATCGCCGGCACCACCGCCGCGCCGATAATCGCCATCACAATCACCGCCCCGGCCATTTCGGTATGTTCGTTATCAACCGTGTCGAGGGTTCCGGCATAGATGGTTGCCCAGCAGGGTCCAAACAGGACGCTCACCAGCACCGCCACGTACACCGCGCTGAAGCTCGGCGCCAGCGCCACGTAGGCGAGGAAGAGCGCGCCGATCGCCGAGTAGATAATCAGCACCTTTTCCGGCGTGAAGCGCGTCATCAGGATGTTGGCAATAAATTTACCGATGAAGAAGCAGGCGAAGCTGTAGACCATAAAGGTTGAGGCATCGCGCTCGTTGATATCCCCCAGCTCCAGCGCCAGGCGAATCGTGAACGACCAGACGGTGACCTGCATCCCGACGTAGAGGAACTGGGCGATAATCCCGCGACGGAAGCGGGCGTTGCTCGCCAGGTAGCGCAGGGTGTCCAGCGCCGACGGACGCTTATGGTTCGCCGTCTGCGCCACTTTGCAGGTCGGGAAGCGGGTCAGCAGGAACAGCACCATCACCACCACCAGTACCATGATCATGTACTTATAGGGCTCAAGGGTGTTTTCCAGCATCAGGATTTTAAAGTTATGGATCTGCTCGGCGTTCATGCCCGCCATCTGTTTTTCGAGGCTTTCACCATCGGAAAAGACCAGATATTTGCCCAGCAGGATGCCGGCCGCGGCGCCAATCGGATAGAAGGTCTGGCTGATATTCAGGCGTAACGTCGCCTGCGCTTTTGGCCCAATCATTGAGCTGTAGGTATTCGCCGCCGTTTCAAGGAAGCTCAGGCCGATAGCAATGGCGAAAATCGCGGCCAGGAACATGGTGTAGGTTGCCATGTGCGAGGCCGGGAAAAAGAGCGTACAGCCGACGATATAAAGCGTCAGGCCGGTTAAAATCGCCACCTTATAGCTGGTTTTTTTAATCACTAACGAGGCCGGAATGGCAATTAAAAAATAACCGCCATAAAACGCGCTTTGTACCAGCGCCGAAGCAAAATTACTCAGCGCAAATACGCTTTTAAACTGAGTGATTAAAATATCATTTAATGCCGCAGCGCATCCCCATAGCGGGAATAAACAGGATAACAAAATAAACTGGAACAGAGGGGTTTTATTCAGATAGCCGTCGGCCATCTGAACGATATTTTTATCGTTCATAGTGCTACCTTTTACAGTGCAGAGGGTTATTCGTTTAACGCCAGATATTCATTGAATTGCTCAATGCTGGGATAAGACGATTGGGTACCTTTGCCGGTGACGCTGAAGGCGGCAAAGAGCGAGGCTTTTTTCATCGCGGCTTCAACATCGCCGCTCTGGACGTAGTAATGTGCAAAACAGCCGATAAAGGCGTCGCCGGCGCCGCTGGTATCAACCGCGCTGACCTTAAACGCCGGAACGTGAACGTCCCGATCGCGCGTCATCCATAGCGCACCTTTCTCACCCATGGTGACAATAATATTGTTGAGCCCTTTTTCGACGAGGCTGCGGGCAGCGGCGCGAATATTATCGTAAGTATCCACGGGTAGTCCGGTTAATATTTCAAGCTCGGTTTCATTAGGGACGAAAAAGTCACATTTGCAGGCATAGGACATATCTAATTCACGCAGCGCCGGCGCCGGATTTAATAAGACTTCGATGCCGTGTTTTTTACCAAACTCAATAGCGTGATAAACCGTTTCCAGCTGAACCTCAAGCTGTAAAACAATCAGCTGACACTTTTTTAAATCTTCGGCAGCGCGGTCAATATCCTCCGGGGAGAGAAACTTATTGGCGCCTTTAATAATCAGAATACTGTTGCTGGAGTTGGCGTTAACAAAAATCGGCGCCACGCCGCTGCTGGTACAGGGGACTTTTTCAACGTAGGTCGTATTAATGCCCCAGGACTCCAGATTGCGAATCGTGTTATCGGCAAAGATGTCGTCCCCAACCTTGGTCAGCATCAGGACTTTGGAGTTAAGCTTGGCTGCCGCGACGGCCTGGTTGGCGCCTTTACCGCCGCAGCCAATTTTAAAAGAGGGCGCCTCGAGGGTTTCCCCCTCTTTAGGCATCTGATTGGTGTAGGTGATCAGATCCACCATATTTGAGCCGATAACCGCGATATCCATTTTACAACCCCTTAGAAACAATCACATAACAATGATATTATAGTAACATTATCATGTTACTTTCGTATCATTTGTGACCAGGATCGCGATTGCAGAATCACAGGCTGTTTGTTTAACAACCACCCCACTTCGGCCGCTCGGTATACCCGTAACGCGAAAAATGCAAGATCCAACAATAAGACACTGAAAATAAAATAGTTATAATTAAAAGGACGCGTTCTTCCCCGCTTTTAATTCTTGATAGCCCACAGTATAGTAGTGTGAATGCAGAATGTTTCGACGAACGAAAAATGTTACTAAAGGAACATTTTCGCCCAAACTCGCGGAGAAGGTGAATGGAAACAAAGCAAAAAGAACGTATCCGGCGTCTGATGGAGCTGCTCAAGAAAACGGACCGCATCCATCTCAAAGAAGCCGCGCGGATGCTGGAAGTTTCGGTGATGACCATTCGTCGGGACCTCAGCCTCGAGAATGACGAACCGCTGCCGCTGACGCTGCTGGGTGGCTACGTGGTGATGGTGAACAAGCCCTCATCGCCCTCGGTCGGCGCACCACCGGCGGGCAAAAGCCCCCACCACCGTGATGATTTGTCCGTCGCCATCCTCGCCGCCGGGCTGGTCAGCGAAAACGACCTGGTCTTTTTCGATAACGGCAGCGAGATGCCGCTGGTGATTGGCATGATCCCGGATGACATTACCTTTACCGGGATCTGCTATTCGCACCGGGTGTTTGTGGCGCTGAATGAAAAGCCTAACGCCACCGCGATCCTCTGCGGCGGCACCTACCGGGCCAAGAGCGATGCGTTTTATGATGCCAACAACCCCTCGGCGCTCGATTCACTGAATCCGCGGAAGGTGTTTATCTCCGCCAGCGGCGTGCACGACCATTTTGGCGTGAGCTGGTTTAACCCCGACGATCTCACCACTAAACGTAAGGCGCTGGATCGCGGGTTACGCAAAATCCTGCTCGCGCGCTACGCGCTGTTCGATGAGGTCGCGCCCGCCAGCATCGCCCCGCTATCGGCCTTTGATGTCCTGATCAGCGATCGTCCCCTGCCGGCAGACTACGCCCTGCACTGCCGGAACGGGTCGGTAAAAGTCATCACGCCGGATTCGACGAGCGACTAGTTCACTCGAAAAAGACGGCGATTTTATTGAACATGGAAGGATCGGACTGATTGCGCGTTACCTTCTCTACGTCTTCCAGCTTGTCGATTTGGCTGATCATCTGCTCGAGACGCTGGTCGTTATTGACCAGCAGCCAGATGTGGCTCTGATTGCTGTTTTGAATCGGCAGGCAGAGGATACCTTCCACGTTGAAGGCGCGACGGGCGAACAGGCCGCAAACGTGGGTCATGACCCCAGGATGGTTGCGTACGGTGAGTTCCAGAATAACGTTGTCATGAGTCTGCTGTTGCATGGTTTATTCCCCCACCATTTCTGTATTTGCCGCACCCGGCGGTACCATCGGATAGACTTTTTCTTCGGCATCGATTCGCACATGAATCAGCGCCGGGCCAGGACGGTCAATTATCGCCTGCAGCGCCGCCTGCGGATCGGCTTCATGATTTAAGTCGCAGGTTTGCAGGCCGAAGCCGGCAGCAATCTGCATAAAGTTAATCATCCCCGGATAGGTGGCGGCAAACACGCCCTGCGGATAGAACAGGCTCTGCTGCTGATACACCAGGCCCAGCGCTTCGTTGTTCATCAGGATGATTTTAACGTCGAGCTGATTTTCAGCGGCGGTGGCCATCTCCTGAATATTCATCATCAGGCTGCCGTCGCCGGAGAAGCAGATAACCTTCCGCTGCGGGTTCGCCAGGGCTGCGCCAACCGCCGCCGGCAGGCCAAAGCCCATGGTACCCAGGCCGCCTGAGGTCAGCCACTGGCGGGGGCGATTCAGCGGATAGGCCTGCGCGGTCCACATCTGGTGCTGGCCCACGTCGGTGGTAATAATCGCTTCATCATCGACGCAGGCGGCGACGGCATTGATCAAACCGTAATGAGAGAGCGGGTCCTGCTGCTGCGGGATGGTGCACGGGAACTCGCGCTGCAGATCGGCAACCAGCTGGCGCCATTCGCTGCGCGGCTGCGCTTCAACCTGTGGGATCAGCTGCACCAGAACCTCGGCGACATCGCCCTGGATTGCGACGTGCGGCTGCTTGATTTTGCCCAGCTCGGAGCGGTCGATATCGACGTGAATAATCTGCGCATTCGGGCAGAACTGCTCGGTTTTACCAATCGCCCGGTCATCAAAACGTGCGCCTAAAACAATCAGTAAATCAGCTTCTTGCAGCGTAAAGTTGGTGCTACGTGCGCCGTGCATACCGAGCATGCCCAGCGACAGCGGGTGCGCCTTTGGCAGCATGCCCAGCGCCATCAGGGTCATGGTGGTCGGCAGGTTGGCTTTTTCCGCCAGCTGGCGAACCTGCTCCGGAGCATTAATCACCCCGCCGCCCAGATAGAGCACCGGGCGCTTAGCGGCATTAATCATCGCCGCCGCTTCGCGTACGCTGGCGCCGTCAAACTCAGGCGCCGCCGCGCGAACGCCGGGCTCGGGTAATGCATCCAGTTCGATGGTCGCGGTCTGCACGTCCTTAGGAATATCTACCCACACCGGCCCCGGGCGTCCGGACTGCGCAATGCGAAAAGCGTCGCTTATCACCTGCGGCAGCTCGGCAATGTCGCGAACCAGATAGTTGTGCTTAGTGATGGGGATAGAGATGCCGTAGGTATCGACTTCCTGGAACGCATCGGTGCCGATCATCGAGGCGGGCACCTGGCCGGTAATGCAGACCAGCGGGATTGAATCCAGACGCGCGTCGGCGATGGCGGTGATCAGGTTCGTCGCCCCCGGGCCGCTGCAGGCCATACAAACCGCCGGCTTGCCCTCGGTTCGCGCCATGCCCTGGGCGATAAATCCGGCCCCCTGCTCGTGACGCGCCAGAATATGGCGAATCTGCTTGCTTTGGCTTAACGCGTCGTAGACCGGAAGAATGGAGCCGCCCGGAATACCCGTTACCGTGGTGATCCCCTGACGCTCCAGTAAATGAACAACTAACTGCGCGCCGGTGAAGCGCATTTTGTGTGATGCTGTGCCCGAACTTGCCATGCTCCAGTCCTTTTATTCTGAGCCGACTTACCGGGCGAGGGTCGAAAAAAAACCCCGCTCGGTTTGCGCCGGCGGGGTTTGGAATCGTGTTGTTCCGGACCCTACGGCGCATTGCCGACGACGACCACCACACGCACGACGACCACCGCGGCAGACGCGGTTTTTAGTAGGGTCGAAGTCAGCATGGAAGCGTTCATTAGGGGCCTTTGTGTCGAAAAATTAACTGAATTTATACAAACACAGCTGCGGCCATTAAACAATGGATTTATTTTCAACCACGGAAATTTGCGCAGAGGATCACAATTTTTTAACCCGGCGCCAGAAAGCAAAAAACCCCGCCGCAGCGAGGTTTTTCTTTCAGCATTTTGCGGCTGGTAACCGCAAGCACACTGTATTACGTCAACGGAAAAAGTATACGCGTTCGCGGAAGTTCACGCAATTTTAGCCAGGGTTTTTCATAAAATAGAGTATGGATCGACGGTGGATTTTTGTCGAGAAAAATACTGTTTATTTATACAGTTAATACTTATACTGAAAGCGTTCACTCTGTGCCATTCGGGGGCCGCATGTTTACCGGCGCAATCAAGTCCTGGCTGAAACGGGTGGTGCCGTCAGCGCCTTAACCCTGAAAGAGCACACTGTGTTACGTCAACAAATACGCTAATGTCTTCCGGGCACGGCAACGTGTTCAGGCAGGCGGCGTAGACCCTGGCTGGCAACAGGCGGCGGAAAGGTACGCCAGCCGGCTGTGCTCCTTTACCGAGGAGACGCGTATGGGCACGATGGATATTATCGTTCTTATCCTGAAACTCATGGTTGCCGTGTTGCAACTGCTTGATGCTGTCCTGAAACAGTTCCGCTGATTCAGGTTCAGGTCGCACCTGAGAGGGGCGGGAAACCGCCCCTCTACAGGCGGTCTCCTTTCACCTGCGCCAACTGATGGAGAAACTTATGCCACCGCTGCTGATTGCTGCCACCACGCCGGATGACGCCGGTTTTCTCGCCCTGCGTAGCGAAAGCCTCGCCCAGCACTTTAATATGCTGCGTCGCCTGGCGGAGAACTGGCAGAGCGGAGAAAACCGCTTTAACGCGCCGGGAGAAAAGCTGCTTGGGGCCTTCCGTGGTGGAGAGCTGGTGGGCGTTTGCGGGCTGAACGCTGACGCCTACAGCCAGCAGCCTCGGGCCGGGCGCATTCGTCATCTGTACATCGGCGAACGCTACCGGCGCCAGGGCGTCGGACAGCAGCTGCTGGTGGCGGTTATCACCCATTCCGGCACCTGGTTCGATTTCCTCAACGCCCACGCGCCGTCGTCGGCGTGGCCGTTCTATGAAAGCCTGGGGTTTCGTCCGGTTTACGATGAGCCGCGGGTAACGCATCGCCTGTTCTGCTCGCTGTAGCCGCCTCTGGCTGGGCGGAAAGGTGCATGTTACAGTTTCAACCCTCACGCTCCCACGGTACCCTGCCCTGATGACGATAAACGTTTTCTGCATTCTGCTGTTCGCCGCCCTGCTGCACGCCAGCTGGAATGCGATCGTCAAGGCGAGCGGCGATAAGATGTACGCGGCAATCAGCGTGAGCGGTTCGGCGGCGGTTATCGCCCTGCTGCTGCTGCCTTTCGCACCGCAGCCGACCCTCGCCAGCGTGCCGTATCTGGTGCTTTCCAGCGCCCTGCAGGTGGTTTACACCGTGCTGGTAGCAAAAACCTACCAGGTGTCGGACATGAGCCAGACCTATCCGCTGATGCGCGGCACGGCGCCGCTGCTGGTGGCGGTAGTCAGCGTCGTATTCCTCGGCGACCGCCTCTCCCCTCTGGCATGGTCAGGCATCGGGGTCATCTGTCTGGCGATCCTGGCGATGGCCTACAACGGGCGCGCCAGCTCACGCCGCGGCGTGGTGCTGGCGCTGATTAACGCCTGCTTTATTGCCGGCTATACCCTGGTTGATGGTACCGGCGTCAGGCTCTCCGGCTCTGCGCTGGGCTACACGCTGTGGTCCTTTTTGATGAACGGAAGCTGCCTGCTGGGCTGGGCGATGGTCTCTCGTCGGCATGAAGTCAGCCGCTATCTGCGTCAGCACTGGCACAAGGGGCTGCTCGGAGGCGTCAGCACCATGGGCTCCTACGGCCTGGCGCTGTGGGCCATGACCCAGGCGCCGCTGGCGGTGGTTGCCGCGCTGCGTGAAACCTCGATTCTGTTCGGCGCGCTCATCGCCTTTGTGCTGCTTAAAGAGCGGGTCATACCGCTGCGCATTGCAGCCGCCTGCGGCATCGCGGCCGGCGCGATCCTGCTGCGCCTCTCTTAGCGGATCATGGCAACATTAGTTGCCGATTATTGTTTACAAAACCTGCCTTTAATTCCCCGACAATCACCGCAGGGTGGTTGTTCTGTCATTTTTATGTGGTAGATTCCTCCATCGTTTACCGGATGTGCCAGTCACATATTCTTAATTTATCTCTACTCACAAAGTATTCATCGACATGAAACGGCATAAGAACTTCAATTTGTTGTTGATGCTGGTCGTGCTGGTGGCCGTTGGCCAGATGGCGCAGACCATATATATTCCGGCCATTGCCGACATGGCCGTCTCGCTCAACGCCCGCGAGGGCGCCGTGCAGAGCGTGATGGCGGCCTATTTGCTGACCTACGGCGTATCGCAGCTCTTTTACGGGCCGCTGTCCGACCGCGTGGGGAGACGCCCGGTGATTCTGGTCGGCATGTCTATCTTTATGCTGGCGACGCTGGTTGCCATTACCACCCATAGCCTGACGGTGCTGATTGTCGCCAGCGCGATTCAGGGCATGGGCACCGGCGTCGGCGGCGTTATGGCGCGTACCCTGCCGCGCGATCTGTACGAAGGCGCGCAGCTAAGGCACGCCAACAGCCTGCTGAATATGGGTATTCTGGTCAGCCCGCTGCTGGCGCCGCTGCTTGGCGGGATCCTCAATACCCTATGGAGCTGGCGCGCCTGCTACGCTTTCCTGCTGGTACTGTGCGCCGTGGTGACCTTCAGCATGGCGCGCTGGATGCCGGAAACCCGCCCGGCCGGCGCGCCGCGAACCCGCCTCTCCACCAGCTACAGAACGCTTTTCGGCAACGGCGCGTTCAACTGTTATCTGCTGATGCTGGTTGGCGGCCTCGCGGGAATTGCCGTTTTTGAGGCCTGCTCCGGCGTGCTGATGGGCGCCGTGCTGGGCTTGAGCAGCATGGCGGTCAGTATCCTGTTTATTTTGCCGATCCCGGCGGCCTTCTTCGGCGCCTGGTTCGCCGGGCGTCCGAATAAGCGTTTCCCGACGCTGATGTGGCAATCGGTGATTTGCTGCCTGCTGGCGGGAATTATGATGTGGATCCCGGGGCTGATAGGCGTCATGACCGTCTGGACGCTGCTGGTGCCCGCCGCGCTGTTCTTCTTCGGTGCCGGCATGCTGTTTCCGCTGGCAACCAGCGGCGCAATGGAGCCGTTCCCGTTCCTCGCCGGTACCGCCGGCGCGCTGGTTGGCGGCCTGCAGAATATCGGCTCCGGCGTCCTGGCCTGGCTATCGGCCATGATGCCGCAGACCGGCCAGGGCAGCCTCGGATTGCTGATGATGCTAATGGGGCTGCTGATTATGCTGTGCTGGCTGCCGCTGGCGTCGCGCTTTAGCCGCCATCAGCAGCCGGTTTAGGGCTTCGGTGATTCTCCCCGGGTCGGGCGCGAAGCGTCCTGCCCGGGCGCACTCTTCGGCTCCACGCCACTACGCCTGCACCCGGGTGTGCAGCCAGTTGATAAAGGCATCGATTTTTGGCCACTGGCGCCCCGGAAGCGTGGTCACATAGTAGTGCTGGTGGCATTTCAGCGTCATTTCGCCAAACGGCGCGATCAGCTCCCCGCTTTCCAGCCGCTTTTGCACCAGCCTTTTGCGCCCCATCGCCACGCCGACGTGGTTCATCGCCGCTATCACCGCTAAATCGGAACGATCGAAGCCAATCCCCGACGATTGCGGCATAGTCATCCCAAACTGCTGCGCCCAGCTAAACCACTCGTCGGTGCCGGAGTCGTTGCTCCAGGCCTGACGGTCGTGCAGCAGCGTGCAGTGCTGGAGGTTATCGGGATTCTGCTGCAGCTGATGCTGGCGGGCATAGTTCGGACTGCATACCGGCACAATCGCCTCGTCCATCAGAAAATGGTGGCTGAGCTGCGATGACGGCAAATCGTCAAAGTAGATAGCCAGGTCGATGCCGGCGCGCTGCATATTGACGTTATCGTTGCCGGTCAGCACGGTCAGCGAGATCGACGGGTAGCGGCGGGTAAAGTCGCCCAGCGCCGGGACCAGCCAGCACTGGGCAATCGACGGCCGCGAGTAGACCGTCAGGGTGCCGGACAGCTCCTGGTTTTTGATATCCAGGATCTCCTGATTGAGGCTATCGAGGGATGACTTCAGCGCCCAGAACACCCGCCTGCCTTCATGGGTCAGTTCCACCTTGCGGTGCGAGCGCACGAACAGCTGAATACCCAGCTCCTCTTCAAGCTGGTTCATGCGGTGGCTCACCGCGCTGGGCGTTAACGACAGCTCTTCCGCCGCCAGGGCAAAAGATTCGTGTCGCGCGGCCACCTCAAAGGTATAGAGCTTTGACAGCTGCCAGCCGTTGAGCAGCCGGTTACCCCTCTCTTGTTGCGCATCCATCTTGCGTTTCCCCCGATTTTATTAGCGCTGATTGTAAAGAAAACGACCGCCGATCGTCGTCTTAAAGATGAATAAAAGTGACCAATAACGCAAAATAACGCAAAATAACGCCATTTTTAGACGTTAATCACTCATTTGATTCAATCTAATTCACCTAAAGAGCCAATTATATCGTTTGTCAGCCGGTGGCGTTTTTCTGTTCAATAAGCGCAGATTATTCACAGGCGAGGTGGGGTATGGAGTCGCAGATTTGGGTTGTGAGCACGCTGCTGATAAGCATCGTGCTGATCGTGTTAACTATCGTCAAACTGAAGTTTCACCCCTTCCTGGCGCTGCTGTTGGCCAGCTTTTTTGTCGGCGCAATGATGGGGATGAGCCCGCTGGATATGGTGAACGCCATTGAGAGCGGAATAGGCGGAACCCTGGGCTTCCTCGCCGCGGTCATCGGCCTCGGTACCATCCTGGGTAAAATGATGGAGGTCTCCGGCGCCGCAGAGCGTATCGGCCTGACGCTCCAGCGCTGCCGCTGGCTATCGGTTGACGTCATTATGGTGCTGGTGGGCCTGATTTGCGGGATTACGCTGTTTGTGGAAGTTGGCGTCGTGCTGCTGATCCCGCTGGCTTTCTCCATCGCCAAAAAGACCCACACCTCGCTGCTGAAGCTGGCGATTCCGCTGTGTACCGCGCTGATGGCCGTCCACTGCGTGGTTCCGCCGCATCCGGCCGCGCTGTTCGTTGCCAATAAGCTCGGCGCCGATATCGGGACGGTTATCATCTACGGCCTGCTGGTCGGGCTGATGGCCTCGCTGGTTGGCGGTCCTCTGTTCCTCAAACTTCTCGGCAACCGCCTGCCGTTTAAGCCGGTTCCCGCCGAGTTTTCCAGGCTGGAAGTCCGTCAGGAAGAGACGCTGCCGTCGCTCGGCGCTACGCTCTTTACCATCCTGCTGCCTATCGCGCTGATGCTGGTAAAAACCGTTGCCGAGCTGAATATGACCAGGGGCGGCACGCTGTACATGCTGTTGGAGTTTATCGGTAACCCGATCACCGCCATGTTTATTGCCGTCTTCGTGGCTTACTACATTCTCGGCATCCGTCAGCATCTCGGGATGAGCGTCCTGCTAACCCATACCGAGAACGGCTTTGCTTCAATTGCCAATATCCTGCTGATTATCGGCGCTGGCGGCGCGTTCAACGCGATACTGAAAACCAGCGGGCTGGCGGACTCTCTGGCGGTGATCCTGTCGAACATGCATATGCACCCCATCCTGCTGGCCTGGCTGGTGGCGCTGATCCTGCACGCGGCGGTCGGCTCGGCCACCGTCGCGATGATGGGCGCAACCGCCATCGTTGCCCCGATGCTGCCGCTTTATCCCGGCGTGAGTCCGGAGATCATCGCCATTGCCATCGGTTCAGGCGCAATTGGCTGCACGATCGTCACCGATTCCCTGTTCTGGCTGGTCAAACAATACTGCGGAGCGAGCCTGAGTGAGACGTTCAAATACTATACAACGGCCACATTTATCGCATCCTTACTTGCGCTGGCCTGCACGTTCCTGCTTTCTTTCATCATCTGAGCGCCAAGAGACGTAATATGAAAAACGCTGACATGACTACTTTAATCACCCGGTTCCCGCTGCTGAAGGATCTGATTGCCCTGAAAGAAACCGCCTGGTTTAACCCGGCAACCACCGCTCTGGCCGAGGGTTTACCCTACGTCGGCCTGACCGGCGAAGACGTCCAGGACGCCCGCGCCCGCCTCGATCGCTTTGCGCCGTATCTGGCGCAGGCCTTCCCGGAAACCGCGGCTACCGGCGGGATTATTGAATCCGATCTGGTGGCAATCCCGGCCATGAAGGCGCGCCTGGAGCAGGAATTTGCGCAGCCGGTGGCGGGCGAGCTGCTGCTGAAAAAGGACAGCCATCTGCCCATCTCCGGCTCAATTAAAGCGCGGGGTGGTATTTATGAGGTGCTGACCCATGCGGAAAAGCTGGCGCTGGAAGCCGGTCTGCTCACCACTGCGGACGACTACAGCAGGCTGCTAACGCCTGAGTTTAAACAGTTCTTCAGCCAGTACAGCATCGCCGTCGGCTCCACCGGGAACCTCGGAATGTCGATTGGCATCATGAGCGCGCGCATCGGTTTTAAGGTCACCGTACATATGTCCGCCGACGCCCGGGCGTGGAAAAAAGCGAAGCTGCGCAGCCACGGCGTGACGGTGGTGGAGTACGATCAGGATTACGGCGTAGCGGTTGAGCAGGGGCGTAAAGCCGCCGAATCAGACCCTAACTGCTTCTTTATCGACGACGAAAACTCGCGCACGCTGTTCCTCGGCTACGCCGTCGCCGGCGAGCGCCTGAAGACCCAGTTTGTTCAGCAGGGCCGGCAGATCGATGCCGACCATCCGCTGTTCGTCTATCTGCCGTGCGGCGTGGGCGGAGGCCCTGGCGGGGTGGCGTTTGGCCTCAAGCTGGCCTTCGGCGACCACGTGCGCTGCTTCTTCGCCGAACCGACCCACTCTCCCTGCATGCTGCTCGGGGTCTATACCGGACTGCACGACGCGATTTCGGTCCAGGATTTAGGTATCGATAACCTCACCGCCGCCGACGGGCTCGCCGTTGGCCGCGCGTCGGGATTCGTCGGCCGGGCAATGGAGCGCCTGCTGGATGGCCTCTATACTCTCGACGACCAGACGATGTACGACATGCTGGGCTGGCTGGCGCAGGCGGAGAATATCCGCCTCGAGCCTTCGGCGCTGGCGGGCATGGCCGGGCCGCAGCACGTGTGCGCCAGCGCGGCGTACCAGCAAATGCACGGCTTGAGCCCGGAGCAGATGCGCAACGCCACGCACCTGGTGTGGGCCACCGGCGGCGGCATGGTGCCGGAAGAAGAAATGGCGCAGTACCTGGCGAAGGGCCGCTAGCGGGTTTGTCTTTACTGGCGCAGCATGGCCATCAGCTCGACCGGCGACCGATGCAGCTTCAGCAGGTCGCGCATGATTTTCATGTAGGGCGCGGAATGGCTGAAAAAGGCGTGGTACCCCTCGCATAAGGCGCTTTTATCGTCGCGGAGGCGATGTTTCGGGCAATCCCCGTGGCAGAACTTCAGCGCCTGGCAGCGCCGGCACTCTTCGGGCAGCAGCGTTTTTTTCTGCTGCCCGAACGCGATAACCTCGGGCAACAGGTTGATCTCGCTTAGCGTATTTCGGTGCAGATTGCCTATCCGCCAGGCGGGAGCGACATAGTGGTCGCACTGGTAGAGATCGCCGCCCGCTTCGAGGGCAAAAGCGTGGCCGCAGGTTTCGCTCAGCGCGCACATCTGCGACGGAAAACCACTCCAGATGCCCAGCGTCGAATCAAAAAGCTGCACATAGACGCGGCCAATATCTTCCCGCACCCATATATCGAAAACCGAATTTAAGAAACTCCCCCAGACGGACGCTGGCACCGAGGCGTCATCGGGCTGCAGAGAGGCGTCCAGCTCCAGCAGCGGGATAAACTGGATATGCGCCGTTCCCAGCTCGCGCAGATAGCGATAGACGCGCTGCGGGAACGCGCCGTTAAGCGCGCTCACGACCGTCAGGATATTAAACTCAACGCCCCAGCGACGCAGCTTTTCAATAGCCGCCAGCACCTTACGATGGGTTGGCCTGCCGCTGCGGGTAACCCGCCAGGCATCGTGCAAATCCACCGGTCCGTCCAGCGATATCCCCACCAGCCAGCCGTGCTGGCGAAAGAACCGACACCATTCATCATTTAACAAAATGCCGTTGGTCTGGAAGGCGTTATGGATGCGCTTCCCCGCCGCGTAGCGCTGCTGGAGCTTTACCACCCGCTGAAAAAACGGCAGGCCGCACAGCGTCGGCTCGCCGCCCTGCCAGGCAAACTGCACCTCTTTCCCCGGCTGCGCGGCGATCTGCTGGCGAATAAACAGCTCAAGGGTGAGATCATCCATCTGCTGATGCTGAGGCTTATCGATATAGAAGCAGTACTTACAGCGGAGATTACAGCGCGAGCTGGCCGGTTTAGCCATGACCTGACATCCTGTCATCCAATTTCCCTTAAAAAAGTAATAATTTTATTCAGATGGGTGAAAGCAAACAGCAATGCGAGGGAAAGTACCGCGAGGGAGATCAAAAATTTATCACGTACGCTGCGGGGCTGTGCGAAATCTCCGCTATCCACGTCCATCAGGTTGCGGCTGCGCGTATAGCGCCAGAGAATAGCCGCGACAATCGCCAGCACAGCAAGCGAAATCCAGAACGGCAGCCCGCTACGGTGCCAGCTATGCCTGATCGCCAGCGCTATCAGGGCGCCATAGCCGAGCAGAGTGCGAAACCAGGCCAGAGAGGTCCGCTCCGGCTGCAGGCCCGGATCGCTCTCCCGGCGGGCTTTACGCCTATCCGGCATACAGCACCAGCAGCATCACCACGGCCGCTACCGCCATTAAAATCACGCTGATAATAAGCAGACTGCGGGTGTAGGGGAGATCTTCCTTCAGGCGCATCGCCTTTTCGTTGCGCAGCCAACGCAAATAGCCGTAGATCGCCAGGGCGCCGGCAAACAGGCACAGCAGCAGCGCCAGCAGTTCGCGTATCAGCGGCGTGGCAAAATCCGGCGCCAGCTGGTCAAGCCCAACGCCTGCCGCCAGAAACCCCAGCGCGGTACGGATCCACGCGAGGAAGGTGCGCTCGTTTGCCAGCGAGAAGCGGTAATCCGGCGCTTCACCGAGGCGGGAAATTTTCATCGTAGCTCCTTGACCGGCTCCCGATCGTACAAAATACCGACAATGCAGGCCGGGCAATAAGAGGGACGGCATCAGCCATCGCCCCATACGGAAAAAGTTCGGCGGCTCGCGTCGCCCAATAAACGGGGACTCCTCGGCCCAGCTAAGCGTAGCGTATCCAGGGAGAACCAGGATAGCGGAATCAACGCCATCAGAACGTCTGTTTTTTCTTCTCGACCTTAACCCCCTGCGTCGGCAGCCCGGTGTCATAATCGCGTACCACCGGCGAGTAGCCATCCTGCGGACGCGGACGAAATGCCCCCATCCAGCGCGGATGAGCGTCCGGGCGCCACGGGCGCAGGCTCCATTGATAGGTGCGGAACGGATCGCGGATTTTATCCATGTAGTCCAGCAGCGCGTCGTGCATCCGGTAGCGAACGTCGGCGAATTTAGGGGCATCGATCAGATTATGCAGCTCATCGGGGTCGTTTTTCCGGTCGTAAAGCTCGTCGGTGGTAAACAGGTTCAGCACCAGCTTATACGCATCCGTCACCCAACAGCGCACGGGAATGAAGCCACCGAAGCTGTCGTGCTCAATCTCGTAGCGGTTAAACTCCACCATAACGCCGCGCGGCGATTCAGCGGCCAGGATATTCTCCCCCGGCAGGATATCGGGCTTGTCGATTCCCGCCAGCGCCATCATCGTCGGCAGCAGGTCGATATGGCTGACCGGTGTATCCACCTGTTTCGGCACACCGCGTGGCGGGCGCATAATCAGCGGAATACGGGTGATGTCGTCATACATCGCCGCCCCTTTGCTAATGAGCCTGTGCGCCCCCATCATCTCGCCGTGATCGGAGGTGTAAATGACCCAGGTGTTCTCCCGCTGCTCCTGAGACAGGGCGTTAATCACCCGGCCAATCTGATCGTCCACAAAGTCATTGCAGGCGAAATAGAGCGGATGGCGGTAGCACCCGTCCTCACCCACCGGCGACGGCATCGCCTGCGCCCACAGGCGATGATGTTCGGGCTTTTCGGCCAGCGAATCTCCACTCCTGGCGCCTAAGTCGTAGGCGAAGTCCTGATATTTCTCAAGATATTCAACCGGACAGGTAAACGGGTGATGCGGTTCATCATAGGAAACCACCATCAAAAACGGCTCATCAGAGGCCTTCTCACGCTGTAAAAAATCGACCGCCCGGTTGCTGATGCGATAGGCCCAGGTAAAGGTCTCATCAATATCGTTGGTCAGCAGATCTTCCACGCTATTCAGGCCATTGCGCCACAGGGAGATCTGCTCTTCCGTCAGTTCCGCCAGATAATTTGCGCCATCAAACCAGAACTCTTCATTCCATTCCGGCGGACAGACGCCGGTACCAAAATAATCATGACCATCAAGATGCCATTTGCCGATATAGCAGGTCCGGTAGCCCGAATCTTTAAAATAGCGCCCCATGGTGGAGATATTTTTCCCCGGCGCGACGTTATTGGTCCAGGGCCCGGACTGGTTGGCGTAAATGCCGGTAAACAGCCCAGCACGCGCCGGCGTGCATACCGGGGAGCAGGTGTAGGCGGAGTTAAAACGAATCCCCTCCGCGGCCAGGGCGTCGATATGGTTCGTATTTAAGGGTTTACCGCTGTAGCAGCCCACCATATTGGTGGCCTGGGTATCGGTCATAATGAACAGGAAATTGGGGCGACTCATGATTTTTCCTTAACGTCGGGAGCATAGTTAGCCGGAGCGGAGCGGCGTTCCCGCCAGCCGCTGTAGATCAGATAAATAACCACCGCCGCAGTGATGGAGTAGCAGAGCATTGCCAGCCAGCGGGTCCCGTAGCCGCCAAACTCGGCCAGGCCTGCGTAAACGCCAATCATGGCGAACAGAATGCCCACCGAGGCAACCTTCACGTGCCGCCACGGCTGCATATCTACGGCAAAAGCATCGTGAAATTTAAATGGCGTCGCCCGCGGCTTAATGAAGCCGATAACCAGCATTACCACCACGTTGATGCAGAAGGTGCAGGCCAGCACGTAGAGGAAGTGGAAATCGAACTTCACCAGGTAGTTAATAGTGATGTAGCTAACAATCCCTAGCCCCATCGCCACTTTTGCGGCGATCGCCGGAATGCGCGGGAAGAAGAAGCCCATAATGATGATCGTCACCAGCGGTACGTTATAAATACCGTTGAGTTGTTTCATCCAGCTATACAGGCCCTGCGGCGCATTGGCGATCCACGGCGCAACAACCACGGATATCACCGCAATAAAGAGGCCAAATTTACGCCCAACGCGCACCAGCTGTTGCGGCTGGGCATTTTCATTGATGATGCGCCGATAAATCCCCATGCTAAACAGGGTGCTGGCGCTATTCAAAAAACCGTTAAAGGTGCTAATAACCGCGCCAAACAGGACTGCGCCAAAGAAGCCGACCAGCGGGAGCGGCATCACCTTATTGACCAGCGTCGGGTAGGCCATATCCGCGCTGGGCAGGTCCTTATAGAGGTGAAAAGCAATTAAACCTGGGAGCACCAAAATCAGTGGGTCGAGCATTTTCAGGACCGCCGTCAGCAGCGCCCCTTTCTGGCCTTCCGCGAGGCTTTTTGACGCCAGCGTGCGCTGAACAATCCCCTGGTTAGTGCACCAGTAGAAAGTATTCACCAGAATGAGGCCCGTAAACGCCGCGCCAATCGGTAAGGGGTCGGTGCTGCTGCCGATCGAGTTTAGCTTTTCAGCATGTACCGTCGTCAGCTGCTCGATACCCTGTAAAAAACTCCCCTTACCCATCGCCATAAGCCCAAACACCGGAACCATCAGGCCGCCAACCACCAGGCCAATACCGTTAATCGAGTCGGCAATCGCCATCGCGCGCATGCCGCCGATAACAGCGTATAAAATCCCGGCCAGCCCCAGCAAAATGACCAGCAGCCAGATTGCAGCTCCCTGAGTTAAACCCAGCGAGTCGCCGATATGAAACAGGCTATTAAGCGCCAGCGCGCCAGAATAGAGAACAATAGGCAGGAAGCAGACGCCGGTAGCAATCAAAAAGCAAAAGTCGATGATGATGCGCGTGGTTTTATCGTACCGCTCTTCAAGAAAGTCCGGAATAGTAGCGATGCCGCGCTGTAAATAACGTGGAAGAAAGATCAGCGCCAGGAAGATCAGCGTTACCGCTGAAGTCACCTCCCAACCCATTACCGACATACCGCTTTTGTAAGCCTGGCCCGATAATCCCACCAGCTGTTCGGTCGATAAGTTAGTTAACATCAGCGAGGCGGCAATCACCGGCGCTTTTAGCGAGCGCCCGGCGAGGAAATACCCCTGCTGCGATCCGGTATCCGCTTTTCTTACCTTGAACCAGGTAATGATAGCCACCAGCAATGTAAAACCGACAAAGCTCAAAATTTGTATAGCATTCATCTTGTAGCCCTTATTTGTCATTATATCCCGGCGCTATCAGGTACAAAGGAATAGCGTTTTACCCAGGTAAGGCGATGATTTATACCCGTTCTGCTTCAAGTTTCTTACCCGTTGGCTTCGTTCGCTCGACCAGTCACTGACGCCAGTAATCTCCTGGAGAGCCTCTCATCAGCCGCCTTTTTGCAACTTAAATTATTTTGGGTATATATAAAATGAGATGTAATGTATCCCTGAGCGGTTATTTTTTGCTAAATTCCTCTATCAGGTTGCAGGTATCATTCGCTGATGAGAAATTAAAATGAATGGAAAAATACAAATTTCGCATGTAAAAAACGAAACTACGTATAATATTCCGTTAGTTCTGGAAGAGAATGTGATCTCAAGCGGGATTTCACTGCTCTCGCTATGGCATACCCTTGCCGATGAAAGCTACCGGGTCAGCTGGCCTCGCGATAAAAAGAAGCCGCTTATTGCCAACTCCTGGGTGGCAATATACACCCTTCAGGGGTGTGGGAAAATATACCTGAAAGACAATTCTGAAATCACCCTGAATGGGAACTGCGTCATATTTTTAAAGCCTATTGAGATCAAATCCTATCACTGCGCTGGATTAATCTGGGAACAGTACTGGATGGAATTCATTCCTACCACGCTGATGCCACTTCAAATATTACAGATCGGCACGATTTATCATGGTGAGATTTTTAATAAAGAACTCAACGAAGTGGCATCATTGATTTCCGATCGCGATCCGCTAAAAAATAACCTGGCCGTCGCCTATCTGACAAAAATAATCTATCAGTGGATTTGCCTGATTGCCGAAAATGGAAACAAAGACCGTCAGCTACAAAAGCTGGAAAACCTTATTGCCACTCTTCACGCCAACCCGCAGAAGCGCTGGAGCGTCGCCGATATGGCTGATGCCATGCAGTGCAGCGAACCATGGCTACGGCGCCTGTTTCTCCGTTATACCGGAAAAACGCCAAAAGAGTATTACCTCAATGCCCAGCTGGAGCTGGCGCAATCGTTATTAAAGCAGGAAGGAAATACCGTGGGTAAGGTGGCGGGGATGCTTAACTTCTTTGACTCGTTTCATTTCAGCAAAGCATTTAAGCAAAAATTCGGCTACGCGCCGTCGGCGGTGCTGAAATACGCGGACCGGCACCCAACGGATGCCGGCTGAAGGGAAGGATTAGTGCAGCTCTGGCCAGTACTCTTTATTGGCTGCAATCAGGTCATCAAGAATAGCCTTCGCAACGGAGGCGCTCGGCACGGTTTTCGACAGCGTAATGGCCTGCCACAGCTTGTGGTAGGAGCGATGTTCCCAGGCATCGACCACCAGTTTTTCGACCGCCACCTGCTGGCCCATCATCCCTTTCTGGAAGTTCGGGATATCGCCCACCGTTAGCGGCTCCGGCCCGTTATGGCCAACCAGGCACGGAATTTCGACCATCGCGTCGGCGTCAAAGTTATGGATAGCGCCATTATTCGGCACAATCAGCAGCATGCGCTCCTGGGTGTTGAAGGCAATCGCCGCCGCGAGGTCAACGATGTACGAGGCGTGCTCGTCGATCTCCAAATCGCCGGCAGAGGATTTACCGGCGGCAATAATGGCCCGGCAGGCGCTGAAGACGTTTTTCTCGCGATGATCCATGACCTCGTTTGCGCGGGTGCGCTCAGGGTTGGAGTGCGCCACCACATAGTCCGGGAACAGATAGTACTTCAGGTAGGTGTTCGGCATGGTGTCCGGATCCAGCGCCTGCACATCTTTTGCCTTGGCAAAGGTATCGTTCCAGCTCGCTTCGGTATGCGGATCGTTTGACGGCGGAACGTAGCCATATTTAGCGACATGTTCACGCAGTTTTGGCATCAGGTCGTTACCCTGCAGATCCTCAATCGACGTCCACCAGCCGAAGTGGTTAAGGCCGTAGTAGCGCACGCGCATCTGCTTGCGGTCTTTCAGGCCGACGATTTGCGCCATTCGCCCTTCGATACCGATCGGCATATCGCAAATGTTGAGGATTTTCGCATTCGGGCGCAGGCGGCGGGTCGCTTCTGCCACGATGGCCGCCGGGTTGGAGTAGTTAAGCATCCACGCGTTCGGCGAATATTTTTGCATGTAGTCCACCAGCTCCAGCACGCCGCCGATAGAGCGCATACCGTAGGCGATGCCGCCAGGCCCGCAGGTTTCCTGACCCAGCACGCCGTGGCGCAGCGGGATTTTTTCATCTTTTTCACGCATCGGATATTTACCGACGCGAATGTGCGCCATCACGAAATCCACGTCGGTAAAGGCCGCCTGCGGGTCGGTGGTGTAGCTGAACTCAATATCCGGCGCCTGCTCTTTAAGAATAACTTTACAGGCTTCGGCGATGGTCTCCTGCCGCGCGCCGTCGTTGTCATAAAATTTCAGCGCCCGCAGCGGGAAACGGTCCTGGTTCGCTAACAGCATTAATACGATGCCCGGGGTAAAGGTACTGCCGCCGCCTGCGATAACAACTGAGAATTTTTTCATGATACTGCCTCCGTCATGGTGTTTTGTTCGGTCTGTAGAGAATCTTTGATGAGGGTTTCAAGCTGGTCGCGAACCTGAGGGACGTGCAGGCCAACGATGACCTGAATCCCGTTGCCGCGCCGCACCACTCCGTGGGCGCCCAGCGCTTTAAAGACGTCGTCACTTTGCGTTTTCGCCATATCGACCAGCGTGATACGCAGCCGGGTGGCGCAGTTATTGATGCTCTCGATATTGCTCGCCCCGCCCAGCGCCTGCAGGAAGCCTGCGGCCTGGCCGAGTTTGGTCTCCGTCGTGCCTGCGGCGCTGGTTTTGCCGCGCGCCGCCTGGTAGTCGGCCTTGCTGTAGAGCTTGATTTCACTCTCTTCACGTCCCGGCGTTTTCAGGTTGAGGCGCAGGATCAGGGCACGGAAGATAACGAAGTAGATGCCGGTGAAGCATGCCCCGACGCCGATCTGGATAAACATCATCGAGGCGTGGTTGTGGAACATCGGGATCCAGTTTTGCGGCAGGAACTGATCCAGCAAACCGCCGCCAAAATTGCCTACCACGCCGCACATATACATCACCGTCGCCATCGTCGCCGCCAGCACGGCGTGCACGGCGAACAGCAGCGGAGAGATAAACAGGAAGGTGAACTCCAGCGGTTCGGTAATACCGACCAGCATGGCGGTCAGGGTGGCCGGTATCAGCAGGCCGGCAACCTTGACGCGGTTTTCCGGGGCGGCGGTAAAGTAGAGCGCCAGCGCAATACCCACCGAGCCAAAGACCTTCGAGTTGCCGTGCAGGGCAAAGCCGCCTTCCGGGAACAGAGCCTTCAGCGGCTCGGTGCTCTGACTGAACTCCTGCAGATGCTGTGCCCAGTACATCTGAATGCCGCCTTCCACGACCGCCGGGCCGAAGATAAACGGACCGTAGACAAAATGGTGCAGGCCGGTTGGGATCAGGATCCGCTCAAGGAAAATATAAACCCAGACCCCAAGCGCCCCGGCCGAGCGTAAAAACGCCTGCAGAGATTCAATCCCCATCTGCACCTTCGGCCAACCTAGCAGCGTCAGCCAGGCGCAGGGGATCATCGCCAGGAATGCCACGATGACGACAAACGAAGAGCCCTGGAAAATACCGAGGAAAACCGGGAGTGGTTTATCAAAATAGCGGTTATGAATCGCGGTCACGAAGCCGGAAATAACAATCGCGCCGATGATGCTGGTATCCAGCGTTTTAATTCCGGCGATCATTGCCAGGCCGCTGCCGGCGGTGGGTTCGGCGGAAAAGTCGACGCCGAAGAAGTGGCCCCAGGTCATCCCCATCGCGTTAATGAAGTAGTTCCAGGTGAGGAAGCTGACCAGCACCGCGAGGCAGGCCCGGCCCTGCGCCTGTTTAGCGAGGCCAATCGGCAGGCCGACGGCGAAAATCAGCGGCATATTACGAAATACCGTCCAGCCGCCCTCTTCAATAATGTGAACGATTTGCGCAAATAAATTATCGGGGGCCGTGAGCGCTTCGCCGACAAACATCGGGTTGCGCAACATAATGGCAATCCCGACCACGATCCCGGCAAACGGAAACAGCAAAACCGGGGTAAACATGGCGCCGCCAAAACGTTGTATTTGACTGAGCATTTTAAAATCCTCATTTAACAACCAGTAGGGTTAGAGGCCTTATTTGTCTTGAGTATCGGCCTAAAGCGAGAATAGGAATTTACCCGTCATCCAACATGCAATGTCGGTGCGATTCGTGATCGCTTTCATGGTTTTAATTACGGCGATGTTGTCTACTTTTGGAATAAAACATAGACAACAACAATGCCACCCATCTCCAGCCTGCAAAAATGTCAGCGTATTCATATGTAATTTAATGATTTTTAATACGAAACAGAGGTTTGATAATCACCTCTGATACTGGAATAGAGGTCTACTGGTGATCTATAAATCTATTGCTGAAAGATTGCGTCTGCGGCTCAATTCATCGGATTTCAACATCGGCAGCCCGCTGCCGGGAGAGAAAAAGCTGGCGCAGGAGTTTGGCGCCGCTCGGATGACCATTCGCAAAGCCATCGACCTGCTGGTGAACTGGGGGCTGGTGGTACGTCGCCACGGTAGCGGCACCTACGTTGCGCGCAAAGACGTGCACCACGAAACCACCAACCTTACCGGCCTGGCCGAGGTGCTGCGCCAGCAGGGGAAAGAGGTGGTCAGCCAGGTGCTGATTTTCGAGGTGATGCCCGCACCGCCCGCGATTGCCAGCCAGCTGCGGATTCAGATTAACGAGCGGATCTATTTCTCACGACGCGTGCGCTACGTGGACGGAAAGTCCCTGATGCTGGAAGACAGCTATATGCCGGTCAAACTGTTTCGTAACCTGTCGCTGGTGCATCTCGAGGGGTCAAAATTTGACTACATCGAGAAGGAGTGCGGGCTAACGATTAGCGGTAACTATGAGAGCCTCTCTCCGGTGCTGGCGGACAAGCAGCTGGCAAAATCGATGAATGTCCCTGAGCAGACGCCGCTGCTGCGCATAACCTCGCTCTCCTACAGCGACAGCGGCGAATTTCTCAATTATTCCGTTATGTTTCGCAACGCCAGCGAGTATCAGGTGGACTACCACTTACGCCGCGTCCACCTCGATAGCCCGTTAGCTCATGCCCCAGAACAGCACGGCGAGGAGCTGCGGGGTGATGATGCGTAAAAACATCACCAGCGGGTAGACCGTGGCATAAGACAGCGCCGCCGCGCCGCTGGTGGCGTGCAGGTTGTTGGCGAAGGCCAGCGCCGGGGGATCGGTCATTGAACCAGCCAGCATGCCGCAGAGGGTCAGATAGTTCATCTTCAGCAGCATTCGCGCCAGAACCCCGACCGTCAGCAGCGGAATGGCGGTAATGAAAATACCGTAGGCTATCCAGCTCAGGCCGTCGCCGTGGGTCAGCGTCAGGATAAAATCACCGCCCGACTTCAGGCCAACCACCGCCAAAAACAGCACGATCCCGAGCTCGCGCAGCGCAAGGTTGGCACTGGGCGGCATAAACCAGTACAGCTTGCCGATGCTGCCGATTCGCCCGAGGATCAACGCCATAATCAGCGGCCCGCCGGCCAGGCCCAGCTTAAGCGCGACGGGAAAGCCGGGAATAAACAGCGGGATAGAACCCAGCAGCACCCCTAAACCAATGCCGATAAAGACCGGCAGCATCTGTACCTGCTGCAGTTTTTGCTGCGCGTTACCTAGCTCAGCCGCAACCGCGTCAATCGCCTCCGGGCGCCCCACCAGGTTAAGGATATCGCCAAACTGCAGGCTGGCATGGCTGCTGGCCACCAGCTCCACGCCGGCGCGATTAAGCCGCGAGATAACCACGTCATAGCGCTGCTTGTAGTTGAGATCGCGGATTTTTTTACCGAGGATCTTCTCGCTGGTCACCACCACTCGTTCGACTTTCAGGTCGGTACCGCGGGTGGAGAGCGAGGTGGAGACCTCCTTGCCGATAACCAGCTGCGCATTGTGTAAATCCTCCGGGCGCCCCACCAGATGCAGAAGGTCGCCGGTCTGGATCAGCGTGCCCGGAGCCGGGACCATCAGCATCTCATCGCGCTTCAGGCGCGAACAGATCAGCCTGTCGCTGTTGAGCATCGGCACATCCTGAATCGCCATATTATTCAGGTTAGGGTTTTCAACGCGGACGTTAATCGTTTGCAGCAGCGCATGGCCGTTACCGCTGCTCTCGTCAAACTGCAGGGCCTCTTTGTCGACGTTGACGCGAAAGAACAGGCGCACCAGCCACATGGTGAGCAAAATGCCGCAAATGCCAAACGGATAGGCCATGGCATAGCTCATCCCCATCTGGTCTACCACGTCGAGCGGCACGCCAAGGTCGCGCAGGATCTGCTGCCCGGCCCCCAGCGCTGGGGTATTGGTGACCGCCCCGGAGAAAATACCGAGGACTATCGGCAGCGGAATATTAAAAAGCTTATGCAGCACCGCGGTCACCAGGCCGCCGAGAATAACGATGAGGATGGCAAAGAGGTTGAGCCGTAGCCCTGAGACGCGCAGAGAGGCAAAGAACCCCGGCCCGACCTGGATACCGATGGTGTAAACGAAGAGGATCAGGCCAAATTCCTGAATAAAGTGCAGCATGGGACCGCTGAGGGTCACGCCGGCCTGGTCGACAAAGTGGCCGACGATAATACCGCCAAACAGCACGCCGCCAATGCCAAAACCCACGCCGCGAATTTTGACATTGCCGATCCACAATCCGACAACCGCAACCAGCGCCAAAACGCTGACGGTCAATGCTATATCACTCATCGTGTTTTCCCTGTGAATAACATTAGTAATAACAGGGATTATGGCCCAACCCTCAGGGCCAGTATGCAGCCTGGCGCACAATAATCAGCGGGTCATCAAAAGCGCGTAGAGGCTATTTCTGCCGGGTCATTTCAACGCTGCAGGGCAAAAAAAAGCCCCGACAGATCGGGGCTTTGATGAGGGTGTCAGATTAGCTGTCGAGCGCTGGACGCTCGCTAATGGCGATCCGCTGCGGGATGACCGCTTCCGGCTCATTGCGGGTGAGATCGATATGCAACAAACCGTTATTGAAGGTGGCTCCGGAGACTTCCATATTTTCGGCCAGCGTAAAGCTGAGGCTAAAGGCCTGGCTTACCAGCCCCTGATGCAGCCACTTCGTCTCTTTTTCCGCCTGCTGCGGCGTGCCCTTCACGCTCAGGCGCGTCCCTTCCAGCTGAATATCCAGATCTTCCTGACGGAAACCGGCCAGCGCAAGGGTAATGCGATAGTGGTTATCGTCACTTTTTTCGATGTTATAAGGTGGGAAGCTCTGGCTTTCACCGGCGGTTTGCAGAGCGTTGGCCAGTTTGTCAAAACCGATCCATTGACGCAGCAGCGGGGATAAATCGTAGTTACGCATAATGTGTTTCTCCTTCTAAGAAGCGAGTGAATACCGCGGGTTGGTTAACCCGCATCTGCCCCCTGACGGCGAGCAAGTTTTAATATCGGGCCGCGTGGGCGACCCGACGGGATTAGTTGATTTCGATACGACGCGGTTTATCCGCTTCTGGGATCACGCGTTCCAGTTCGATATACAGCAGACCGTTCACCAGGTTTGCGCCGCGAACGTGGATGTTTTCCGCGATCTGGAATTTACGCTCAAAGTTGCGCTCGGCGATGCCCTGATAGAGGTAGGTACGCTCTTTCGGCTCACCGGCATGGGCACCTTTGACGATCAGCAGATTGTCCTGGGCGGTGATCTCCAGTTCGCTTTCGGCAAAGCCGGCAACGGCGATCGCAATGCGGTAATGGTTTTCGTCTACCAGCTCGACGTTGTACGGAGGGTAGCCGCCATTGCTCTGGCTCTGATTGTTTTCTAACAGATTAAAAAGGCGGTCAAAACCAATAGCAGAACGATACAGCGGAGAGAGATCGAAATTACGCATAATAAATAGCTCCTGAAATCAGCGAGAATTTTATGACCTTCCATCATGGACAGGTCGTTATTACCCGGAATACCCCGCAGGCGTATTCTCATCGGGCCACGTTTCTAAAATGGGTTTCCCGGCGCGTTTTTCAAGACGAATACCGCAATTTTTTTTGCAGTTTGCCGACGATTGCTTAGACTGGGGGGAGCACAAAAGGCAAAATGCGATGCCTGCCACAGTGCGGCGCAATAACGCTATGCATTCAGAGGATGGCTCGATATAACCGATAAATGGTTATCTCAATGCCCGAAACAATAATGGAAGAATGATGAAAAGCGGTCTGTTAAAGCTGGTCCTGTTCGGCGGAATGGTAGGCTTGAGCGGTTGCTCCAGCGTGATGTCTCATACCGGCGGCAAGGAAGGAACCTACCCGGGAACGCGAGCCAGCGCGCAGATGCTGGGCAACAGCGATGCCAACTGGGGCACCAAATCCCTGGTGGCAATAGATATGCCCCTCACCGCGGTGATGGATACGCTGCTGCTGCCGTGGGATATGTTCCGTACCGATAGCTCGATAAAATCGCGCGTAGAAAAAAGCGAAAGAGAGACGCTGGCGACTAATTCGGTTATCCCGCCAGTATCAATGACAACCCCTTGATCTAACGCGTAACTTCGGTGGTCCACAGCTGACGATAGCCGTCCACCTCCGCCATCCATGCCAGATATTTACCATCCGGCGAAAAGACGATCGCATCCGCTGAAGGCGAGCTTTCTCCCTCGGCCGTCAAAAAGGTCACCGCCCCTGAGCGCGCGTGGCAAAGCGCAATCCGATTCTCCAGCACAAATCCCAGCCATTCGCCCGACGGATGCCAGTTAAACGCCGACTGAATATCCGCACGATTAGCGGTTAGCTGCCGCAGACCGCTACCCTGCGGCGAAATCAGCCACAGCTGAACCACGCCGGCATCATCGCGCATCAGAAACGCAATCTCCGTCGCCTGCGGGTTAGCCCGCACCCAGTGGCGCGGCGCAGTGGCTAATCCGGGATAGCGGCGGTCGTGAGTAAAGGTCAGGCGCCGCTGCATCACCCCGGCTGGCGGCACGGGCAGCGTCATCTCGGTACCCGCCAGCGGCGCATCACCCTGCTGCTTCCAGCCTTGTTCGCTATCCGGCAGGGTGACGATAAACAGCTCGGGGACCTTTTCACCGTCTGCCGATCGCGTATCGCCGATAAAGGCCAGGGCGTGATTACCGACCCAGCCCTCTTCATAAGCGCGGTTGATTTCATCGCTGCCCGGCGTCGGCTCAGGCGTTGTCCGGCTGACCAGCACGCACCAGTGGCTGCCGCCGTATTCACGCGGATGCTGCCCGCGCGGTACCACCGGGCCATAGGGCGCCGCCACCCCAACGTTGCGCAGATCCAGCGCCGGCGAGCGTTCGTGCATTACGTGATCGTTATAGGTAAAGCTGACCAACTGACCATCAGGACTATAAACATGGACGTGGCTACCGCCGCGCAGCGCGCCTGCGGTATAGGGAGCGGTGATATCCATCGCATCGAGGTTACGGCACTCCCCCTGAAACGACACCACGCCGCGGCGGTGGTGGAAATCATACCGCCAGCTCTCATCCGGATGTTCGGGTCCGTGAATAAAAACGTAGGCATCTTTCGTTGGATGAACGGTCACCACGCCAACGTGGGCGCCCTGCTGCGCGCGATAGATTGTCTCTACCGCGCCGGTGTGGACGTTGACCCGCTCAATCGTCTCCCCGGTGAAGGAGGCCCCGGACGGACGGACGTCAAAAACCAGCCACTGGCTGTCCGCAGTCCAGACGCGCGTATTGGTCAACTGATGATGACAAGAGGCAAAAGTGATTTGTTTCATAAGGCTACCCTGATGCACGGCGTTCGCATCAGGGTATAGTATCGGCAAGAATTAGCCTACACGTTTAATATCGCCCACCAGCACGATGTAGGAAAGCGCGCCAATCAAGGCCACGACGGCAATATAAACCAGGGCAGGCGCAAAGCCATATCCCTGCGCCAGGTAACCGATGACCAGTGGAACGGTGATCCCACCCAGACCGCCGACAAAGTTAAACACGCCCCCGGTCAGCCCAATCAGGCGCATCGGCGCCAGCGATGACACCAGTGACCAGGTGATAGACGCAAAGCCGTTGCCGAAGAAGGCGATAGCCATCAGGGTCATAATCCACACCGGATCGTTGGTGTAGTTCGCGCCGATAATACAGGTCGATACCAGCAGCCCACAGATAATGGGCGTTTTACGCGCGGTGCCCAGCGAGACACCTTTTCGCACCAGCCGGTCCGCCAGCCAGCCCGAGAGCAGCACGCCAACGAACGCGGCAAGGAACGGAACCGTGGTCATAAAGCCCGCTTTTAGCGCGGTGATCCCCTTTTCCTGAGTCAGGTAATTCGGGAACCAGGTCAGGAAAAACCACAACGTGGAGGTGACGGCAAACTGCCCGAGGTACACGCCGACCAGCTTGCGATGGAATACCAGCTTCCAGTCGGCTTTGGTCATCGGCTGCCGCGCCTCTTTTTTGGCCGGCGCATCGCCGTCCACCAGGCCACCGCCGTCGCGAATATAGTCCAGCTCGGCCTTGCTGATGCTTTTAGTCAGGCGCGGAGGCTGGTAGACCTTGAACCAAATTAACGACCAGACAATACCGATAGCGCCGGTGATGATGAACACCCAGTGCCAGCTCAGCAGCTCCTGGATCCAGATCAGCAGCGGCGTCAGGAACGCCAGCCCTACAAACTGGCCGGAGGTGTAGAACCCAACCGCCGAGGCGCGTTCGTGCTCCGGGAACCAGCTGGTCACCATTCGGTTGTTGGTCGGGAAAGCCGGGGCCTCAAAAATACCCGTAATCGCTCGCAGACCAATCAGCGACATCAGCCCCGTGGCAAAGCCCTGAAATAGCGTCGCTACCGACCAGCCAAAAATGGCAATAAAGTAGGTCATCCTTGAACCTACGCGGTCGAGGAACCAGCCGCCGGGAATTTGGCACAGCGTATATAGCCAGGCAAAAGCAGAAAAAATATAGCCCATTTCCGTTTTGCTAATACCAAACTCTTCCTGAATATGCGCTGATGCGACGGCAAGATTAGCCCGATCAACGTAGCAAATAACAACGGTAATAAAGATCATAACCAGCGTCAAATAACGACGACGACCGGGTTTTGCAGCAGTCACTGAAATATCCATAGCAATCTGTCTCCAGATTTTGGGCATAGTGAAACCGCTCACCATGCCCTGTAATTTACAGAGGGTTTATTTGGATTTTTTATTAATATCTTAACCGTAATGCGCTAAATAATTTGTGCCGGGGAACGGCGGCAACTTTTCGCACTCCCAGGAGCATACATTAGTATGTGACTGGGGTAAGAAAATGCAGCCAACGCGTGACCAGTGCAAAGTATGACGCACATTACCATTCGGCGACGGAACCATCCTCATGACGCCATAATGGATTACGCCAGTCCGGCGCATTTTTACTGAGCTCAATCACTCTGGCTTCATCAATTTCCACACCCAGCCCCGGCTTCGTTAACGGTTTAAAGAAGCCGCCTTCCATATTGAAGTCTTCTTTATTCTTCACAAAGTCGAGCAGCTCCGCGCCCTTGTTGTAGTGAATGCCCATGCTTTGTTCCTGGAGGACCGCATTGCGGGCGACGAAATCGACGTGCAGGCAGGCGGCCAGGGCGATCGGGCCCAGCGGACAGTGCGGCGCCAGCGCCACGTCATAGGCCTCAGCCATGCCGGCAATTTTATAGCATTCGGTGATCCCCCCGGCGTGCGACAGGTCCGGCTGCAAAATGGCCAGGCCGCCGGCTTCCAGCACCCGTTTGAATTCGAAGCGTGAGAACATACGTTCGCCCGCCGCGAGCGGAATATGCGTTTGCGCCGCCAGTTTTGGATAATATTCCGCCTGCTCCGCCAGTACCGGTTCCTCAATAAATAGCGGACGATACGGTTCCAGCTCTTTAATCAGGACTTTGGCCATCGGCGCGCTGACGCGGCCGTGGAAATCAAGACCAAACTCAATTTCATTGCCGAAGGCTTCGCGGATTTGCGCCACGGTATTCACCGCTGCGTCTACCGCCCGGGAATTATCAATAACTCCCATCTCTTCGCAGCCATTTAATTTGAAGGTATCAAAACCAATCCCGCGCAGCTTTTTAATACCCTCGATAACTTCCGCCGGGCGATCGCCGCCAACCCAGCTGTAGGCTTTAATTTTGTCCCGCACCAGGCCGCCCATCAGCTGCCACACCGGCGCATTCAGCACTTTGCCTTTGATATCCCACAGCGCCTGATCGATACCGGCAATGGCGCTCATCAAAATAGGGCCGCCGCGATAGAAACCGGCGCGGTACATCACCTGCCACAGGTCGTTAATACGCGCCGGGTCCTGGCCAATCAGGTATTCCCCCAGCTCATGTACCGCCGCTTCGACGGTGCGCGCTCGCCCTTCAATTACCGGCTCGCCCCAGCCAACGACGCCTTCATCGGTTTCAATTTTCAGAAACATCCACCGCGGCGGTAAACGGTAAGTAGTCAGTTTGGTTATTTTCATTGCACAGCCTCTCGATACGCTTTAACAAATTCGGCAGCCTGGCGGGCGGTGCGTTCAACGGACTGTCCGGCACGATAAAGATCGCTCCCCAGTCCGGCACCGATACAGCCGGCATCAATCCATTGCGCCAGGTTCTCCGGCGTTACGCCACCGACGGCGAAAACGGGGACCTCTGACGGTAAAACGGCCTTCAGCGCCTTGATGTAATCCGGGCCAAAAGCGGAAGACGGGAACACCTTCAGGGCTCTGGCACCCGCATCGAGCGCGGTGAAGGCCTCGGTGGCGGTCGCGCATCCGGGACAGACGGTCATGCCGTAGCTCACCGCGCGGCGAATCACTTCGCTTTGAACGTTTGGCGTAACGATCAGCCGACAGCCCATCTTCGCCAGCTCGTCAACCTGCTCCGGCTGCAGCACGGTGCCTGCGCCAATCAGCGCCCGATCGCCAAACGCCTCGACGATGGCCGCAATGCTTTGCTGCCACCGGGGCGAATTCAGCGGAATTTCGACGGCATCGAATCCCGCGTCGATAACGGCGCCCACGTGCGCCAGCGCCTCTTCCGGCGTGATTCCGCGCAGAATTGCGATCAGCGGAAGCTTAGTTTGCCACTGCATATATGATGCTCCTTATACCTGCCTGAAATGCGGTATCGCCGGAAACGACCGTCGCCTGACGACCGAATGCGGCCAGCGCCTGCTGGTAGCGGTTCGCCAACGCCTCTCCGGCAACGATAGTAATCTGTTGATCAATCACGCTTTCGCTCATGGTGGCAACCTCAGCGCCAATCAGCAGGCCGGATAAAAACTCGCTGACGTGCTCGCGCGGCAGCGTGCCGAGAACGTGCGAAGCGCGAACCTGAAAGAGCTGCGCTAAAACGGCGGGCGAGTTCAGCCCGCGCTCGAGGCCGGCAGAAAATGCCGCCGCGGAGGTTTCCTGCTGCGGGAGACCGGCGCCCACCAGCGAGTGTTGCAGCAGTAAATGGTGCAGTTCACCGGTCATCACGGTGCGAAAATCAAGAATTTGCTCGCGATCGGCCTGCACCCATTTGCAGTGGGTGCCGGGCATCACATAGACCGATGAGGGGGCGATCGCACGCGCGCCGAGCAGCTGCGTCTCTTCGCCGCGCATCACGTTGCGGTTATCGTCCCGGGAGACGCTAAGGCCGGGAACGATCCAGATATTGTCGCCAATGGCCGTTAACTGTTGGCAAATCGCCGAAAAGTGGGCAGGAACCGGTAAGTAAGGAGCGATTTTCCAGCCCACGTTGCTGCCGACCATTCCCGCCATAACCGCTGGCGTGGCGTCATCGCGCCAGTTCTCGGTTATCTCACTAAACACCGCCGCCGGGGATCTGCCGTTGAGGCGGGTTACGCCAGCTTCCGACTGCCTGCTCTCCAGGCATCTGTCGCCCTGAAAAAGCCAGGCGCGCAGGTTGGTCGATCCCCAGTCAATTGCGATGTAGCGAGATGTCATGTGATTTCCTTCAGCCTTCGTGTTGAGCTGGCGATCATGGTGAGCGCCGCCTGCTCTGCCGCTTCGCTATCCTGATGCCGGATGGCATCAAACAGCGCCTTATGTTCCTGGAGGGTCTTCGGCATATTGCCTTCATCCCCCATCCAGGTTCGTTCAAATACCGCTCGCTGCAGCGAGCTGATTGCCACGCTCAGCTGCTGTAACACCGGGTTATGCACCGACTGCAGCACCGCTTCGTGATAGCGAATGTCGGCTTCGTTAAACGCATCCCGGTCCTGGTTATTGGCAATCATCTCGTTCAGCGCGTCTTCAATTTGCGCCAGATCGCTGGAGGTGGCGCGTTCAGCCGCCCAGCGGGCGATGGCCGGTTCCACCAGGTTTCGCACTTCGCTCATCGCGCCAATCAGGCGCGGGTCATAATCGTTCTCCAGCACCCACTGCAGCACCTCGGTATCAAGGTAGTTCCAGTGGTTACGCGGCGAAACGAAGGCTCCGCGATAGCGCTTCATCTCAATCAGCCGCTTCGCCATCAGCGAGCGAAACACTTCCCGGATAATATTGCGCGACGTTTCAAACTCTTCGCACAGGTCCGCTTCTGCCGGCAGCGCCGAGCCGGGAACGTATTTACCGCCGACAATCTGGCGGCCCAGCGTCATGATGATGCGATCGGTTTTGGTCAGGTTCATGGCACGTCCTCTAAGAAACACTCTGCCTTACTTTACCCTGACTGCCGGTTTTCGCCTCATCTTTGCAGTACAAACGTGATGCTCTTCGTTGTCTCACGTGGTGAATAGTAGTACTAAGTCGCAATGTTGTACTACAATTTAGATCACAAAAAGAACAATTGATAAAATAAAAAAAACGCGAACCCGCGGGTCGCTGCTTAAGGGGAGTGGTGGAACGGAGAGTTCGGCGGGAAAAGAGGCTTAGAAGGCTTCACCAACCTGGAAGTAGAAACCGCTGCTGCCTTTACCGATGCCGTAGTCGAGGCGAATATTCACCCGAGGTTTGAATTCAAAGCGATAGCCAACGCCGGCCGTCGGTAGCCAGCGGCCGTTGTTTAGCTCATCCACGGAGGGGCCCATGGTGCCCGCGCCAACCCAGGCCACAATACCGTGACGCCAGGTCAGCTGACGGCGATATTCAAGCTGGGTGCTTACCACGTTTTTATCGCGATAGCGTCCCTGGTAATAGCCGCGCATCCGTTCGTCGCTGCCAAGCAGCGGCAGCATGCTCCACGGCACGTCTCCCTGAGTCAATACGCCATCGGCCTCCCAGGCCAGCACGCTTTTTTCGCTGAGCGCCTGGTAGCGACTGTAATGCAGGTGAAACTCATCGAACCGCGTATCGCTCCCGAGCCCCGGGGCGTAGTGGGTATAGCGCAGGTTGGCATACTGGCCTTTACGCGGGTTCGGGACAAAATCACGATCGTCCCAGCTCAGATCGATACTGACGCCGGAGCTGAATACCGACGGCCCCTGCGGGGTACTTTCAATTTTTGGCAAATCGTTTTGGTCCAGCCGATCGGCGTTCTGCGCCGCCAGCGACCAGCCGACGCCAAGATAAACGTTGTCCACCAGCTGTCGGTACAGGGTTGGCCGCAGCGTCAGGACCTGAGCGATATACTTTTCCTTGTTGCCGTCATCATTGGCGGCGGAAAAGCCCTGACCCCAGTAGTAGGTTGGCGTGTTGGCCAGCGAGCCTTCGAGAAAGACGCGCCACCGATCTTCAGCAAAAAAAGCGTAGTTTTTCACGCTGACGCCGAAGGCGCCGGTTGAGCTGGCGTAGCCGCTGAGGGTTAAGGTTGAGTTCTGGCTGACCGTATCGCTGGGATCGGGGCGGTACATACCCACCACCGCGGTGCCTATTCCCAAACCCAGCTCCGGAGTGTAAAACGGCCCGGGCATCACGCCCCAGTCGATACCTTTAGCGGCATCAAATTTATCGCTGGCTCCCAGCGTCTTCAGCCAACCGTCTATATTGTCACGGCTGAACGCCTGCGCCTGTGCCTGCCCGATAAAAGAGCATGTGATACAAAATAGAATGCCGCCGCGTAGCGTACTCAACAGCGATGCTCTCCAGTGAAAAAAGTCATGGCCGACAAAGTGAAACCGCATCGTGTCTGAGTATAGTTGCCATCAAGCTTTACTCTTTGAAGCCGATACAGATTTGCGTAAGCAAGGGCAGGAGAATATAGAGTTTTCGATTCGAAATAAGAGAGTTACGTGCGAGTTTACACTAAAAAATGAAAATACTGACGGCTCAGGCCCGGGTTTGCCGGGCCTGAAGATAAATCAGGATAAAACGTACTTCTCAATGGCCCAGGCCACGCCGTCTTCAAGGTTCGATTTGGTAATAAAGTTTGCCGCTTCTTTCACGGTCGGTATCGCGTTATCCATCGCCACGCCGACGCCGGCGAACTCAATCATCGCGATGTCGTTTTCCTGATCGCCAATCGCCATGATCTCTTCCTGCTTGATATTCAGCGCATCGGCCAGCGACTTCACGCCGGTGCCTTTATTGACCCGCTTATCGAGGATCTCGAGGAAGTATGGCGCGCTTTTCAGCACGGTATACTTCTCTTTCACTTCAGCCGGAATGCGGGCGATGGCCTGGTCCAGAATCACCGGCTCATCAATCATCATCACCTTCAGCAGCTGGATGTTGGGATCCATATTTTCTGCTTCACAGAAGACCAGCGGGATGGTTGCGACGTAGGATTCATGCACCGTGTAGTAGCTCACATCGCGGTTAGCGGTATAGAGCGTATTGCGGTCAAGCGCGTGGAAGTGGGAGCCGACGTCGCGGGAAAGCCGTTCCAGATAGCGGTAGTCATCATAGCTCAGCGCAGTTTGCGCGACGGTGCTGCCGTCGCTTGCCTTCTGCACTAACGCACCGTTGTAGGTGATGCAGTAGTCTCCCGGCTGCTCCATGTGCAGTTCTTTCAGGTAGCTGTGCACGCCGGCATACGGCCGACCGGTGGTCAGCACCACGTTGACGCCGCGCGCGCGGGCCGCAGCAATCGCGGTTTTAACGGCAGGAGAGATGGTATGGTCTGGCAGCAGAAGCGTGCCGTCCATATCAATTGCAATCAGTTTAATAGCCATGAGATCCCCAGGTAAGATGAGTCCTGACTCATGCTAACGCGATTCCGCTCAAAAAACAGCAACTGAAGTTTGGGAAAACGGGGATGGGTTCGGCAGGGGGATTCCCCTTTTCCGGCCGAAAAAAAACCGGATGACGCCGTTGAGCGTGCATTCCGGGTTTATCAAACGCTTACCCCGGTCAGCGAAGTGCTATACCGGGGAAATTGCGGGCTTAGATATCGATATTCGCCGCTTTCAGGGCGTTTTCTTCGATAAATGCGCGGCGCGGTTCAACGGCGTCGCCCATCAGGGTGGTGAACAGCTGGTCTGCGGCAATCGCATCCTTAACGGTTACGCGCAGCATGCGGCGGCTATCCGGGTCCATTGTGGTTTCCCACAGCTGGTCCGGGTTCATTTCACCCAGGCCTTTATAGCGCTGGATAGAGAGCCCGCGACGGGACTCTTTCACCAGCCACTCCAGCGCCTGCTCAAAGCTGGCAACCGGCTGACGGCGTTCGCCGCGTTCGATAAACGCGTCGTCTTCAATCAGACCACGCAGCTTCTCGCCGAGGGCGCAGATACGACGATACTCGCCGCCGGTCACAAACTCATGATCCAGCGGATAGTCGGTATCGACGCCGTGGGTACGGACGCGAACAATCGGCTCGAACAGCTGCTGCTCCGTGTTTTCATGAATATCAAACTTCCACTGGCTGCCGTGCTGCTCGTTTTCGTTCAGATCGGTCACCAGCTTATTCACCCAGCGGGTTACGGCCTGTTCGTCCGATAGCTCAGCTTCGCTCAGCGTTGGCTGGTAGATAAGCTCTTTCAGCATCGTTTTCGGGAAGCGACGCTCCATGCGGCCAATCATTTTCTGCGTGGCGTTGAACTCGGCAACCAGCTTCTCTAACGCTTCGCCAGCCAGAGCCGGGGCGCTGGCGTTGGTGTGCAGGGTGGCGCCATCCAGGGCGATGGAGATCTGGTACTGATCCATCGCTTCATCGTCTTTGATGTACTGTTCCTGCTTGCCTTTCTTCACTTTGTACAGCGGCGGCTGCGCAATGTAGACGTGACCACGCTCAACGATTTCCGGCATCTGACGGTAGAAGAAGGTCAGCAGCAGGGTACGAATGTGTGAACCATCGACGTCCGCATCGGTCATGATGATGATGCTGTGGTAGCGCAGCTTATCCGGGTTGTACTCGTCGCGGCCGATACCACAGCCCAGGGCGGTGATAAGCGTAGCGACTTCCTGGGAAGAGAGCATCTTGTCAAAACGGGCCTTCTCGACGTTGAGGATTTTACCCTTCAGCGGCAGGATAGCCTGGTTTTTACGGTTACGGCCCTGCTTGGCAGAACCGCCCGCGGAGTCCCCTTCCACAAGGTACAGTTCGGAGAGCGCCGGGTCGCGTTCCTGACAGTCAGCCAGCTTGCCCGGCAGGCCGGCCAGGTCCAGGGCACCTTTACGACGGGTCATTTCACGGGCACGACGTGCCGCTTCGCGCGCGCGCGCGGCATCGATAATTTTGCCTACCACGATCTTGGCGTCTGACGGGTTTTCCAGCAGATATTCGTTCAGCAGCTCGTTCATCTGCTGCTCTACCGCGGTTTTCACCTCGGAGGAGACCAGCTTATCTTTAGTCTGCGAGGAGAACTTAGGATCCGGTACTTTCACGGAGACTACGGCAATCAGGCCTTCGCGGGCATCGTCGCCGGTGGCGCTGACTTTCGCCTTTTTGCTGTAGCCTTCTTTATCCATGTAGGCGTTCAGGGTACGGGTCATCGCCGCCCGGAAGCCCGCAAGGTGCGTCCCGCCGTCGCGCTGCGGAATGTTGTTGGTAAAGCAGTAGATATTTTCCTGGAAGCCGTCGTTCCACTGCAGCGCAACTTCAACGCCGATACCGTCTTTTTCGGTGGAGAAATAGAAGATATTTGGGTGAATTGGCGTTTTGTTCTTGTTGAGATACTCAACGAACGCCTTGATGCCGCCTTCGTAGTGGAAGTGGTCTTCTTTGCCGTCACGCTTATCGCGCAGGCGGATGGAGACGCCGGAGTTCAGGAACGACAGCTCGCGCAGGCGTTTGGCCAGAATCTCATATTCGAATTCGATCACGTTGGTGAAGGTTTCATAGCTCGGCCAGAAACGTACCATGGTGCCGGTTTTTTCGGTATCGCCGGTCGCGGCCAGCGGCGCCTGCGGCACGCCGTGGGCGTACAGCTGACGGTGAACTTTATTATCGCGCTGAATCACCAGCTCCAGCTTCTGCGACAGGGCGTTAACCACGGAAACGCCTACGCCGTGCAGGCCGCCGGAAACTTTATAGGAGTTATCATCAAACTTGCCGCCTGCGTGCAGTACGGTCATGATGACTTCTGCCGCCGATACGCCCTCTTCCGGGTGAATACCGGTCGGGATGCCGCGGCCATCATCCTGTACGGAGACGGAGTTATCGCTATGGATGGTGACAACGATGTCTTTACAGTACCCTGCGAGCGCTTCGTCGATAGCGTTATCCACAACCTCGAATACCATGTGGTGCAGACCGGTGCCGTCATCCGTGTCGCCGATATACATACCCGGGCGCTTACGCACCGCATCCAGCCCTTTCAGGACTTTGATACTGGAGGAGTCATAAGAATTCGACATCAACGTTTCTCGCTCATTTAATCTTGGGTTAATCCGTTATTTTACCCTTTTCCACGGTGAACATCTTCGAATTTTTGTCCGACATGTCCATTACGTGCTCAGCGCTTATTGCGCTGACGAAAACCTGCGACTGCGTGGCTTTTAAGCGGCTGGCAAGCAGCCCGCGCCGCGCGTCATCAAGTTCCGAGGCAAAATCATCTATCAGATACAGACAGCGTCTCCCGCTTTCGCGGGTTAAAAACTCGCCCTGTGCCAGCCGTAGCGCGCACATCAGGAGCTTGAGCTGTCCGCGTGATAAGGTATCTTCGACCGGCGCACCATCGGCACGTATGCGGAAATCCGCTTTGTGCGGGCCGTGGGCGGTATAGGTCAGCATGCGATCACGCTCGAAGTTTCTCTCCAGTACCTCAGCGTAATCCGTTTCTTTTTCCCAGCCGCGCTGGAAGGAAAAGGTCAGAGAGAATTCAGGTAAAAACTGCTTACAGGTATCCGCCATGTCTTCGACGATAGCGGCGCTGTAGTCGGCACGCCAGCGGCTAATCTGCTCCGCCAGCGGGATCAGCTCCAGATCCCAGGGCCGAATTTGCGCGTAGCGGCTAACCTGACGCAGCGCGGCGTTGCGCTGCTTCAGCAGGCGCTTCAGGTTGCTCCAGGCGGTAAAAAACCCGGTTTCATTGTGAAAGCATCCCCAGTCAAGGAAGGCTCTTCTGTACTTGGGGCCGCCGTTGAGCAAAGTAAACCCTTCCGGCGTAATCAGCTGCATCGGCATTAAATGCGCCAGTTCGGCCACTTTGTGACCATCGGTGCCGTCAATCCGCACCTTGCTGTCGCCGAGCTTGTCTTTAGTCAGGCCAATGGCGACTTCACGCTCGCCATCCTGTAAGCGCCCGTGCAGGATAAATGACTCCCGCTCATGACGGATGACGCGACCAATTTGCAAACTGCGAAACGCCCGACCGTGACCAAGCGTATAAATGGCTTCCAGCACGCTGGTTTTGCCGCTGCCGTTGGCGCCAACCAGAAAGTTAAAGCCGGGAGATAAGGCAAGATCCGCATTTTCGATATTGCGGAAGTCTTTGATGAGTAATCGGGATAGCGACATA
This sequence comes from Klebsiella sp. 18074, assembly GCF_902705905.1. Classification (NCBI taxonomy): domain Bacteria; kingdom Pseudomonadati; phylum Pseudomonadota; class Gammaproteobacteria; order Enterobacterales; family Enterobacteriaceae; genus Klebsiella; species Klebsiella sp. 18074. The sequence goes on along the minus strand of NZ_CACSIS010000019.1, from coordinate 51,063 downwards.
TCAACTCATAGCCAGGGCGTTATCGTCGCAGCCAGTTTCAACGCGGACTGCGCACAGACCCTGGAGCGTACACGAAGTACGTGACAGGGGCGAGCACAGCCCAGGTTGAAAATGGCAAGTAAGATAGCCCGATATTCTTTACAAGCGCATAGGCATGACAACGTAGGCTGCCGATTGCGACGCCGCATCCTCAATCTGCACGCTCGACACCGAATCGGTCAGTAAAATACGCACGTTTTCGCACTTCAGCGCATTCAGCACGTCCAGTACGTAGCTGACGTTAAAGCCAATTTCCATCTCGCTGCCGGAATACGAAACGTCGAGGATCTCTTCCGCTTCTTCCTGTTCCGGATTATTGGCGGTGATTTTCAGCTGATTTTCGCTCACGTAGAGGCGTACGCCGCGGAACTTCTCGTTCGAGAGAATTGCCGCCCGGGCAAACGCCTGCTTGAGGATATCGCAGCCGGCATCCAGATGCTTATCCGGATTCTTCGGCAGCACGCGGCGGTAATCAGGGAAACGACCGTCAACCAGCTTCGACGTAAAGATGAAGTCACCGACGTGGGCGCGGATGTTGTTGCTGCCAATCTGCACGCGCAGCGGCGTATCGCCACCGTCGAGCATGCGCATCAGCTCAATCACCCCTTTACGCGGCACGATCACCGAATGGTTAGGCAGCGTTTCACCCAGCGGCATAGAGCAGACCGCCAGGCGATGCCCGTCGGTTGCGACGGTGCGCAGCTCGTCGCCTTCGGTCTCAAACAGCATACCGTTTAAGTAATAGCGGACGTCCTGATGCGCCATTGAAAACTGGGTGGCTTCAATCAGGCGCTTCATCGTCGCCTGCGGCAGCGTGAATTCAACTTCGCTCTGCCAGTCGTCGAGATTAGGGAAATCAGCGGCAGGAAGCGTCGACAGCGAGAAGCGGCTGCGCCCGGAGCGCACCAGCATCCGATCGCCTTCCAGCTGAACTGCGATCTCCGCCCCTTCAGGGAGGCCACGGCAGATATCAAAGAATTTACGTGCCGGAACCGTCGTTGCGCCCGTTTCATGCGGTTGCATCAGCGCAACGCGCGCCACCATTTCCATTTCAAGGTCCGTACCGGTGAGCGACAGCGCGCCTTCCGAGACCTGAAGCAGCAGGTTACCGAGAATGGGTAGCGTCGGACGACCACCTAACGGGCCGCTTACCTGTTGCAGAGGTTTTAATAAATGTTCACGTTCTACGGTAAATTTCATAGCGTCACGAGGATAATGTTCTGATTAAATTGGAAAAATCTTCTTTGATATCGTGGCTTTCTTCACGCAACTGCTCAATCTTACGGCAGGCGTGCAGCACGGTGGTATGGTCACGGCCGCCAAACGCGTCGCCAATTTCCGGCAAACTGTGGTTCGTCAGCTCTTTAGCCAGCGCCATCGCCATCTGACGAGGACGCGCCACCGAGCGGGAGCGGCGTTTGGAGAGCAGATCCGCCACCTTAATTTTATAGTACTCCGCCACCGTCTTCTGAATATTGTCGATGGTGACCAACTTTTCCTGCAGCGCCAGCAGATCGCGCAGCGCTTCGCGCACGAAATCGATGGTGATCGCCCGGCCGGTAAAGTTGGCGTTAGCGATAACGCGGTTCAGCGCCCCTTCCAGCTCACGTACGTTGGAACGTAAACGCTTGGCAATAAAGAAGGCCACTTCACCCGGCAGACGAATGTCGTTTTCATCCGCTTTTTTCATCAGGATCGCCACGCGGGTTTCCAGCTCAGGCGGCTCGATCGCCACCGTCAGCCCCCAGCCGAAGCGTGATTTTAGACGATCCTCAACGCCGTTGATCTCTTTCGGATAGCGATCCGAGGTGAGAATGATCTGCTGATTACCTTCCAGCAGGGCGTTGAAGGTGTGGAAAAACTCTTCCTGCGAGCGCTCTTTATTAGCAAAGAACTGAATATCATCGATCAGCAGGGCGTCTACGGAGCGGTAGTAGCGCTTAAATTCTTCGATCGCATTGTTCTGCAAGGCTTTAACCATGTCCTGAACAAAACGCTCGGAGTGCATATAGACCACTTTGGCGTTCGGTTTGCGCGCAACGATGCCGTTACCGACCGCGTGCAAAAGGTGGGTTTTACCCAAACCGGTGCCGCCATAAAGGAATAACGGGTTGTAGGCACCGCCCGGGTTATCCGCAACCTGACGCGCCGCCGCGCGGGCCAGCTGGTTAGACTTACCTTCGACAAAGTTATCAAAGGTATGCTTGACGTTGACGTTAGAGCGGTAGGTCGGCTCCGCCGGCGCCGGGACGTTATCCCAGCCTGGGCGGACTATCGTCGGCGCAACGCGCGCCATCTGAACCTGCGCGGCCGGTACGGTTGCCGCGACGTTATTTACCGCGCCGCGCTGCGGCTGTACCGCCGGTTTAGTGCCGACTTCAAACCGCAGCTGTGGGGCATCAGCACCGCAAAAATCATTGAGGAGTCCATTGATATTATTGAGGTATTTATCCCTTACCCAATCGAGCACAAAACGGTTTGGCGCATACAGTGCCAGCGTGTTATCGCTCAGTTCCGCCTGCAACGGGCGTATCCACATACTAAATTCTGTGGCTGGTAACTCATCCTGCAATCGGGCAAGACACTGCTGCCAAAGCGAAAGTGACACGGCGGACTCCACTCGAACATAAAATCGATATAAAGAAAAAAAGAAACAATCGTGATTGTTGGCACACGTCGACCAGACCCTGCATAAGCCGAAAAGCCCCTGCACAAAAGGGGTGACGTGCGAACCGCTATCTGCGGTTTTTGTCCGATGCGGATCCGGGGATCGCGATCGGGACCGGGGATCATAGCCTAAACTGAAAAAGATATCTTGTGTTTCTCAACAGATTCTTCCCGTTTTATCCACAGGAAGGATCGAAGCCGGGTAAGTGTAATCGATCCAGGGGAGGGTGGGGCACGATTTCGCCCGCATATTGGAAAAATTAATGAGCTATGCCGGTTTTGGGCCTAAACGATCTAACAAAGATCCCCTGCGATCCTTGCGCTTTACCCGTCAGGCCGTATAATCCTCCACCCGGTGCGTAATGCCCGTTTTCCGCAGCCTGTCTCAGCTCATTTTTTGTGCGGCAAGGTGTGAGAAATAAGGAAAGAGAATTGACTCCGGAGTGTACAATTATTACAATCCGGCCTCTTTAATCACCATCGCTGAGGCGTTAGTCGTTCGAAGTTCGTTCGGGTATACGCAAAAGTCAGTGAAATAATTCAAGTTTAGGTAGAAACCGCCATGAAACGCACTTTTCAACCGTCTGTACTGAAGCGCAACCGTTCTCACGGCTTCCGTGCACGTATGGCTACTAAAAATGGTCGTCAGGTTCTGGCACGTCGTCGTGCTAAAAGCCGTTCCCGTCTGACCGTTTCCAAGTAATAAAGCTAACCCTGCGTGGTTAAGCTAGCATTTCCCAGGGAGTTACGTTTGTTAACTCCCAGTCATTTCACTTTCGTCTTCCAGCAGCCACAACGGGCTGGCACGCCGCAAATCACCATCCTCGGCCGCCTGAATTCGCTGGGGCATCCCCGCATCGGTCTTACTGTCGCCAAGAAAAACGTCAAACGCGCGCATGAACGCAATCGGATTAAACGTCTGACGCGTGAAAGCTTCCGTTTACGTCAGCATGAACTCCCGCCAATGGATTTCGTGGTGGTGGCAAAGAAAGGGGTTGCCGAACTCGATAACCGTGCTCTCTCGGAAGCGTTGGAAAAATTATGGCGCCGCCATTGTCGCCTGGCTCCCGGGTCCTGATAGGCCTTATACGGGTCTATCAGCGCCTGATTAGTCCGCTACTCGGGCCGCATTGTCGTTTCACTCCAACCTGCTCAAGCTACGGAATTGAGGCATTGCGCAGGTTTGGGGTGGTAAAAGGCAGTTGGTTGACAGTGAAACGCGTATTAAAATGCCACCCTTTACACCCTGGTGGTGACGATCCCGTCCCGCCTGGACCATTTGATACCAGAGAACACTAACGATGGATTCGCAACGCAATCTTCTTATCATCGCTTTGTTGTTCGTGTCTTTCATGATCTGGCAAGCCTGGGAGCAGGATAACAATCCGCAAGCCCAGCAGCAGACCACGCAGACAACGACCACAGCAGCGGGTAGCGCCGCCGACCAGGGCGTACCGGCCAGTGGCCAAGGGAAACTGATTACGGTTAAAACAGACGTGCTTGATCTGACCATCAACACCCGCGGTGGTGATGTTGAGCAGGCGCTGCTTCCGGCTTACCCGAAAGCACTTAAGTCTACCGAACCGTTCCAGCTACTGGAGACCACTCCGCAGTTTATCTATCAGGCTCAGAGCGGTTTAACCGGTCGTGATGGCCCGGATAACCCGGCGAATGGCTCTCGTCCGCTGTATAACGTCGATAAAGATGCGTTTGTGCTGGCTGATGGCCAGAACGAAATCGTCATTCCGCTGACGTACACCGACAAAGCCGGTAACGTATTCACCAAAACGTTCACCCTGAAACGTGGTGAGTATGCAGTGAACGTAGGCTACAACGTACAGAACGTCGGCGAAAAACCGTTGGAGATCTCCACCTTCGGTCAGCTGAAACAGTCTGCTAACCTGCCAACCGCACGCGATACGCAAACCGGTGGCCTGTCTACGATGCACACCTTCCGCGGTGCCGCGTATTCAACCGCAGATACGAAGTACGAAAAATACAAATTCGATACCATCGTCGATAACGAAAACCTGAACATCAGCACCAAAGACGGTTGGGTCGCCATGCTGCAGCAGTACTTTACTACCGCATGGGTTCCGCAGAATAGCGGCACCAACAGCTTCTACACCGCCAACCTCGGTAACGGTATCGTCGCTATTGGCTACAAATCTCAGCCGGTTCTGGTACAGCCAGGTCAGGTTGATAAGCTGGAAAGCGTGCTATGGGTCGGCCCGGCAATTCAGGACAAAATGGCTGCCGTTGCGCCGCACCTGGATCTGACCGTTGACTACGGCTGGCTGTGGTTTATTTCTCAGCCGCTGTTCAAGCTGCTGAAATGGATCCATAGCTTCCTCGGCAACTGGGGCTTCTCGATCATCGTTATTACCTTTATCGTTCGTGGCATCATGTACCCGCTGACTAAAGCGCAGTACACCTCCATGGCGAAGATGCGTATGCTGCAGCCGAAGATTCAGGCAATGCGTGAGCGTCTGGGCGATGACAAACAGCGTCAAAGCCAGGAAATGATGGCCCTGTATAAAGCGGAGAAGGTTAACCCGCTGGGCGGCTGCTTCCCGCTGATTATCCAGATGCCAATCTTCCTTGCGCTGTACTACATGCTGAGCGCCTCGGTTGAACTGCGTCATGCGCCGTTTATCCTGTGGATCCACGACCTGTCTGCACAAGACCCGTACTACATCCTGCCGATCATCATGGGCGCAACGATGTTCTTCATTCAGAAGATGTCGCCGACAACCGTGACCGACCCGATGCAGCAGAAGATCATGACCTTTATGCCGGTCATCTTCACGGTGTTCTTCCTGTGGTTCCCGTCTGGCCTGGTGGTTTACTACATCGTCAGCAACCTGGTGACCATTATCCAGCAGCAGCTGATTTACCGTGGTCTGGAGAAACGTGGCCTGCATAGCCGCGAGAAGAAAAAATCCTGATTCTCTTCATTCTTCAAGCCGCAGATGCGTTGGCTTCGTTAGTTCGCCCCAGTCACTTACTTCAGTAAGCTCCTGGGGCCTCTCTAACTTGCCGCCTTCCTGCAACTTGAACTATTTCGAGAATATACGGTAAAGTTAATGCCAGAGAAGGCGGTCAATAGACCGCCTTTTTTACATTTACATAGAGAGTCATCATGAGCCATAACGACACTATCGTCGCCCAGGCAACCCCACCGGGACGCGGTGGTGTGGGCATTCTGCGCATCTCTGGCCTGAAGGCGCGCGAGGTTGCAGAAGCGGTCCTCGGCAAGCTGCCAAAACCGCGCTATGCCGACTACCTGCCGTTCAAGGACGTCAACGGTACGGCGCTGGATCAGGGTATCGCCCTGTGGTTCCCGGGGCCAAACTCCTTTACCGGCGAAGACGTCCTCGAGCTGCAGGGGCACGGCGGCCCGGTCATTCTCGATCTGCTGCTCAAACGCATCCTGACCCTTCCGGGCCTGCGCATTGCTAACCCGGGAGAGTTCTCCGAACGCGCGTTTCTCAACGATAAGCTCGACCTGGCACAGGCCGAGGCGATTGCCGATCTGATTGACGCCAGCTCCGAGCAGGCGGCGCGTTCGGCGCTGAACTCGCTGCAGGGCGCCTTCTCCGCGCGCGTAAACCACCTGGTGGAAGCGCTGACGCACCTGCGTATCTACGTCGAAGCGGCTATCGACTTCCCGGATGAGGAAATTGATTTTCTCTCCGACGGCAAAATAGAAGCCCAGCTTAATGACGTGATGGCCGATCTCGACGCGGTTCGCGCCGAGGCCCGTCAGGGCAGCCTGCTGCGTGAAGGAATGAAGGTGGTGATTGCCGGGCGCCCTAACGCCGGGAAATCGAGCCTGCTGAACGCGCTGGCCGGGCGTGAAGCCGCTATTGTGACGGATATCGCCGGTACCACCCGCGACGTGCTCCGCGAGCATATCCACATCGACGGCATGCCGCTGCACATCATCGATACCGCCGGTCTGCGCGACGCCAACGATGAGGTTGAACGCATCGGTATCGAGCGCGCGTGGCAGGAAATCGCCCAGGCCGACCGGGTGCTGTTTATGGTGGATGGCACCACTACCGATGCCGTCGACCCCGCGGAGATCTGGCCGGACTTTATCGAACGTCTGCCGGCAAAGCTGCCGATTACCGTGGTGCGCAATAAAGCCGACGTCACCGGCGAAACGCTGGGTCTGAGTGAAGTAAATGGTCACTCGCTTATTCGCCTGTCGGCGCGTACCGGCGAGGGCGTTGAGGCGCTGCGCAATCATCTTAAGCAGAGCATGGGCTTCGAGACCAATATGGAGGGCGGCTTCCTCGCCCGTCGTCGCCACCTGCAGGCGCTGGAAGCAGCGGCTAACCATCTGCAACAGGGTAAGGCCCAGCTGCTTGGCGCATGGGCCGGCGAGCTGCTGGCTGAAGAGCTGCGGCTCTCACAGCAGGCCTTAAGCGAAATTACCGGCGAATTTACCTCTGACGATCTGCTGGGGCGCATTTTCTCCAGCTTCTGTATTGGTAAGTAACCGCCCCCTCGCGTAGTCCGTAAACGTTCACTAACCCGCATTAACCGGCTGTTGATGCGGGTTTTTACTTTTTAGGCCCTCCATTTTTCCTCCCAGGAAATCATTGTTGTCCAAATGGCAACTCGTACTGGCAGGCATTCACCATTACTCTGTACGGCACTATTATCGCGAGGGGTTCTATGGCACGCTTTCTGATCTGTGGTTTTGCGCTGGTTTTACTCTATCCATCCGGCATTGATATGTATTTGGTTGGTCTGCCGAAAATTGCGCAGGATCTGGGGGCCAGCGAGGCGCAGCTGCATATAGCCTTCTCGGTCTACCTGGCGGGTATGGCCACCGCGATGCTGTTTGCCGGACGCATTGCCGACAGGTCCGGACGCAAGCCGGTCGCAATATTTGGCGCCTTTATCTTTATTCTGGCCTCCCTGCTCTGCTCGCTGGCGCATACCAGCACCCTTTTCCTGATCGGACGCTTTATTCAGGGCATCGGCGCCGGCAGCTGCTACGTGGTGGCTTTTGCGGTGCTGCGCGATACCCTTGATGACCGGCGGCGTGCCAAGGTGCTGTCGCTCCTCAACGGCATTACCTGCATTATCCCGGTGCTGGCACCGGTGCTGGGCCATCTGATTATGCTTAAGTATCCGTGGCAAAGCCTGTTTTACACCATGACCGGCATGGGCGTGATGGTCGGCCTGCTGTCGATCTTCGTGCTGCGGGAAACGCGTCCGACCGCGCTGCCAAACGAGGCCGCTCAGCAACCCGCCGGCTCCGAGTCGCTGCTGAACCGCTTTTTCCTCAGCCGGGTGATCATCACCACCCTTAGCGTCACCGCCATCCTCACCTACGTGAACGTTTCGCCGGTGCTGATGATGGAGGAGATGGGCTTCGACCGCGGAAAATACTCGATGGCGATGGCGCTGATGGCGCTGATCAGCATGGCCGTCTCGTTCTCCACGCCGTTTGCGCTCACCCTGTTTAAGCCGCGCACCCTGATGCTGACCTCGCAGGTGATGTTCTTTATTGCCGGGGTGCTGCTCAGCCTCGCCACCAGCCAAACGGTGACCATGCTGGGGCTGGCGCTGATTTGCGCGGCCTTCTCCGTCGGCTTCGGCGTGGCAATGAGCCAGGCGCTGGGGCCGTTTACCCTGCGCGCCGGCGTCGCCAGCTCCGCGCTGGGTATCGCTCAGGTCTGCGGCTCTTCGCTGTGGATTTGGCTGGCCGCCGTCGTAGGCTTAAGCGCAATGAATATGCTGATCGGGATCCTCATTGGCTGTAGCATAGTCAGCATTGTGCTGATTGTGGCCGCTGCCCCCGCACGGGCCGCGCAAAATTATGAAGAAACCCCTGTCGAGTCTCGATCTTAATTTATTACTCTGCCTGCAGCTCTTAACCCAGGAGCTCAGCGTCACCCGCACGGCGAAACGGATGAACGTTTCGCCGTCGGCGGTGAGCAAGTCGCTGGCCAAACTCCGCGCCTGGTTCGACGATCCGCTATTCGTTAAGACGCCTCTCGGCCTGACGCCAACTCCGCTAATGACCAGCATGGAGCAGGATCTGGCAGACTGGATGCAGATGGGCAACCAGATCCTCGATAAGCCGCATCACGCCACGCCCAGCGGCCTGAAGTTCGAGCTGGCGGCGGAAATGCCGCTTATGATGATCCTCTTTGATAGCCTTGCCCGGCAGATCTACCAGCGCTATCCCCAGGCGCTGATCCGCCTGCGCGGCTGGGACTATGATTCGCTGGACGCCATTATTCGCGGCGAGGTTGATATTGGATTTTGCGGGCGGGAAACGCACCCGCGCTCACGGGAACAGCTGAGCCAGCTGCCGTGGTATATCGATTTCGAGGTGCTGTTTACCGACCTGCCGCAGGTGTGGCTGCGCGCGGATCATCCGGCCCTCAGCGAGGAGTGGAATCTGGAGACATTTTTACGCTACCCGCATATCAATATCAGCTGGGAGCAAATCGATACCTGGGCGCTGGACGACGTTTTGCAGGATTTAGGGCACAAGCGTACCGTTGCCCTGACCCTGCCGGGTTTTGAGCAATCGTTGTTTATGGCCGCCCAGCCGGATCACCACATGCTGGCGACGGCGCCGCGCTACTGCCACCACTATAACCGCCAGCACCAGCTGCCGCTGGTGTCGCGCCCCCTCCCTCTGGAGCCCCAGCAGCTGGAAAAAGTCCGGGTGCCGTTTGTCCTGCTGTGGCATAAGCGCAACAGCTACAACCCCAAAATCGTCTGGCTCAGGGAAGCCCTGAAACGACTCTATACGGACCCGCTATAGCGACGTTATCCGTATCACCCTCTCTTTGTTACGCAAGAATTTGTAAAATTCACATAATCCCCCTTTTCAAGGGATGATTTCCGCATTAAAACCTATCAATTCCAGGCGATAATGTAATTCTCAATTTTTATCTCTGACCATTAATCACGGAGCGACGAATGGCAACGCATTTTGCAAGAGGGATACTGAGCGCAAGGGAGCCGCTATCAACGCGCCTGTCGGCGGCCTGTCATCAAACCGCACGACGTTTGCCGGAGTACCGACAAACCCGCTACTGCGCATCGCGGTCGCTGCTCGCAGAGCTGCTGTTTATGCTGTACGGCATTAGCGAGCTTCCCGAAATCATCAGAGAAGCCGACGGCAGGCCGGTCTTTCGCGACAGCCACCTTCCCCGCTTTTCCATTTCATATGCCGGAAATATCGTTGGCGTCACGCTGACAACGGAAGGCGACTGCGGCCTGGACATGGAGCTGCAGCACGCTTCTCGCGGCGTGCATCCGCTACACGACGCCAATCGGTATGTTTTCAACAGCAACGAAAATCTCTGGATTAACAACCAGCACGATCCTGATGAAGCTCGCGCCCAGCTGGTCGCGCTGCGCCGCAGCGTCCTCAAGCTCACCGGCGAAACGCCCGTGCGCCTGCAGCTGCTGCCAGGCGCAGGTCGGCTGCGTACCGCCAACATGCAGCCCATAGAGGCACTCTGCGACGCCGAGTCTGTGCTGGTCTGGTCCATTGCCGCTACGCCGGGTATCGGCCAGCTTAAAGTCTGGGAATACGCGGGTAGCGACGGCTGGCGTACCCTGCCAGACGCCCAGGCGCGTGCGAAAGAGCCTGCAGCCCGCCTGATGCGCTTCACCAACCTGCCGGTGGAAAAAGCACTCTCCCTCAACTGACCGGTTCGTCCGGCCATCATGATGCAAAGGAGCAATCATGTCTGATACGTTGAAAGTTGTTACGTTACTCGGAAGTCTGCGCAAAGAGTCGTTTAATGGCATGGTTGCACGTACCCTGCCGGGCATCGCTCCTGCGGGGATGGCGATCTCCGCGCTGCCGTCGATTGGCGACATTCCGCTATACGATGCGGATGTTCAGCAGGAAGAGGGATTCCCGCAAAGCGTGCAGGAGATTGCGCGCCAGATTCGCGAAGCGGATGGGGTGGTCATCGTGACGCCAGAGTATAACTACTCGGTTCCCGGCGGCCTGAAAAATGCGATTGACTGGCTATCTCGCCTGCCTGAACAGCCGCTCTCAGGGAAGCCGGTACTGATCCAAACCAGCTCGATGGGCGCTATCGGCGGCGCGCGCTGCCAGTATCACCTGCGGCAGATTCTGGTGTTCCTCGACGCGATGGTGATGAACAAACCTGAGTTTATGGGTGGGGTTATTCAGAACAAGGTCGATCCGCAGTCGGGAGAAGTGGTCGATCAGAGCACGCTCGATCATCTCAGCGGGCAGCTGAGCGCCTTTGGCGACTATATTCAGCGCGTTAAAGCCTAGGTGATAACCCTCTCCCTGTAGGGAGAGGGTTAAGTGCGGGCCAATCAGTGGGCGTCAATAAACATAATTTTCAGCACGAACAGCAGTGATACGATAATCACGCACGGGCTGAGGTCGCGCAGGCGGCCGGTGCCAATCTTCATCACGCAGTAGGAGATAAAGCCCAGGGCGATACCTTCGGTGATGGAGAAGCTAAACGGCATCATCACCGCGGTAATGAACGCCGGTACCGCTTCCGTCAGATCGTCCCACTTCACGCGTGACAGGCTGGAGGTCATCAGCACGCCAACGTAGATTAACGCACCGGCGGCAGCGTAGGCTGGCACCATTCCCGCCAGCGGCGACAGGAAAATCACCAACAGGAACAGAATACCGACAACTACCGCCGTCAGGCCGGTACGTCCGCCGACGGAGACGCCGGAGGAGGATTCGATATAGGCCGTGACCGACGAGGTGCCGATAAAGGAGCCCGCTACGGAAGAGACGCTATCCACGAACAGCGCCTGCTTCATGCGCGGGAATTTACCTTTCTCATCGGCAAGACCGGCTTTATCCGTCACCCCAATCAGGGTCCCGGAGGAGTCAAACAGGTTGACCAGCATAAAGGAGAAGATAACGCCGGCCAGGCCAAGATTAAACGAACCGGCTAAATCGACATGACCGACAACCGTCATCACGCTCGGCGGCGCAGAAACAATGCCGGTGTAGTGAACATCGCCCAGCATCCAGCCCAGCAGCGTTGTCACCACGATAGAAACCAGGACCGCCGCGTGGATGTTACGCGACGCCAGAATGGCGATGATAAAGAAGCCGAGGATCCCCAGCAGCACGCTGTGGGAGGTCAGGTTACCGATGCTGACCAGCGTGTCCTGGTTGGCCACAATCACTCCCGCATTTTTCAGCCCCATCATACCGATGAACAGGCCGATACCGCTGGTGATGCCCACCCGCAGACTCATCGGAATATTAGCGATCATCCAGTAGCGTACGCGGAAAATCGTCAGCAGCAGCAGGCCGACGGCGCCCCAGAAAATAGCCCCCATCCCCACCTGCCACGGCAGGCCCATTGCCTGAACCACCACAAAGGCGAAGAAGGCGTTAAGGCCCATTGCCGGCGCCAGGGCGACGGGCAGGTTAGCAAACAGCCCCATCATAATACTGCCGAATGCCGCGATCAGGCAGGTCGTCACAAACACAGCGCTGGTATCCATACCCGCCACGCCGAGAATCTGTGGGTTAACGAAAACAATGTAGACCATCGTCAGGAAGGTGGTGAAACCTGCGATCGCTTCGGTGCGTGCCGTCGTGCCATGTTCACGCAGCTTGAACACGCGCTCCAGCAGACCCTGGCCAGAAGACTGGCTGGTTTGTTGTTGACTCATTATCGGTTTCCGAACAAAGGAGGGAAAATTCGAGGCTATCCTATACCAAAATGCGACACCTGGTGCAGTTGTGTGTTAATTTTTTTTCATTGCTTTTGCTTATACGGCAACGATTGCGTCCCGCAAATCTGCATTACGAAAACGTTAAACTTGTTAAAATGGAAACAGCATGTCCCCAATAGAAGCCCTGTTTTTCGACTGTGACGGCACGCTGGTCGACAGCGAAGTAATCTGTTCCCGCGCCTATGTTCACATGTTCAAAGAGTTCGGCATTACGCTGGATTTAGAAGAGATCTTTAAACGCTTCAAAGGCGTAAAGCTCTACGAAATCATCGATACCATAAACGAGGAGTACGGCGTTAGCCTGCAAAAGGCGACGCTTGAGCCGGTCTATCGTGACGAGGTGGCGCGCCTGTTTGATTCGGAGCTGGAGGCTATCGCCGGCGCTGAAGCGCTGCTGGACGCGGTAACCGTTCCCCAGTGCGTGGTCTCGAACGGCCCGGTCAGCAAAATGCTGCACTCGCTCGGCAGAACCGGCATGCTGCACCATTTCCCCGACAGGCTGTACAGCGGCTACGATATTCAACGCTGGAAGCCCGATCCGGCGCTGATGTTCCACGCGGCGAAGGCGATGAACGTTAACGTCGAAAACTGCATTCTGGTGGATGACTCCAGCGCCGGGGCCCGGTCGGGAATTGATGCCGGAATGGAGGTGTTCTACTTCTGCGCCGATCCGCACAATCAGCCGATCGTGCATCCGAAAGTGACGATGTTTACCGATTTAGCGCAGCTTCCGGCGCTGTGGAAAGCACGGGGCTGGGAAGTTACCCGTTAAGCTCCCGGCGTCGCTGCGCTCGGCCGGGCCAGGGTTTCGCGAGATCCTGTTACCCCGGCCAGCGTCGCGCGGCCGGGGAGCGGTGGTTACTCTTTCGGATCTTTACCCGCCAGCAGCTTATCCAGCTCATCGCCGCCAACGTGGCGGAAGTCCTGGCCTTTGACGAAGTAGAAGATATATTCGCAGATGTTCTGGCAGCGGTCGCCGATACGCTCAATCGAGCGGGCGCAGAACAGGGCGGTCAGCACGCTCGGAATCGTACGTGAATCTTCCATCATATAGGTCATCAGCTGACGCACGATGCCCTCATACTCCTGATCCACTTTCTTATCTTCACGATAGATACGCACGGCTTCGTCCAGATCCATTCGCGCAAAGGCGTCGAGCACATCGTGCAGCATCTGCACGGTGTGGCGGCCAAGCGACTCCAGGCTCACCAGCAGCGGCTGATGCTGCTGGGAGAACTTCTCCAGCGCCGTGCGGCAAATTTTATCCGCGACATCGCCGATACGTTCCAGCTCGGCGATGGTTTTGATAATCGCCATGACTAAGCGCAGGTCGCTGGCGGTAGGCTGACGTTTGGCGATGATGCGCACGCAGGCTTCATCAATGGCCACTTCCATCATATTGACCTGCTTATCACCATCGATAACGCGCTTGGCCAGCTCGCTGTCCTGGTTATGCATCGCGGTGATCGCATCAGAAAGCTGCTGCTCCACCAGCCCACCCATCGTCATGACCTGGGTGCGGATATACTCCAGTTCAGCGTTGAACTGGCCGGAAATATGTTTATTAAGATTTAGGTTATCCATCGTTCCTCCAGATGCCCAAAAGATTTCTGGCCATAGCGAGGCGGCAAGAGCGCAAATCCCCGGTCGCGTAGAGCGCTACGTAACCGGGGTGAGCAAAGGCAGCCAGCGCGGGTACAGCCTGAAAGCTGAGGAGCATATCAACCGTAGCGGCCGGTAATGTAATCTTCAGTTTGCTTCTTAGCGGGCTTAGTAAACAGATCGTCCGTGTTGCTGAATTCAATCAGCTCGCCAAGATACATAAATGCCGTATGGTCAGAACAACGCGCAGCCTGCTGCATGTTGTGAGTAACGATAACGACGGTGTAATCCTGCTTCAGCTCGGTGATCAGCTCTTCAATGCGCCCGGTGGAAATCGGATCCAGCGCGGAGCACGGTTCATCGAGCAACAGCACTTCCGGGCGAATAGCGATACCGCGCGCAATGCACAAACGCTGCTGCTGACCGCCGGAGAGAGAGTAGCCGCTCTGATGCAGCTTATCTTTGGTTTCGTTCCACAATGCGGCCTTGGTCAGCGCCCACTGCACGCGCTCGTCCATATCGGTGCGCGACAGCTTTTCAAACAGGCGAACGCCAAAGGCGATATTGTCATAAATCGACATCGGGAACGGCGTCGGCTTCTGGAAGACCATCCCGACCTTGGCGCGCAGCAGGGCGATGTCCTGAGTGTTGGTCAGAATATTATCGCCATCCAGCAAAATTTCGCCTTCCGCGCGCTGCTCCGGATAGAGCTCAAACATTTTGTTAAACGTCCGCAGCAGGGTCGACTTACCGCAGCCTGACGGGCCGATAAACGCCGTAACCTGGTTTTTGGAAATATCCAGGTTGATGTTTTTCAGGGCATGGAATTTTCCGTAGTAGAAGTTCAGGTTACGAACTGAAAGCTTACCCGGGATAGTATTCACCATACTCATCAATCTCTTCCTCATTCAGCGCCGCGTTTCGCCGCGCTGCAAAAAATTAACCGTGTTTATTCTTCGCGAAAACCACGCGCGCCAGAACGTTCAGCAGCAGTACGCACAGGGTGATAATCAATACCCCGGCCCATGCCAGTTGCTGCCACTCCGCAAACGGACTCATGGCAAATTTGAAAATCGTTACCGGCAGGTTGGCGATCGGCTGCATCATGTCGGTACTCCAGAACTGGTTGGAGAGCGCGGTAAACAGCAGCGGCGCCGTTTCCCCGGCGATACGCGCGATAGCCAGCAGGATGCCCGTCATAATGCCGGAAACCGAGGCTTTCAGAGTGATAGCGGAAATCATACGCCATTTCGGCGTACCCAGAGCGTAGGCCGCTTCACGCAGGCTGTCCGGCACCAGCTTCAGCATATTCTCGGTGGTACGAATCACGATAGGCACCTGCAGCAGCGCCAGCGCAATAACGCCCGCCCAGCCGGAGAAGTGCTGCATCTGTGCGACCACGATGGTGTAAACGAACAGGCCCACCACGATAGACGGTGCGGAGAGCAGGATATCGTTAATAAAACGAATCACTTCCGCCAGCGCGGATTTACGGCCATATTCCGCCAGATAAATCCCCGCCATGATGCCCAGCGGCGTGCCGAAGATCGTTGACCACAGGATCAGCAGGCCGCTGCCCGCGAGGGCGTTAGCCAGGCCACCGCCAGCGGTGTTCGGCGGCGGGGTCATTTCGGTGAACAGCGCCAGGCTCATACCATCAATACCGCGGGTCACCGTGGCCATGAGGATCCAGATAAGCCAGAACAGACCAAATACCATCGTCCCCATTGAGAGACCCAGCGCGATCCGGTTTTTCAGGCGCCGCTTAGCCTGCATTTTACGGCGGGACTCCGCCAGCTCGGCGGTGGTTTGTAGCTCAATCGTCGCCATTAGCGTGTTCCCTCATTCTTCGCCAGACGCATCACCATGAACTTAGATGCGGCCAGAACAATAAAGGTAATAACGAACAGAATCAGACCCAGCTCCATCAGCGCGGCAACGTGCAGGCCGGACTCGGCTTCGGCAAACTCATTCGCCAGCGCGGAGGTGATACTGTTGCCCGGCATATACAAAGAGGCGCTATCCAGCTGGTAGGTGTTGCCGATAATAAAGGTGACCGCCATGGTTTCCCCCAGCGCACGCCCCAGACCGAGCATCACCCCGCCGATCACCCCGTTGCGGGTAAAGGGCAGCACAATGCGCCAGATAACCTCCCAGGTGGTGCAGCCGATGCCGTAGGCCGACTCTTTCATCATCACCGGCGTCTGCTCGAACACATCACGCATAACCGCGGCGATATAAGGAATAATCATGATGGCAAGAATGACGCCAGCCGCCAGAATACCGATACCAAACGCCGGTCCCGCAAACAGGGCGCCGACGAAAGGAATCGTCGACATGATGTTGCCAACCGGTTCCTGGAAGTAGGTGGCGAACAGCGGAGCAAAGATAAACAGACCCCACATGCCGTAAACGATACTCGGAATAGCCGCCAGCAGTTCGATCGCAATACCGAGAGGGCGCTTAAGCCAGGCGGGAGAGAGTTCGGTCAGGAACAGCGCAATGCCGAAGCTCACCGGAACGGCAATCAGCAGCGCGATAAATGAGGTAACCAGCGTACCGTAGATCGGAACCAGCGCCCCGAAGACTTCGTTCGGCGCATCCCACTCTTTAGTCCACAAAAAGGAAAAACCAAACTTTTGAATGCTTGGCCACGAAGAGATAATCAGGGAAACGATGATGCCGCCCAGCATCAATAGCACAATCAGCGCCGCCAGTTTGACCAGCACGCCGAAAATTATGTCACCCTTTTTCCCCGGAGGGTTGAATGCCGGCTTGGTTGCAGCCATAGGTTACTCTTTAAGTTCGGGTCCGAAAGGCCGCTATATTACTGACCTGTTAGACAAAGGTAATGCTATACCCAAAATAATTCGCGCCGCAGCAACGTAGCCTGCAGCGCGAAGTATAACGAGTATTAGTACAGCGCTTTACCGCTGCTGTCCTTCACGTTGGTTTTCCATGCAGCGCGAACCTGCTCAACCACGCTTTCCGGCAGCGTTGCGTAATCCAGTGCGTTAGCTTCTTTACCGCCGTTTTTATACGCCCAGTCGAAGAACTTCAGCACTTCAGCCGTCTGCTCAGGCTTGTTGGAAGCCTTGTGTACCAGGATAAAGGTGGTTGAGGTGATCGGCCATGCATTTTCACCTTTCTGGTTAGTCAGGTCCTGAGCAAAAGACTTGCTCCAGTCGATACCTTTCGCGGCGTTCGCGAAGTTATCTTCCGTTGGGCTAACCGGCTTGCCGTCGGCAGACAGCAGCTTGGTGTAGGCGAGGTTGTTTTGTTTCGCATAGGCGTACTCAACGTAGCCAATGGAACCCGGCAGACGCTGAACGAAAGCGGCGATACCGTCGTTACCTTTACCGCCCAGACCGGTCGGCCAGTTAACGGTAGAGCCTGCGCCGATTTTGGATTTCCACTCTTCGTTCACTTTCGCCAGGTAGCTGGTGAAGACGAAGGAGGTACCGGAGCCATCAGCACGACGAACCACGGCAATATTCTGTGCCGGCAGCTTCTTGCCTGGGTTGAGTTTGGCAATCGCTTCGTCATCCCACTTCTTAATTTTGCCCAGGTAGATGTCACCCAGCGTTTTACCGTCCAGCACCAGCTCGCCGGACTTCACGCCTGGCAGGTTAACGGCCAGCACCACGCCGCCGATAACGGTTGGGAACTGGAACAAACCTTCCTGAGCCAGCTTGTCGTCAGCCAGAGGAGCATCAGAAGCACCGAAATCAACGGTGTTGGCAATAATTTGTTTTACACCACCGGAAGAGCCGATGCCCTGGTAGTTCACTTTATTGCTGGTTTCTTTCTGATAAGTATCAGCCCATTTGGCATACACCGGCGCAGGGAAAGTTGCGCCTGCGCCTGTCAGACTTGCTGCTGCAAATGCAGAAAAAGCGCTCATAGATAAGGTCGCGGCGACAACTGTTGCGACGGTGGTACGCATAACGTTCATAATGTCTCCTGCTGGATTCGTAAATCGTTGTTTCGAGGCTATGGTGAGCAAAATAGGACAAAGAGGTGACAGTAAAATGTACGAATTATTACAGTTTTATGACAGGCGAAAAGATGAAGAACAGAAGAAAATAAAAACATTATAAATCATAATGTTAATTAGTTAAGTGACCGTAGTTTTGCAGAAAAATTTTCTTTTTATGACAGCTGAAATCATCGTCAAAGATGACAGTTTGTCATAAACCAGCGCAGCCGAATTTTTTGACTATCACAATAGAAAACACTCTGCAGGTAATAAAAAGGGCCGCCAGTTGGCAGCCCTTGTGTGATGCGTTGTGCTTTATTCTACGGTCACCGATTTTGCGAGGTTACGCGGCTGGTCAACGTCGGTGCCTTTAATCAGCGCCACGTGATAGGCCAGCAGCTGCAGCGGCACGGTGTAGAAGATTGGCGCGATCGCCTCTTCAACATGCGGCATCTGAATGATATGCATATTGTCGCTACTGCTAAAGCCAGCATCACCGTCGGCAAAGACGTACAGCTGGCCGCCGCGGGCGCGAACTTCTTCAATGTTGGATTTGAGTTTCTCCAGCAGTTCGTTGTTCGGTGCGACCACAATAACCGGCATCTCGGCGTCAATCAGGGCCAGAGGACCGTGCTTCAGCTCGCCGGCAGCGTAGGCTTCCGCGTGGATATAAGAGATCTCTTTCAGCTTCAGCGCCCCTTCAAGGGCAATAGGGTACTGATCGCCACGGCCGAGGAACAGCGCGTGGTGCTTATCAGAGAAGCTTTCCGCCAGCGCTTCAATACGCTTGTCCTGCGACAGCATCTGTTCGATTCGGCTCGGTAACGCCTGCAGACCGTGCACGATATCGTGCTCAATCGCCGCATCCTGGCCCTTCAGACGCGCCAGCTTCGCCACCAGCATCAGCAGCACGGTTAGCTGAGTGGTGAAGGCTTTGGTGGAAGCCACGCCGATTTCGGTGCCCGCTTTGGTCATCAGCGACAGATCGGACTCGCGAACCAGCGACGAGCCAGGGACGTTGCAAATAGCCAGAGAGCCAAGATATCCCAGCTCTTTCGACAGGCGCAGGGCGGCCAGCGTATCCGCCGTCTCGCCGGACTGGGAGAGCGTGATCATCAGGCTGTTGCGGCGTACTGCCGATTTGCGATAGCGGAATTCAGAGGCGATTTCGACATCGCACGGCACGCCGGACAGCGCTTCAAACCAGTAGCGAGAAACCATCCCGGAGTTATACGAAGTACCGCAGGCGACAATCTGGATATGCTCAACCTGAGACAGCATCTCGTTGGCGTTCACGCCCAGTTCGCTCAGATCGACTTCTCCGTGGCTAATGCGCCCGGAGAGGGTGTTCTTGATTGCGTTCGGCTGCTCGTAGATCTCTTTTTGCATGTAGTGGCGGTAGATACCCTTATCGCCCGCGTCGTACTGCAGGTTGGATTCGATATCCGGGCGTTTAACCTCCGCGCCTGACTTATCAAACACCACCACCGAGCGGCGGGAAACTTCCGCGATATCACCCTCTTCGAGGAAGATAAAGCGGCGGGTCACCGGCAGCAGCGCCAGCTGATCGGAGGCGATGAAGTTCTCCCCCATCCCCAGACCGATAACCAGCGGGCTGCCTGAACGAGCGGCCAGCAGGGTGCTCGGGTCGCGGGTATCCACGATCACGGTACCGTAAGCGCCGCGCAGCTGTGGGATGGCGCGCAGAACGGCTTCCCGCAGGGTACCACCTTGCTCCAGCTCCCAGTGCACCAGGTGAGCAATCACTTCCGTATCAGTCTCTGATACGAAAATATAGCCGCGCGACTGCAGCAGCTCGCGCAGCGGTTCATGGTTTTCGATGATCCCGTTGTGGACCACCACAATATGTTCAGAAACATGCGGATGCGCATTGCTCTCGGACGGCTCGCCGTGGGTCGCCCAGCGGGTATGGGCAATCCCCGTACCGCCGTGCAACGGCTGCTCTTCTACCGCCTGAGCCAGCATCTGTACCTTACCAAGCCGACGAACGCGGGACATATGTCCTTCGTTATCAACCACTGCCAGACCGGCAGAGTCATAGCCACGGTATTCCAGACGACGTAAACCTTCGATAAGGATTTCAGCAATATCACGCTGCGCGACTGCGCCAACAATTCCACACATAGTTAAATTTCCTGATAATGGCGTTATGCCATGCGTTGTCGCTGACCTGTGTTTTACCCAACGCATTTGCCGTTGGGTAATGCCCTTTTCGGGCGCCCCGAGCCTTGTAGAGAGTGGGGCTATTTTTATGGTTACTGCCGTGGGGGGAGGATTATTTTATCCTCTCACCCCGGCCCTCATCCCAAAAGGACGAGGGATAAATGACCTACTTTTTCTTCACCGGACGCTGCCAGCCCTGCTTATGGACCTGCGGCACGCGGCTTAATACTAATTCATTATCAGCGATATCGCGGGTTACCGTCGTACCGGCGGCAATCGTCACGCCGTTGCCTACGGTTACGGGCGCCACCAGCTGGCTGTCCGAGCCGACAAACACGTCGTTGCCGATGATGGTTTTAAATTTATTGGCGCCGTCATAGTTACAGGTGATGGTACCTGCACCGATATTGACGTTATCGCCGATTTCCGCATCGCCAAGGTAGGAGAGGTGTCCCGCCTTCGAACCTTTACCCAGACGCGCTTTCTTCATTTCGACAAAGTTGCCGACGTGCGCGCCTTCCAGCAGCTCCGCCCCCGGACGCAAACGCGCAAAAGGTCCGATAGTGCAGGCAGCCTGCAGGTGGGCATCTTCCACCACCGAGTACGGGCTGATTTCGCAGTCATCGCCGATGGTGCTGTTTTTAATCACGCAGCCGGTGCCAATTTTCACCCGTTCGCCCAGCACCACGTTGCCCTCAAGGATAACGTTAGTATCAATCTCAACGTCGCGCCCGTGCGTCAGGGTGCCGCGGAGATCAAAACGTGCCGGATCGCGCAGCATCACGCCCGCCAACAGCAGTTTTTCCGCCTGTTCAGACTGATAAACGCGCTCGAGGCGGGAGAGCTGCAGGCGGTTGTTGACGCCTTCAACTTCGCTTAAACGCTGCGGATGGACGGCAACGATTTCCCGGCCTTCCTGATATGCCATGGCGATGATATCGGTAATGTAGTATTCGCCCTGGACGTTGTTATTCGTCAGCTTAGCCAGCCAGCGTTTTAAATCCGCGCCGCCAGCGATCAGGATCCCGGTGTTGATTTCCTGAATTTGACGCTGCGCTTCGCTGGCATCTTTATGCTCAACGATGCCGCTTACCCTGCCGTTTTCACGGGTGATGCGTCCATAGCCGCTCGGATCGTCCAGCTTTACCGTCAGCAGGCCAATCCCGCCCTGCGGTTTGGCGGCGCGCAGGCGCTGCAGGGTATCGACGGAGATCAGCGGGACGTCGCCGTACAGCATCATGATGTCTTCATCATCGGCAAAGAAAGGTGCCGCCTGCTGCATCGCATGGCCGGTTCCCAGCTGTTCCGCCTGCAGAACCCAGTTAAGGTTGTCTTCATGCAGCGTTTGACGCAGCAGATCGCCGCCGTGGCCATACACAAGGTGTACGGAAGAGGCGCCTAAATCTTTAGTAGCATCAATGACATGCTGAACCATTGGCTTCCCAGCCAGGGCGTGCAGCACCTTGGGAAGATCGGAATACATGCGGGTCCCTTTGCCTGCGGCAAGGACAACCACGCTCATCGCACTGTTTGACATACGCATCCTGACAGCTGTTAGAACGAAAAGTAAAAGCCTTTCACGTTGAAATTACTACATATTTTTCATCATAAAACGAGACGAGGATAAAACGCTCAGGCTCAACGCTATACACCATTTTATGGCGCTATTTTTAGTCACTGCAAATCAGTTTACCTCCGAAAAAACCCGATAAGAGAGATGAATATTTGCTATCCCTCTGCTTTTGCTGTTTTTTCGACGCCTGAATAAAGCGAAAACACAAAATTAAAACATAGTTTTATTATTCATTTATTGTGACACAGCAAATAGAAACACCGTTTCATTATAATGATAATGCTGCTCATTATTTACTCTGGAGAAAAAAATGAATAAAAAAATCCCTTTGGCATTAGCCCTTTGTAGCTCAATTATCGCATTGCCGCTGCACGCTGGCGAGGCTCATGTCTGGCGAGGTATCACTTTTGGTCAATCAACCGACGTTAACTTCTCCTCCAACGTCCTGCCGGAAAAAATTGGGGTGAATGACGTTACGATAGCAGGTAAAAAGCTGACGCCCCAGGATACTGTCGATCTCAGCGCTCCCGTCACCATCGAGAGTCGGGGAGGCAAGATCGCGAATTCGCATGACGGCCTGACCTTCTTTTATACCATGCTGCCGGTTAGCCAAAACTTTATCCTGCAGGCGACGGTCACGGTGGATCAGTTCGGTCCGGAGAACGGCGCCCGTCCGGCAGCGCAGGAAGGCGCCGGGCTGCTGGTGCGTGATGTTATCGGTCTGCCGCGCCAGCAGCCTTTAAAGGTGGGCTATGAAGAGTTTCCGGCAGCATCGAATATGCTCATGAACGCGATCGTGACCCAGGATAAGAAAGATCATTCGCATATAAAACTGCAGGCGATCGGCCGAGAAGGGATTTCCCAGCCCTGGGGCAATGCCGGTTCTTCTATTACCAGGCAGAGCTACAAAGAGAATATCGATCTCCAGCAAACCCCAGCCTTTCAGCTCAAGCTGGAACGCACTAACGACGGTTTCATCACCTCATGGGCGCCGACGGGCAGCAGCGAATGGGTAAGCAAGAAGGTTCCCCGCAGCGACACGATCGCCCAGCAGGATAAAGACCATTACTATGTCGGCTTTTTCGCCTCGCGTAATGCCAAAATCACCATCAGCAACGCCTCGCTGACGACTTCAGCAGCCAGGACGCAGGCTTCTCCGCCCTATATCGCGAAAGCCTGGCCGGTTGTGATGCAGATTGCCTCTGGCGCCCAAAGCCAGAGCGCGGAGTATATTCTGCAGGCGCGGGCTAACTATGACGGGCGCTTCACCGTCCGTCAGGACGAAGTCATCATCGGCAAGGACATCGCCGTCAAAGCCGGGGAGATGTTTACGCAACCCGCCACGCTCAAAGACAAGAACACCTTCGAGGTGCTGTTTACGCCGGCCACCAGCGGCAAGCCGGTGGCGCAAACGCTGACGGTTGAACGCAGCGCCGGCGTCGAAGGCCGTACCCTCTACGTTTCTGCGCAAGGGCAGGAGAACGCTCGCGGAACGGCTGACGATCCGCTCACTCTCTCCCGCGGCGTGGATCTACTGCCCGCCGGCGGCACGCTTATCTTAGCCACCGGGGACTATCCGCAAACGCAGATCCCGCTCAGCACCAGCGGGCTCAAAGGGCAACCTAAGACGCTGCGGGCCGACGGAAAGGCGGTTATTCACGGCCTGCAGCTCGACGCCAGCTACTGGCATATCAAGGGGATCTCCGTCACCGATAAAAGCCTGCGGGTGCAGGGCAGCCATAATCTGATTGAGAACGTCACCGCTTATCGCAACGACGATACCGGAATTCAAATTTCCTCTCCGCCGGAGGTGGGGCGCCCGCTGTGGGCCAGCTACAATCGGGTGGTCAACTCCGAATCGTTCAGCAATGAAGATCCGGGCAAGATCAACGCCGATGGGTTTGCGGTCAAAATGCGGGTCGGTGAGGGAAACCGGCTCGAAGGGTGCTACTCCTACGATAATATCGACGACGGATTTGACCTGTTCAACAAGATTGAAGATGGGGCCAACGGCGTTGTGACGATCGAGAACTCAATTGCCCGTAATAACACCAGCAATGGTTTTAAGCTGGGTGGGGAAGGGCAGCCGGTGGCGCATGAGGTGCGCAACAGCATTGCGATAGGTAATCACCTGGACGGTTTTACGGATAACTTCAACCCCGGCAGGCTGATGGTGGTCAACAATGTGGCGGTGGATAATCAGCGCTTTAACTACATCTTCCGCCCTAGCCCGTACGGTAAACCCGAGACTCAGGGCGCGTTTAGCGGCAATATCTCCCTGCGCAGCCAGCCGGGAAAATACGATGATGCCGTGGTCGGCAATATCGACGACAGCAACTATTTTATCCACGACGGTAAGAGCATCAACGCCCAGGGAAAAAGCATTAAGAGCGACGACTATCAAACGCTGGCGCTGCCGGACCCGCTGCTGCGCCATGCGGATGGCCGTTTCAATACCGGTGATTTCCTCAGCCGCAGCCAGCCTCGCTCCTGATACTGGCCCTAAAATACAAAGGTCGCCCGCGGGCGACCTTTTACTTTCTTTCCTGCTTCACACCGCATGTGTTGTCGTTTTAGTTAGCGGTACAGCGCAAATGCAGGCCGGAGAGTGGGCTTCTTAGTTATTGAAGGTACCGAAGGTCACGTTCATAGTGCTGAAGAAGGCGATGATTTTATTGAGCAGTTTCATGATGACTTCCTGAATAGAGATTCGTTTTGATAGATTTTTTTTGTGATACGCATCACAAAAACAAGTCTACGCCTCATTTTTTGAGCAATCAACAAAAATGAGACTATCATCACAAAATTTTTAAAATATCTTTTTAGTTTTGAAAATACTGAAACGAAACCATAAAAAAAGCCAGCCTGGAAACCAGACTGGCCTTTTAACTTTCAAGCCGGTGTTACATCGCTTTTTTGGTCAATTCGATAACGCGCAGTTTGGCGATCGCTTTGGCCAGTTCCGCAGACGCCTGAGCGTAATCTACGTCGCCGTGAGAGCTGTTAATGTGCTCTTCCGCTTTACGTTTCGCTTCCAGGGCTCGTGCTTCGTCGAGATCCTGGCCACGAATTGCCGTATCAGCCAGTACGGTCACGCTGCCAGGCTGCACTTCAAGAATGCCGCCGGACAGATAGATAAACTCTTCATGACCGTGCTGTTTAACGATGCGAATCATACCAGGCTTAATGGCGGTGAGCAGCGGGGCGTGACCCGGGAAAATACCCAGCTCACCTTCACTACCCGTTACCTGGATTTTCTCGACCAGACCAGAGAACATTTGCTTCTCTGCGCTGACGACGTCCAGGTGGTAAGTCATTGCCATATCACCCTCCGATTAAGGCGTTAAAGTTTTTTGGCTTTTTCCACAGCTTCGTCGATAGTGCCAACCATGTAGAACGCCTGCTCTGGCAGATGGTCATACTCGCCGTCCATGATGCCTTTAAAGCCACGGATGGTATCTTTCAGCGAGACGAACTTGCCCGGAGAACCGGTGAAGACTTCTGCTACGAAGAATGGCTGAGACAGGAAGCGCTGGATCTTACGCGCACGTGCTACAACCAGTTTATCTTCTTCGGAAAGCTCATCCATACCCAGGATTGCGATGATATCTTTCAATTCCTGGTAACGCTGCAGCAGAGACTGTACGCCACGCGCGGTGTCGTAGTGTTCCTGACCAACAACCAGCGGATCCAGCTGACGGCTGGTGGAGTCCAGCGGGTCAACGGCCGGGTAGATACCCAGAGACGCGATCTGACGGCTCAGTACCACGGTTGCATCCAGGTGAGCAAAGGTGGTGGCTGGAGATGGGTCAGTCAAGTCATCCGCAGGTACATATACCGCCTGAACGGAGGTGATAGAACCGGTTTTGGTTGAAGTGATACGTTCCTGAAGAACGCCCATCTCTTCGGCCAGAGTCGGCTGATAACCTACCGCAGAAGGCATACGACCCAGCAGTGCAGATACTTCTGTACCGGCCAGGGTATAACGGTAGATGTTATCGACGAACAGCAGTACGTCACGACCTTCGTCACGGAATTTCTCAGCCATGGTCAGACCGGTCAGAGCAACGCGCAGACGGTTTCCCGGTGGCTCGTTCATCTGGCCGTAAACCAGGGATACTTTATCCAGTACGTTGGAATCGGTCATTTCGTGGTAGAAGTCGTTACCCTCACGAGTACGTTCACCCACGCCCGCAAATACGGAGTAACCGGAGTGTTCGATAGCGATGTTACGGATAAGCTCCATCATGTTTACGGTTTTGCCTACACCGGCACCACCGAACAGACCAACTTTACCACCCTTCGCAAACGGACAAATCAGGTCCATTACTTTGATGCCGGTTTCCAACAGTTCCTGGGAGCTTGACAGCTCTTCATAGGAAGGTGCTGCACGGTGAATCGCCCAACGGTCTTCTTCACCGATATCGCCTTTCATGTCGATAGGCTGGCCCAGTACGTTCATGATACGACCGAGCGTTGCTTTACCTACTGGGACTTCGATTGGGTGCTCGAGGTCTTTAACATCCAGACCACGACGCAGACCGTCGGAAGAACCCATGGCGATGGTACGGACGATACCACCCCCGAGCTGCTGCTGAACTTCCAGCACCAGGCTCTCGTTACCATTCATAACCTCAAGGGCATCGTACACACGCGGTACGGCATCCTGAGGGAATTCGACGTCAACCACGGCGCCGATTACCTGGACAATTTTTCCAGTAGCCATCTTGAATCCTCTACGAATTAACCTGGTTATACCGCGGATGCACCACCGACGATTTCGGTGAGTTCCTGAGTAATGCTGGCCTGACGAGCTTTGTTGTATACCAACTGCAGCTCTTTAATCAGGCTGCCGCCATTGTCGGTCGCGGCTTTCATCGCCACCATACGTGCGGCCTGCTCGCTGGCCAGGTTTTCTACCACGCCCTGATAAACCTGAGACTCGACGTAACGACGCAGCAGGGTGTCCAGCAGCGCTTTCGGATCAGGTTCGTACAGGTAATCCCAGGATTTACGCTTCAGATCCTCGTCTTCTGATGCCGGCAGCGGCAGCAGTTGAGTAATGGTCGGAGCCTGAGACATGGTGTTAATAAATTTGTTGCTGACAACATACAGCTTGTCCAGACGGCCTTCATCGTAGGCCTGCAACATCACTTTTACCGGGCCGATCAGTTCGGACAGGGAAGGGTTATCGCCCATTCCTGTCACCTGAGCAACCACGTTACCGCTAACGGAATTAAAGAAAGACACGCCCTTGGAGCCGATCATCGCGAGTTCGCTCTGAACGCCTTTATCGGACCATGCTTTCATATCTGCCAGCACTTTTTTGAACAGGTTAATGTTCAAACCGCCGCACAGACCACGGTCAGTGGACACCACCAGGTAGCCCACGCGTTTGACTTCGCGTTCTTCCAGGTAAGGGTGCTTATATTCCAGATTACCGGTGGCAAGGTGACCAATCACTTTGCGCATGGTATCAGCATAAGGGCGGCTGGCTGCCATGCGTTCCTGCGATTTACGCATTTTGGACGCGGCGACCATTTCCATCGCTTTAGTGATCTTCTGCGTGTTCTGGACGCTTGCGATCTTACTACGTATCTCTTTTGCGCCGGCCATGAGCTTCTCCTCAATGCCTAACGGCCTGCCCTAGGACAGACCGTCAGACGTTACCAGGACTGGGTTGCTTTGAAGGAATCGAGGATGCCTTTCAGCTTGCCTTCGATTTCGTCGTTATAGCCACCGGTCTGGTTGATTTCTTGCATCAGTGGAGCGTGGTCACGGTCAACGTAAGCCAGCAGAGCGGCTTCGAAGCTACCGATTTTCGCCAGTTCCACATCTTCGAGGTAACCGCGTTCCGCAGCAAACAGAACCAGGCCCTGCTGTGCTACAGACATCGGAGCATACTGTTTCTGTTTCAGCAGCTCGGTTACTTTCTGACCATGGCTCAGCTGTTTACGGGTTGCTTCATCCAGATCGGATGCGAACTGAGAGAACGCAGCCAGTTCACGATACTGTGCCAGAGCGGTACGAATACCACCGGACAGTTTCTTGATGATCTTGGTCTGAGCAGCACCACCAACACGGGATACGGAGATACCCGGGTTGACCGCCGGACGAATACCGGAGTTAAACAGGTTGGTTTCCAGGAAGATCTGACCATCGGTAATGGAAATTACGTTAGTCGGAACGAATGCGGAAACGTCACCAGCCTGAGTTTCGATAATCG
Organism: Klebsiella sp. 18074; assembly: GCF_902705905.1. Classification (NCBI taxonomy): domain Bacteria; kingdom Pseudomonadati; phylum Pseudomonadota; class Gammaproteobacteria; order Enterobacterales; family Enterobacteriaceae; genus Klebsiella; species Klebsiella sp. 18074. The sequence goes on along the minus strand of NZ_CACSIS010000019.1, from coordinate 23,049 downwards.
GCAGCGCGGTCAGGGAACCTGTTTTACCTTTCACTTCACCTTTGGTGAAGTTCTCAACGTATTCAGCGTTAACGCGGGATGCGCGCTCCAGCAGACGGGAGTGGAGGTAGAACACGTCGCCTGGGAATGCTTCACGTCCTGGCGGACGACGGAGCAGCAGGGACACCTGACGGTAAGCAACGGCCTGTTTAGACAGGTCATCGTATACGATCAGCGCATCTTCGCCGCGGTCGCGGAAGTATTCGCCCATTGCGCAACCGGCATACGGAGCCAGGTACTGCAGCGCTGCGGATTCAGAAGCGGTCGCCACAACAACAATGGTGTTGGACAGCGCGCCATGTTCTTCCAGTTTACGTACCACGTTAGAGATGGTGGACGCTTTCTGGCCGATAGCCACGTAGACGCACTTAATGCCGGAATCACGCTGGTTGATGATCGCATCGATTGCCATCGCGGTTTTACCGGTCTGACGGTCACCGATGATCAGCTCACGCTGGCCACGGCCGATTGGGATCATTGCATCGACGGATTTATAACCGGTTTGTACCGGCTGGTCGACGGACTGACGTTCGATTACGCCCGGTGCGATAACTTCGATTGGCGAGAAGCCATCGTGTTCAACCGGACCTTTACCGTCAATTGGTGCACCCAGGGTGTTCACCACGCGGCCTAACATGCCACGGCCAACCGGTACTTCAAGAATACGGCCAGTACACTTAACCTTCATGCCTTCGGCGAGGTCAGCATACGGACCCATCACAACAGCACCTACGGAGTCGCGCTCCAGGTTCAGTGCGATAGCGTAACGGTTACCCGGCAGGGAAATCATCTCACCCTGCATACAATCGGCCAGGCCGTGGATGCGGATAACACCGTCGCTTACAGAAACAATAGTACCTTCGTTATGAGCCTCGCTCACAACATTGAACTGAGCAATGCGCTGCTTGATCAGTTCGCTGATTTCGGTGGAATTCAGTTGCATGCTCCAGTCCCCTTAAGACTGCAATACGTCTGCAAGGCGTTCAAGACGGCCGCGTACGCTACCATCAATGACCGTATCACCCGTGCGGATGATAACGCCTGCCATTACAGACTTATCGATTTTGCAATTCAGCTTAACTTTGCGTGACAGACGTTTTTCCATCGCGGCAGAGATTTTCGCGAGCTGTTCGTCACTCAGTGCCGTTGCGGAAGTCACTTCGACTTCTGCTGTCGCTTCACTCAGTGCGCGTAAATGCGCGAACTGCTCGAGAACATCCGGGAGCGCCTTAAGACGACCGTTTTCAGCCATTACCCGAATCAGGTTCTGGCCGCTGGCGTCCAGCTGCTCACCGCAGATTGCGATAAACGCATCTGCGAGCGTTTCCGGCGCAAGAGCGCCAGAAAGTAACTCTGCCATTTGATCGTTTTTCGTGACCTCGGCGGCAAACGACAGCATATCCTGCCAGTTATCTACGCGTTGGTTTTCGACCGCAAAGTCAAAAGCTGCTTTGGCGTAGGGGCGAGCTACCGTTACAAATTCAGACATCAGCCCCTCCCTCCTTACAGTTCAGCGACAAGTTTATCCACGATGTCGCTGTTAGCAGCTTCATCCACGGAACGTTCGATGATCTTCTCGGCACCAGCAACAGCCAGAATCGCGACCTGCTTGCGAAGTTCTTCGCGAGCACGTTTACGCTCGGCATCGATTTCAGCCTGAGCCTGGGCAACGATTTTGCTTCGTTCCTGTTCTGCTTCAACCTTCGCTTCGTCCATGATCTGAGAACGGCGTTTGTTGGCCTGTTCAATGATCACCTGGGCTTCCGCTTTGGCTTTTTTCAGCTGGTCGGTCGCGTTGGCCTGTGCAAGGCCCAAATCTTTCTGAGCACGTTCTGCGGAAGCCAAACCGTCAGAAATTTCTTTCTGCCGCTTCTCGATGGCTGCCATTAATGGCGGCCATACATACTTCATGCAGAACCATACGAAAAGAACAAACGCGATGGCCTGGCCGAGGATTGTTGCGTTCATGTTCACAGCACAATACCTCTTAAATTAACTCTGTGGCTTAGGTTTCTTACGTACAACTTACTACGCGACAGCAAACATCACGTACAGACCCAGACCTACAGCGATCATCGGGATAGCATCCACCAGACCCATAACGATAAAGAACTGAGTACGCAGCAGAGGAATCAGATCCGGTTGACGCGCTGCGCCTTCCAGGAATTTGCCCCCGAGGATGCCGATACCGATCGCAGCACCGATCGCCGCCAGACCCATCATCACAGCGGCAGCCATGTACAGCAGATCCATATTCAGGTTTTCCATGACAGTCTCCAGTTTATTTCAATAAAAACGTAGTATGTTGGTAAAAATCAATGCTCTTCGGATGCCATCGACAGATAGACGATCGTCAGAACCATGAAGATGAAGGCTTGCAGCGTAATAATCAGGATGTGGAAAATGGCCCATGGCACATTCAGAATCCACTGTGACCACCACGGCAACAGACCAGCAATCAGAATGAAAATCAGCTCACCGGCATACATGTTGCCGAACAGTCGCAGACCAAGTGATACCGGTTTGGACAGCAGGCTTACCCCTTCAAGGATTAAGTTGACAGGAATGAACGCCCAGTGATTGAACGGCTGCAGCGTCAGTTCTTTAACGAACCCACCCACGCCTTTCATTTTGATGCTGTAGAAAAGAATCAGGATAAACACGCCAAGCGCCATCGACAGGGTGATGTTAACGTCCGCAGACGGAACCACGCGCAGTGCAGGCAGGCCGAAAATGTGTTCACCGATGTAAGGAATCAGGTCGATTGGCAGCAGGTCCATCAGGTTCATCAGGAATACCCAGACGAACACGGTGAGGGCCAGCGGAGCAATCAGCTTGCTCTTGCCATGATACATATCTTTAACGCTGCCATGGACGAAGCCAATGGTCATCTCGATAGCCGTCTGGAGTTTACCCGGTACTCCGCTGGTCGCTTTCTTCGCAACGCTACGGAAAATGGTAAGGAACAACAGACCGAGCACCACTGAGAAGAACATGGAGTCAATGTTGAGCGTCCAGAAGGTGGCCGGGGGGTTGTGCGGATCCACCAGCGAGAAAGTACGCAGGTCCAGCTGAAGGTTATTCAGATGGTGTCCTATGTATTCCTGCGGCGTCATATTTTCTGCAGCCATGATGCCTTTTACCCTTTGTTGTTAATTACAGCTGGTGCCAGAATTTGTACCACCAGCACCAAAACCCACGTCACGATCAGCGGTAAAAATACCACTTTGAAAACGGCCAGCGCCATCACGAGGAGCGCGAAGGTCAGCAACACCTTGGAAGCTTCACCGATAGCGAAGGTCCAGGCCATTCGGCCTTTAGCTGGTGTATGCGCCTGATGACGCCAGGCAAAAATCATAAACATTATGTTTGGCACAACGACCGCCAAACCTCCGCATATTGCAGAGATGCCCCAGAAGGGGTCTTTGAGGCTGAACAGCAGTCCACTTGCTATTACTGCCAGTAACTGAATAAACAGAAGCTTACGAGCAACGTTTCGACTCAAGAGCGACACAGACATCACGTTTTTACTCCTGCTTCCTTCGAGGTATGTCGCGTGTCGTATAAAACGTCCTTTGAGGCGAAGAGTCAAGCATCAAAAAGCGGACAAATTATACGGTGACAACCCGTGAATTCAAACAATAAGTAGCAAAATAGTGAATAAATGTTTAATTATTTTCTGACAGGCAACTTTTCCTGCATTTTGCCAATCTGTGAGCGATCATGCAAAACTGCAAATACCGAGAAAACACGGCCTATAAAGCGTGCATTAGATCACATTATAAACATTTAGAGTTTTGCTGAATTAATTTTGTTCATAAACAATGAATTTTCATCCTTTTGATATTCAACATAAAAATCAGGGACTTTTTCCAAAACAACCCTACATACATTAAAAACGTTTTATTGACATTTATAATAAATATTTAACAAGTATATGCCTGTTCAGCGCCTTGATTTGTAGCGGGCTGATATTTTCAAAGTTGACTATTGTTCTGGTAAATGAACCAGCAAAAGTTAACAGCCAGAAAAGCCATAGTAAAAATATGGTTAAATGCCTCCCGATAATACCCCGGCGTTACCTTCATTTTTGTAACATCCGCAGGTGACATTTTTTCCACATTTTTTGGTAAAAATTAAATTATTTTTGATTTAATAACCACCAGGTGACGCTCCCCTTCCAGCTGAGGGACACGCAGTTTAATCACCTCGCTCACCGCGTATCCGGCTGGCAAATCGGTGAGCTCCTCTTCCTGAGCCACGCCCTTAAGTGCGTAAAAACGCCCCTCTTCTGCCGGCAAATGGTGGCACCAGCTCACCATATCATTCAGCGAGGCGAACGCGCGGCTGATCACGCCATCAAACGGCGGCTCGGCCGGGAACGCCTCTACCCTACTCTGCACCGGCGTCACGTTCTCAAGCTTTAGCTCATGCTGAACCTGACGGAGAAAGCGCACGCGCTTGCCAAGGCTGTCCAGCAGGGTGAAATGGGATTCAGGGCGTACGATGGCCAGCGGAATACCAGGCAGCCCTGGACCGGTGCCGACATCGATAAAACGGCTTCCTTGAAGATAGGGTGCAACGACAATGCTGTCGAGAATATGCCGCACCAGCATCTCATTCGGGTCGCGAACGGAGGTCAGATTGTAGGCTTTGTTCCACTTATCCAGCAGTCCAACATACGCTACCAGCTGATTTTTCTGATGATCGGTGAGCGTAATAGCCGCTTCATCCAGTAGACGAGAAAGTTTGTTGAGCACGGTCGGTACCTATCTAAAAATAATGAGCCCGGAGGCGAAAACGCTTACCGGGCTGATGAACAACGAGGCGGAAAACGGGATGCTATCCGCCAAAAAACCTGTCTGAGGATCAGGCGCTGCGGCGCAGCATCCCCTGCTTTTTCAGCCAGACCAGCAGAATGGAGATCGCCGCAGGCGTCACGCCAGAAATGCGCGATGCCTGACCGATTGAAGACGGCTTATGATCGTTCAGCTTGGCAATCACCTCATTGGAAAGCCCAATGACCTGGCGATAATCAAGCGTAGCAGGCAGCAAGGTGTTTTCATTGCGCTGGTGTCTTTCGATCTCATCCTGCTGACGAGCGATATAGCCTTCATACTTAACCTGGATCTCAACCTGCTCAGCCGCTTGTGAGTCCTGCAGACCCGGAGCGAAAGGCGACAGCTGCACCAGCTGTTGATAGGTCATCTCCGGACGACGGAGCAGATCCTCACCGCTGGCTTCGCGTGAGAGCGGCGCGGTGAGGTGAGCATTCACTTCTTCGACGCTTGCGGCCTGCGGGTTGACCCAGCTCGTTTTCAGCCGCTGACGCTCAAGTTCGATGCTTTCCAGCTTCTGATTGAAGCGCGCCCAGCGCTCATCATCTACCAGACCCAGCTCTCGACCCTGTTCGGTCAGGCGCAGATCGGCGTTATCTTCGCGCAGCATCAGGCGATACTCCGCGCGGGAGGTAAACATGCGGTACGGTTCTTTGGTGCCGAGGGTGCACAGATCGTCCACCAGCACGCCAAGGTAGGCCTGAGAGCGACCCGGCGCCCAGCCCTCTTTTTCTGCAGAGAAGCGACCGGCGTTCAGACCGGCAAGCAGGCCCTGGGCCGCGGCTTCTTCGTAGCCGGTGGTGCCGTTAATCTGGCCGGCGAAGAACAGACCCTGGATATATTTACTTTCCAGCGTCGGCTTCAGGTCGCGCGGATCGAAGAAATCATACTCAATGGCGTAGCCCGGGCGGACGATTTTGGCGTTCTCCATACCCTGCATTGAGCGAACAATCTGCATCTGGACGTCGAACGGCAGGCTGGTGGAGATACCGTTCGGATAAATTTCGTTGGAGGTCAGTCCTTCTGGCTCGAGGAAGATCTGATGCTGGTTGCGATCGGCAAAGCGCATCACTTTATCTTCGATCGACGGGCAGTAACGCGGGCCGATCCCTTCAATCACCCCGGCGTACATCGGGCTGCGATCGAGGTTATTGCGGATGACGTCGTGCGTTTTCTCGTTAGTGTGCGTGATGTAGCACGGAACCTGACGCGGATGCTGATCCGCGGATCCCATGAACGAGAATACCGGCATCGGGTCATCGCCATGCTGCTGTGCCAGGACGCTGAAATCAATGGTGCGCGCGTCAATACGCGGCGGAGTTCCGGTTTTCAAACGGCTGACGCGCAGCGGCAGTTCGCGTAAGCGGCGGGAGAGCGAGATCGCTGGCGGATCGCCTGCACGACCACCGCTGTAGTTATCCAGTCCGATGTGGATCTTGCCGTCGAGGAAGGTTCCGACGGTCAGGACAACCGCTTTGGCGCGGAACTTCAGCCCCATCTGGGTCACAGCGCCGACAACGCGATCGTTTTCGACAATCAGATCCTCAACTGCCTGCTGGAAGATCATCAGGTTGGGCTGGTTTTCCAGCGCCGTACGTACCGCCTGTCGGTAGAGCACGCGGTCTGCCTGAGCGCGAGTGGCGCGTACCGCCGGGCCTTTGCTGGCGTTTAGTATCCTAAACTGAATGCCTGCATGGTCGATCGCTTTCGCCATCAGGCCGCCAAGAGCATCCACTTCTTTTACCAGGTGTCCTTTCCCAATGCCGCCAATCGCCGGGTTGCAGCTCATCTGCCCCAGAGTGTCGATATTGTGTGTCAAAAGCAGGGTCTGCTGACCCATACGCGCTGCGGCCATTGCGGCCTCAGTGCCTGCATGACCCCCGCCAATGATGATGACGTCAAAAGGATCCTGATAAAACATGGTGGTATGCCTCGCATAAAGCGGTTTGAAAATGGATTGAAGCCCGGGCCGTGGATTCTACTCAACTTTCGACTTCCGAGAAAGCTCCGGGATCTTGAGTATTTAAAAGAAGATCTTTTATTTAGAGATCTGTTTTATTATGATCTCTTATTAGGATCGGCCCTTTCTGTGGATAAGCCGGATCCGCGGTTTAAGATCAATCGGTTAAGGAGGATCACTTTCTGTGAATGATCGGTGATCCTGTTCCGTATAAGCTGGGATCAAAATGAAGGGTTATGCACAGCTCAAAAAGCAGTCAACGCTTATGCTTTGGATAACTACCGGTTGATCAGTGGTTTTAAGCATAGTTATCCACAGATGATCGGGCGATCTTTACAAAAATCAGATCAAATTTTTCCAGGATCCCAGCCAAATCTCGGCCGGATCTTCCGGAATCTCATGATCGAGGACGTTAATCTTCAGCGTTTCGCCGATCTGTTTCGCTCCGCATGCCTTTAAGGCATCGTCAATCTTGTCGATTGCACCGCAGAAGGTGTCATATTCACGGCTACCGATCCCGACTGAGCCAAAGCGTACGTCTGAAAGGTCCGCCTTCTGCTCCTGCAGCGCTTCATAGAAAGGCAGCAAGTTGTCAGGAATATCGCCGGCACCGTGCGTTGAGGAGATAACCAGCCAGATCCCGTCCGTCGGCAGATCTTCAATCAGTGGGCCGTGCTGGATTTCGCTGCTGTAGCCCGCTTCTTCCAGCTTTTCCGCCAGATGCTCTGCTACATATTCCGCACTGCCTAAGGTGCTGCCGCTGATAAGAGTAATGTCTGCCATGATCGTCCGCTCATTTATTCAGTGTGGCACATTGTACGCTGTGTGTGAGCTGGGATCTACCTGTGGAAAATGTGGGATTAAAAAAGCCCGATCACGGGCGGATGGTGCGCATAATCGGGTTTTGCAGGGAGATCAGCGTCTCGGTGGACTGAATTTCATCTATTGTTTGGATCTTGTTGATAAGTACCTGCTGAAGGGCGTCGATCGAGCGGCACATCACCTTAATAAAGATGCTGTAGTGGCCGGTGGTGTAGTAGGCCTCGGTCACCTCATCCAGGCTCTCGAGCCGGGCCAGCGCCGAAGGGTAGTCTTTAGCGCTTTTCAGGATAATGCCGATAAAGCAGCACACGTCGTAGCCGAGCTGCTTCGGATTCACGTCGATCCGTGCGCCGGTAATAATGCCCGCCTGCTTCATCTTCTCCACGCGCACGTGAATAGTCCCCGGGCTGACGCCAAACTGTTTGGCCAGTTCGGCGTAGGCGGTGCGCGCATTGGCCATTAACGCTTCAAGGATGCCGCGGTCCAGATTGTCGATCTGATAATTTTCCATTGGTTTTTCTTATGATGTTTGATGATTCTTTCTATATTAGCCATATATTTTAATGAATCAAAAGTGTATTGGCCTTTTTGTTGCTTGATTATTGAATTGATGCCCTGGTTTGTTGCTTAATCAATAGCAACAGGACGCAGGAGTCATAAAAATGAAAACCGCATATATCGCAAAACAACGCCAGATCAGCTTCGTTAAGTCTCACTTTTCCCGCCAGCTGGAAGACAAACTGGGCCTGATCGAAGTCCAGGCTCCCATTTTAAGCCGCGTAGGGGACGGGACTCAGGACAACCTGTCTGGCTGCGAGAAGGCGGTTCAGGTAAAAGTGAAAACGCTGCCGGATGCCCAGTTTGAAGTCGTTCACTCACTGGCTAAATGGAAGCGTCAAACGCTGGGACAACACGACTTCAGCGCGGGCGAAGGGCTGTACACGCACATGAAGGCCCTTCGCCCCGATGAAGACCGTCTGACCGCTATCCACTCCGTTTACGTTGACCAGTGGGACTGGGAGCGCGTGATGGGCGATGATGAACGCCACGACGGGACGCTGAAATCCACCGTAGAAGCCATCTATGCCGGAATCAAAGCGACCGAAGCGGCCGTCAGCAAAGAGTTTAGCCTGACGCCGTTCCTGCCGGAACGGATCCAGTTTGTTCATAGCCAGGATCTGCTGAGCCGCTACCCGGATCTCGACGCTAAAGGGCGCGAGCGGGCGATCGCCAAAGAGCTGGGCGCCGTATTTCTTATCGGGATTGGCGGCAAGCTGACCGATGGCCAGCGCCACGACGTGCGTGCGCCGGATTATGATGACTGGAGCACCGAGGTTGCCGAAGGCTTTGCCGGCCTGAACGGCGATATTCTGGTGTGGAACCCGGTTCTGGAAGATGCCTTCGAGCTTTCTTCTATGGGGATCCGCGTCGATGCCGAGGCCCTGAAGCGTCAGCTGGCGATCACCGGTGATGAAGATCGCCTGAAGCTGGAGTGGCACCAGGCGCTGCTGCGCGGCGAAATGCCGCAGACCATCGGCGGCGGTATCGGTCAGTCGCGCTTGACGATGCTGCTGCTGCAGCTCGACCACATCGGACAGGTTCAGTGCGGCGTATGGCCTGCACAGGTCCGTGAAAGCGTCGCTGCCCTGCTTTAGTCCGCACCTTAACGCCGCCAGCGCCTCAGCAGGCGGCTACGCAGCCCGGTATCAAAGCGCCAGATATGATCGAAGATGCGCATGATCCCGGGTTTGCCATGCACCGACATCGCCACCGCGTGAAAGCGATGCTGGTGCCTGCGCTGAAGTTCCCCCACCTTATTGATCACCTCATCCGGCAGGCGCTGGGCGATAAAATCAGAAATCACCACCGCATCGGCATCCACCCACTGCGGGTTTTGCATGCGCTCAATAATGGCCCGAAAACAGCTGGCCAGATCGGTACCGCCGCGAAAACGCTGGCTGAGGAAACGAATCGCCTGCTCCAGCCCCTGCGGGCCGGTGAGCTCGTAATGCACCACTTCGCTGGAAAACAGCATGATAAAGCAGCGCCGGTTGTCCGCCAGCGCGACCCGCATCAATGCCAGGCAAAACGCCTTGGCGCACTGTTCGTTAAAACCGCCCATTGAGCCTGAGGTATCGACGCAGACGATAAATGGCCCGCGCGGCTGTTCGTCAAAATCCTGCCGGGTAACCGGTCGTTCGGTGATTTTTTCCCGCCACGCGTCGCCGTGCAGCCGGTAGGTCAGCAGCTGCTTTTCCACCAGCTTGCGGTAGAACTCAAACTCCAGCTCGGTGATCCCAAGGGTAGCCAGCTCCGGCGGAAGCAGGCGCAGAATATCGTCGCTTTGCTGCAGGCCATCAACCTGTTCCGGTACCGTTGCCGGTTCGCGCACGAGGCTGCGAAAGGCCTCCATCGGCGCATCCTTTTTGGGGACCGATTTTGCTTCCCGCGAGCGCCCGAGCTGTTCAGCCAGCTGCATCAGCTCCGGCTGCTGCGTCAGAAAATCGCCGTAGCGAACGATCAGCTGATAATCGCCGCGCTTCAGCTCGCCTGCGCTCATATCCCACAGGCGCCCTGCGGAGTTATCGTTTTCCACCAGCACCGGCTCGAGCTGGCCGCTGAGGGTCATCCGCTCCTGCATCGTGTTGAGCAGCCGATCGCGCTCTTCATCCAGCAGCTGCTGATTAAGGGTGGTGGCCTGCACCACCAGGCTCAGGCGCCAGCGCTGCAGGAACAGGGTGTGCAACGCGGGCGTAAAGTGCGGGTTATCATCCGCCAGCTGCTGGGCCTGGGCGGCAAAAGGGGATTCGAGCCTGTGCAGCTGCGTAAGAATTTGCGGCAGTTGAACGATGAACTGAGAGGTCGAAAGAAGCTGCGATCGCTGATAGTTCTGCACTTCGGCATCGAGCTCTGGCGGGATATGCGTCTCTTTTAGCCTGGCTCTGACGGCTTCACGCCAGCGCGGGATATCGGCGGCGATAATGTTTTTCAGCCGCGGGAATTTCTCAAAGAAAATGGCAAGCTGCGGGGAGGCCAGCAGCGCCAGCAGCATCTCTTCGATCATCCCCTCTTCGCTGACTGCCAGCATGACATTCAGCATATCCAGCGTCATGGCTGACGGGCCTGTTTGATCTGCGCCCCGACGTCCTGCAGGCTGGCTTCGATACGTCCCAGCCAGTCACCGGGAATAAACAGACATTTTTGCTGTTCGCTAAAGCGGTTGTGCTGCTGATGCCATTCGTCATCGAGATCTTCCAGCTGCTGGCGAATTTCCGCAGGCATATTTTCCTGCGATTCGCTGCCGGGAAGAGCCAGCCGCGAGCCCTGCAGGCTGACGTCGCGCACCACCAGATGTTGGCTGGTATCGACGTCCATATCTAGCGGCTGGGCAAAACCAATGCCGTTGAGTTTCCCGCGGATCTCGCCGCCCTTCTCCAGCCAGTGGGAGAGCGCCTCACGGGTAAACGTAATATGGATGACCTGCATATCGTGTAGCTTAAGCGGCTGCTGAAGCAGCAGAAGGAGCGTTGTCCCTTCTACGTCGGCGGGAAGCTCATAGTGCGCTTTCCGGCTGAACATGCCGCCGAGACGCGTAACCTTCAGCGCGGTTTTGTCGCTGTGCTGCTGTTGGATCTGAATACGCCTTTGGGTGATCGCCCCGAGGCGCGTCAGCATCGCCTGCTGCTGCCAGGCGTGGTTGGTCATCAGGGTTTCCAGCAGCTGTGACATCAGGTTCATGCTTTCGATATCGTGCCACAGGCAGTCTTTCAGCAGAATCAGGTCGATGGGCGCGATGGTATCGCGGCCGCTGAAGAAGGCGCTGGCCTGCAGCAGGCGAATGGCCTTTTTCCAGCGGCGGTCCGAAACGTAGGGCGCCTTGGGCTGCGTCTCCAGCTGCTGGCGCAGCTGATAGACAAGCTCGAATACGCTATCCGTCAGCTTCACGCCGCTGATATCCTGCTGCCACTGCGCAAACTCTTCGCTACTGACCTGCAGGGCAACCGGCACCGGATTACTGTTTTCATCCTGCTGGCTGAGCAGCATGGAGCGGAAGTTGGTTTTATCCTGTACCTTATCGAGCCACAGGCGGATCAGCATTCGGTCATACAGCGCTTCCAGGCTGCTATCCGCTTCCGGGAGTTCATTGGACGCCGCCACCAGCAGGCGCATCGGGATTTTCTCTTCGGTGGCGCCGTTGCGGAAGTGGCGTTCGTTAATGGCGGTCAGCAGGGTGTTAAGGATAGCCGGACCGGCTTTCCAGATCTCATCGAGGAAAACGATCTCCGCTTCCGGCAGGTAGCCTGCGGTTAAGCGCTCGTAACGGCCTTCATCTTTCAGGGCCTGGATTGATAGCGGACCAAAAACCTCTTCCGGGGTAGAGAAGCGGGTCATCAGGTATTCAAAGGCGCGAGCCTGCTGGAAGGCGAATTTGAGACGGCGGGCGATCAGGCTCTTGGCGATGCCCGGCGGACCGAGCAAAAACACGCTCTCGCCGCTGAGCGCGGCAAGCAGACAGAGCCGTATCGCATGACTGCGTTCAAACAAACCTTTTTCCAGCGCTGCGCTGAGCCGGGAAATTCTTTCTGCCAGTAAATGTGATTGAGCCATAATTGAGTTGCGTGCTTTTTCATGTGTCGTTATTGAGTCGAGTATAGATGTTTGATTAGGTGTGGTAATAGCCTGAAGATTCGATTTATTTTCTTTGAGCCAGGTTAATATGGTGTCTGTTAGGGGTACGATTCAGCAAAGAATCGTGCATACTGTGCGCTTTTTGTGAGCCTGAGGACCGGGAACACATTTGTTTTATATACACAAAAACATTCAGGGTGCGGCAAGGCAGCAAGGGATTAAATCCCCTGGCGCACGGCTATGTGACCGGGATTTCTGGACGCCACCTGCGCAGAAGCAGCTTGAAAAATGATATGTATAAACGAAAAGACTAGTCTATGAGCTCTGATAATAAGCAATCGCTTCCGGCAGTAACGCTGGCGGCAATCGGCGTGGTGTACGGCGATATTGGCACCAGCCCGCTGTATACACTGCGTGAATGTCTGTCAGGTCAGTTTGGGTTTGGCGTTGAACGTGATGCCGTTTTTGGCTTTCTGTCGCTAATTTTCTGGTTGTTAATTTTTACCGTATCACTCAAATATATCACCTTCGTAATGCGGGCGGACAACGCCGGAGAGGGGGGGGTCCTGACGCTAATGTCTCTGGCGGGACGCAATACGTCCGCGCGAATGACGTCGGTGCTGGTTATCCTTGGGCTGATCGGCGGCAGCTTCTTCTATGGCGAGGTGGTGATCACCCCGGCGATTTCGGTGATGTCGGCGATTGAGGGGCTGGAAATTATTGCGCCCAATCTGGATACCTGGGTTGTCCCGATATCCATCATTGTGCTGACGCTGCTGTTTGCCATCCAGAAGCACGGCACCAGTATGGTAGGCAAGCTGTTTGCGCCGATTATGCTGATTTGGTTCCTGCTGCTGGCGGTGCTTGGTGCGCGCAGCATCATTGCGAATCCGGAAGTATTGCAGGCGCTCAATCCCTATTGGGCGGTGCACTTCTTCCTCGAATATAAGACCGTCTCTTTTGTTGCCCTCGGGGCGGTAGTGCTCTCCATTACCGGCGTTGAGGCGCTGTATGCCGATATGGGCCACTTCGGCAAATTGCCTATCCGCTTAGCGTGGTTCTCCGTGGTGCTGCCTTCTCTGGTGCTGAACTACTTCGGCCAGGGGGCGCTGCTGCTCAAGCATCCTGAGGCGATCAAAAACCCGTTCTTCCTGCTGGCGCCTGAATGGGCGCTGATCCCGATGCTGATTATCGCCGCTCTGGCGACGGTAATTGCCTCCCAGGCGGTTATTTCCGGGGTCTTCTCGTTGACCCGCCAGGCGGTGCGCCTGGGATATCTGTCGCCAATGCGCATCATCCATACCTCCGAGATGGAATCCGGGCAGATTTATATCCCGTTCATCAACTGGCTGCTGTACGTTTCGGTGGTCATTGTGATTATCAGCTTCGAGCACTCCTCCAACCTGGCGGCGGCGTACGGTATCGCAGTAACGGGCACCATGGTGTTGACCACGATCCTGTTCACCACCGTGGCGCGTCAAAACTGGCGCTGGAATAAATTCTTCGTGGCGCTGCTGTTTATCGCCTTTATGTGCATCGACCTGCCGCTGTTCTCGGCCAACCTGGATAAGATCGTCTCCGGCGGCTGGCTGCCGCTGACCCTTGGCCTGGTGATGTTCACCGTGATGACCACCTGGAAGAGCGAGCGTTTCCGCCTGCTGCGCCGGATGCACGAACACGGCAACTCGCTGGAAGCAATGATCTCTTCGCTGGAGAAATCGCCGCCGGTCCGCGTGCCGGGCACGGCGGTCTATATGTCCCGCGCCCTGAACGTTATCCCGTTTGCCCTGCTGCACAACCTCAAGCACAACAAGGTGCTGCATGAGCGGGTGATCCTGCTGACGCTGCGGACCGAAGATGCGCCTTACGTGCACAACGTTCGCCGGGTGCAGATCGAGCAAATCTCACCGTCGTTCTGGCGCGTGGTGGCGAGCTACGGCTGGCGCGAAACGCCGAATGTGGAAGAAGTTTTCCACCGCTGCGGTCTGGAAGGGCTGAGCTGTCGGATGATGGAAACCTCGTTCTTCATGTCGCATGAATCGCTGATTATCGGCAAACGGCCGTGGTATCTGCGGCTGCGCGGCAAGCTCTATCTCTTACTGCAGCGCAACGCCCTGCGGGCGCCGGATCAGTTTGAGATCCCGCCTAACCGGGTGATTGAACTGGGTACTCAGGTCGAAATTTGATGTTCCGAAGCCCTTCCTTGCGAAGGGCTTTTTATTGTTTTTTGCCTGCGCTCGCTTTTCTCTCCCCACGCTTGCGAAACGTTTCGATGGCGATCACATTTCTCTCTTTTGGCGATGGTTTTCTGCGCGTATTTTGACAATACTTCCTTCAGCGAAACGTTTCGCTACTGGAGCAGAAGAGAAAAATGAAAAAGGGCACCGTACTTAACGCTGATATTTCCTCGGTTATCTCCCGCCTGGGTCATACCGATACGCTGGTGGTCTGCGATGCCGGGTTGCCGGTACCCCGCAGCAGCGCGCGTATTGATATGGCGTTAACCCAGGGCGTCCCCTCCTTTATGCAGGTTCTGGAGGTGGTAACGATGGAAATGCAGGTTGAAGCGGCGATCCTTGCGGAAGAGATTAAAACTCATAATCCGCAGCTCCATGCGACGTTGCTCACTCACCTTGAGCTGCTGCAGCAATACCAGGGAAACACCATTGAAATTCGTTACACCAGTCATGAGCAGTTTAAAAAACAAACCGCGGATAGTCAGGCGGTGATTCGCAGCGGGGAGTGTTCCCCGTTTGCGAACGTCATTCTCTGTGCCGGCGTGACGTTCTGAGGTCGCCGATATGGAAGCCTTATTGCAATTAAAAGGGATCGATAAAGCGTTCCCAGGCGTCAAAGCGCTCTCCGGCGCCGCGCTCAACGTTTATGCCGGCCGGGTGATGGCGCTGGTTGGCGAAAACGGTGCCGGTAAGTCCACCATGATGAAGGTGCTGACCGGGATCTACGCCCGTGACGCCGGCTCCTTAACGTGGTTAGGAAAAGAGACCACCTTCAACGGACCGAAATCCTCTCAGGAAGCCGGGATCGGAATTATTCACCAGGAACTTAACCTCATCCCCCAACTGACGATCGCGGAAAATATTTTCCTCGGCCGTGAGTTCGTGAACCGGTTTGGCAAAATCGACTGGAAAACGATGTATGCCGAAGCGGACAAGCTGCTGGCGAAGCTGAATTTACGTTTTAACAGCCAAAAGCTGGTGGGCGATCTGTCGATCGGCGACCAGCAGATGGTTGAAATTGCCAAGGTGCTGAGCTTTGAGTCGAAGGTCATCATTATGGATGAGCCTACGGATGCCCTGACCGACACCGAAACGGCCTCCCTGTTCCGCGTTATCCGCGAGCTGAAATCTCAGGGGCGTGGGATCGTCTATATCTCCCACCGCATGAAAGAGATCTTCGAGATTTGCGACGATGTTACCGTCTTTCGCGACGGGCAGTTTATCGCCGAGCGCGAGGTGGCGAGCCTGGATGAAGACCTGCTGATTGAGATGATGGTCGGCCGCAAGCTGGAAGACCAGTATCCGCGTTTGGATAAAGCGCCGTGCGCCGTGCGTCTCAAGGTAGATAACCTGTGCGGGCCGGGCGTGGAAAATGTCTCCTTTACTCTGCGTCAGGGGGAGATTCTGGGCGTCGCCGGGCTGATGGGGGCCGGTCGGACGGAGCTGATGAAGGTTCTGTACGGCGCGCTGCCGCGCAGCAGCGGTTCCGTCACCCTCGATGGGCGCGAAGTGGTCGCCCGCTCCCCGCAGGATGGCCTGGCAAACGGCATCGTTTATATCTCCGAAGACCGCAAGCGCGATGGCTTAGTCCTCGGCATGTCGGTGAAGGAAAATATGTCGCTGACCGCGCTGCGCTACTTCAGCTACGCCGGCGGCCGGCTGAAGCATAAAGATGAACAGCAGGCGGTAAGCGATTTTATCCGCCTGTTCAATGTCAAAACGCCATCGATGGAGCAGGCGATCGGCCTGCTCTCCGGCGGTAACCAGCAGAAGGTGGCCATTGCCCGCGGGCTGATGACCCGCCCGAAGGTCCTGATCCTTGATGAGCCTACCCGCGGCGTTGACGTTGGGGCGAAGAAAGAGATCTACCAGCTGATTAACCAGTTTAAGGCCGATGGTCTGAGCATCATTCTGGTCTCTTCGGAGATGCCGGAAGTGTTAGGCATGAGCGATCGCATCATTGTGATGCATGAAGGGCATCTCGGCGGTGAATTTACACGCGAGCAGGCCACCCAGGAAGTATTGATGGCTGCCGCTGTGGGCAAGCTTAACCGTGTGAATCAGGAGTAAAAAAGATGACAACCCAGGCTGCTGCTGGTCGCCGCTATTTCACTAAAGCATGGCTGATGGAGCAAAAATCGCTGATTGCTCTGCTGGTGCTGATAGCGATTGTCTCGACCATGAGCCCCAACTTTTTTACCGTCAATAACCTGTTCAATATCCTGCAGCAGACTTCGGTTAACGCCATTATGGCGGTCGGCATGACGCTGGTTATTCTCACTTCGGGGATCGACCTGTCGGTGGGCTCCCTGCTGGCGCTGACCGGCGCGGTTGCGGCATCGATTGTCGGCCTGGAGGTTAATGCGCTGGTGGCGATTGCCGGAGCGCTGGCGCTGGGTGCGGCCATCGGTGCTGTGACCGGGGTGATTGTAGCGAAAGGGCGCGTGCAGGCCTTTATTGCCACGCTGGTGATGATGCTGCTGCTGCGCGGCATGACGATGGTCTACACCAACGGCAGTCCGGTGAATACCGGGTTTACGGATAATGCCGATCTGTTTGGCTGGTTTGGTATCGGCCGTCCGCTGGGGATCCCGACGCCGGTGTGGATTATGGCGATCGTCTTCCTTGCCGCCTGGTACATGCTGCACCACACCCGCCTGGGCCGCTATATCTACGCGCTGGGTGGCAACGAAGCGGCCACGCGCCTGTCCGGTATCAGCGTGAATAAAGTTAAAATCATCGTCTATTCTCTGTGCGGCCTGCTGGCTTCGCTGGCGGGCATTATCGAAGTGGCGCGCCTCTCCTCCGCGCAGCCGACGGCGGGGACCGGCTATGAGCTGGATGCTATTGCGGCGGTGGTGCTGGGCGGTACCAGCCTGGCCGGCGGCAAGGGGCGCATCGTCGGTACCCTGATTGGGGCACTGATCCTCGGCTTCCTGAATAACGGATTGAACCTATTAGGCGTTTCTTCCTATTACCAGATGATCGTTAAAGCGGTGGTCATTTTGCTGGCGGTGCTGGTAGATAACAAAAAGCAGTAACTAAGAACTCTACAGGACATCTTAACTATGAATATGAAAAAACTGGCGACCCTGGTATCTGTTGTTGCTTTAAGCGCGACCGTGAGCGCCAACGCGATGGCGAAAGATACCATTGCCCTGGTTATCTCGACCCTTAACAACCCGTTCTTTGTCTCCCTGAAAGAGGGGGCGCAGAAAGAAGCTGACAAGCTGGGCTACAACCTGGTGGTGCTGGATTCGCAAAATAACCCGGCGAAAGAGCTGGCCAACGTGCAGGATTTGACGGTACGCGGCGCGAAGCTCCTGCTGATCAATCCCACCGACTCTGATGCGGTAGGTAACGCCGTGAAGATGGCTAATCAGGCGAAGATCCCGGTTATTACCCTTGACCGTCAGGCGGCGAAAGGCGACGTGGTTAGCCATATTGCTTCTGATAACGTGCTCGGCGGCAAAATGGCCGGCGACTATATTGCGAAGAAAGCGGGTGAGAACGCTAAGGTTATTGAGCTGCAGGGTATCGCAGGGACATCCGCGGCGCGCGAGCGTGGCGAAGGCTTCAAGCAGGCCGTTGCGGCTCACAAATTTAACGTGCTGGCGAGCCAGCCGGCAGATTTCGACCGTACCAAGGGCCTGAACGTCATGCAGAACCTGCTGACGGCGCATCCGGACGTGCAGGCGGTATTTGCTCAGAACGACGAAATGGCGCTGGGCGCGCTGCGCGCTTTACAAACGGCGGGTAAATCCGATGTGATGGTGGTTGGATTTGACGGCACTCCGGATGGCGAAAAAGCGGTAAATAGTGGCAAACTGGCTGCGACTATCGCCCAGCTGCCTGAGCAGATCGGCGTGAAAGGCGTCGAGACTGCTGATAAAGTGCTGAAGGGCGAAAAAGTGGATGCCAGCTATCCGGTTGAGCTGAAACTGGTCATTAAGCAGTAATATGCGATTCGGGCCGGCAACGGTCCGAGGGACAACATAAAAAAGAAAAGCAGGGCATGCGCCACCGGAGTCCGGTGGCGCGCTTTCCCGGGAACTCAAATGATGAAAACCTCAGGCAAACTTGTCGTCCTTGGCAGCATCAATGCCGATCACATTCTTAACCTTAAATCTTTCCCGACGCCGGGCGAAACCGTCACCGGTAACCACTATCAGGTGGCTTTCGGCGGTAAAGGGGCCAACCAGGCCGTTGCCGCCGGGCGCAGCGGGGCAAATATTGCGTTTATCGCCTGTACCGGCGATGACGACACCGGCGAGCGCGTTCGCCGACAGCTGGCGAGCGATAACATCGACATCGCGCCGGTTCGCGCGGTAAAAGATGAATCAACCGGCGTGGCGCTGATCTTTGTTAACGGTGAAGGTGAGAATGTCATCGGCATTCATGCCGGCGCCAATGCCGCTCTTTCTGTCGCTCAGGTTGAGGCAGAGAAGGCGCGGATTGCCGACGCCGATGCGCTGCTGATGCAGCTGGAGTCGCCGCTGGAGAGCGTGCTGGCGGCGGCCAAAATCGCCCATCAGCATCAAACAAGCGTGGTGCTGAATCCGGCCCCGGCGCGCGAGCTGTCGGATGAGCTGCTGGCGCTGGTGGATATCATCACCCCTAACGAAACGGAAGCGGAGAAGCTGACCGGTATTCGCGTCGAAAACGATGACGATGCCGCCAAAGCGGCTAGCGTGCTTCATCATAAAGGTATCGGTACCGTTATTATTACGCTGGGTAGCCGCGGCGTCTGGGTGAGCCACGATGGCGAAGGTCGCCGGGTCCCGGGCTTTAAGGTTCAGGCCATCGATACCATTGCCGCGGGTGATACCTTTAACGGCGCCCTGGTCACCGCATTACTGGAAGGGACTGCGCTGGCAGAGGCCATCCGCTTTGCCCATGCCGCCGCCGCCATTGCCGTTACCCGCAAAGGCGCGCAGCCTTCAGTGCCATGGCGAAAAGAAATCGACGAATTTTTACGTCAACAGGGGTAACGCTTGGCTACCATGAAGGATGTGGCCCGCGTGGCGGGCGTTTCCACCTCGACGGTTTCCCACGTCATTAATAAAGATCGTTTCGTCAGCGAGGCGATTACCGCCAAAGTGGACGCGGCGATCAAAAATCTTAACTACGCGCCGTCCGCGCTGGCGCGTAGCCTCAAGCTCAATCAAACCCGCACCATCGGTATGCTGATCACCGCCAGTACCAACCCGTTTTATTCTGAGCTGGTGCGCGGCGTAGAGCGTAGCTGTTTTGAACGCGGCTATAGCCTGGTGCTATGCAATACGGAAGGCGACGAGCAGCGCATGAACAGTAATCTCGAAACGCTGATGCAAAAGCGCGTCGATGGTTTACTGCTGCTCTGTACCGAAACGCATCAGCCTTCGCCAGAAATAATGCAGCGCTATCCTTCGGTGCCCACGGTGATGATGGACTGGGCGCCGTTTGATGGCCACAGCGATCTGATTCAGGATAACTCGCTGCTGGGGGGCGATATGGCGACCCAGTACCTGATAGACCAGGGTCATACCCGGATTGCCTGTATTGCCGGTCCGCTGGATAAAACGCCGTCGCGGCTGCGCCTGGAGGGCTATCACGCCGCGATGTCCCGCGCCGGGCTGGAAGTGGCTGAGGGATATGTGATTACCAGCGACTTTGAATTTGGCGGTGGATTCAGCGCGATGCAGGAGCTGCTGACCTTATCGGAACGCCCGCAGGCGGTATTTGTCGGCAACGACGCCATGGCATTTGGGGCATATCAGTCGCTTTATCAGGCCGGGCTACGTATTCCGCAGGATATGGCGCTGGTGGGCTATGACGATATTGAGCTGGCCCGCTATATGACGCCGCCGCTGACGACTATCCATCAGCCAAAGGATGAGTTGGGTGAGCTGGCGATTGATGTGCTGATTCACCGGATGGCCGATCCCGGACAGCAGCAGCAGCGCGTGCAGCTCACGCCTGAGCTTATCGTTCGCGGTTCAGCCTAGCGTTTGTGCCGTTCCTTTATCAGGTTACGGCCATCCTTCGCCTTCAACAGCATAAACACCAGCGCGGACACGACGGTGATCGCGCCCATCGTAATAAAGGTATTGTGGAACTGCTCCACGGTACTGGAGTTGTCAAAGCCTTCATAAAAGCGCAGTACCGCCGCGCTAATCGCCACCCCGAGACTGATTGATAGCTGCTGCGTGACCGCCAGCAGGCTGTTGCCGCCGCTGGCGTTATCATCGGTGAGGTCGGCAAGCGTAATGGTGTTCATTGAGGTGAACTGAGTGGACATCGCCATCCCCAGAACGAAGAGCGGCAGCAGTAGCATCCAGACGGGCATCGCGGGCGACTGGAACGAGAACTGGGCGATCATCAGGCCGATAAATATCGTTACCCCTACCAGCGTTTTCCGGTAGCCGAGCCAGCGCAGGATCTGCGTAACGGTAGATTTCGCGATAATAGAGCCGACGGCGGTCGGCGCAATCATGCAGCCGGCGATGATTGCCGAATAGCCAAAACCGACCTGCAGCATCAGCGGCATCAGGAACGGCACGCAGCCCGTACCAAGACGCGTTGCCAGATTACCGGCGATCCCGACGGAAAAGGTTCGGGTCTTGAATAAAGAAAGCGAGATCAGTGGGGTTGGATGGCGGCGGGCATGGCGAATATAGGCCAGCAGTAAAAGAACGCTAAGGGCGATAACCGTCAGCGCGATCCAGCTGGCGACGATTTTCTCGCCAAACAGCTCGATACCGCTGGAGAACAGCACCAGGCTCAGCCCAAAGAGCAAAAATCCGCGGGCATCGAAACGTCGGCGTGGCGTAGTGAAGTCCGGCATGCATTTACGCGCATAAAGGATGCCAATAATGCCAATGGGAATATTGATCAGGAAAATCCAGTGCCAGCTGGCCCAGGTCACCAGCACGCCGCCGAGAACGGGTCCAAGAATCGGACCGACAAGCCCCGGCATCGTCACGAAGTTCAGCACCGGCAGCAGCTCGCTGCGCGGATAGGCCCGCAATAATGCCAGCCGCGCGACCGGCATCATCATCGCGCCGCCAACCCCCTGAATGACGCGAAAGATGACCAGCTCCATCAGGGAGCCGGAAAGCGCACAGGCGAGGGAGCCGAGCGTAAACAGGCCAACGGCAATAATAAACACTTTCCGCGTACCGAAGCGGTCGGCCAGCCACCCGCTGACCGGAATAAGCATCGCTACCGTTAGCGTATAGCTGATGATCGCGGACTGCATTGCCAGCGGCGAACGGTTGAGGCTATGGGCTATTGCCGGAAGGGCGGTATTCAGAATGGTGGCGTCCAGAGCCTGCATAAAAAAGGCCATCGCCGCAATCCACGGCAGTCCTGCCATACTACGCCCTTTCTTCTCGGTCATGCGGAACCCTTTATTTACCTGAATGGTTTGGTGCGCTCAGCAGGGCCTGGCAGGCGCTGAGCGCTCGCGGACCGTCGCTGCTCAGAATCGCGTCAACAATTGCCTGATGGAGATCCAGCTTCACCACCTCATTCTGAGTAATAGAAGTGAAGTAAGTGTGATAGACCGAATGGAATAGCGAGGCGAAAGAGATAAGGAAGGGATTACCGCTCATTTCATAGATGTGCTCATGCCAGGCCATATCGACTTCAATCCAGCGCTCGCGCTGGAAGCGTCTTTTCAGCTCGCCCATCTCTTCCATTAAGCTATTGAGCTGCGCCTTCTGCTCCGCGCAGCCCAGGGTGGCAGCCAGAAAGCAGGCCTGCGGCTCGAGGCTGCTGCGCATGACGAGGAAGTGGGTCACCACCTCTTCGAAGTTATCTTCCGTTAACCACCAGGAGAGCAGCTCCTTGTCGAGAAAGTTCCAGCTACTGCGTGGCATAACGCGGGTACCGATGCGCGGGCGCGGCAAGAGCATACCTTTCGCTGTCAGCGTCTTGACCGCCTCTCGTACCGCAGTTCGGCTCACGCCGAACTGCTCGCCCAGCTCCATTTCGCCGGGGAGAATGCTTTCCGGCTGATATTCGCCGGTCAGAATTTTTTGGGCCAGTTTCTCCGCCAGTACCCAGGAGATGTTCTTCTGTGCCGCCAGTTGCTGTGCGCTTAAAGACATAAATGCCGTTCCTTTCTCTTTTCTACTCTATCAGTATGCCACCAGGCGGAGCGTTTCGTTGTTTAAAACGGCAAAACGCCGGTTTTTTGCCACTCTGCGGCGCATTTTGGTGAAAAAAGAGGCGGTTGAAAAGTTTTTTGCAAACAGGGCTTGTCAACGTCGGAGAACTCCCTATAATGCGCCTCCACTGACACGGAACAACGGCTTACAGGCCGCCGGGTTAGCGGGGTTCAGCGATGAACGCCGACAGAGAAAAAGCAAAATTAAACGCTTGACTCTGAATGAGGAAAACGTATTATACGGGACCTCGCAACGGTGAGCGAAAGCCGCGTTGCACTGCTCTTTAACAATTTATCAGACAATCTGTGTGGGCACTCAAAGTGACATGGATTCTTAACGTCCTCGGACGAAAAATGAATACCAAGTCTCTG